>CAYWXF010000053.1:0-14156 GCA_964462025.1 uncultured Pseudomonas sp. | reverse complement strand
TCAAGACCAAGCTCAGCGGCAACCACCTCAGCGCTGGCCTGGCTGTCACCAGTTAACATAGCTACCCGGATCCCCTGCTGCTGCAGCTTCTGAATCGTATGGCTAGCTTCGGGTTTCACCGCGTCGCGGAAACAAAACAGCCCGATGAGATCTGTTTCCCCGTTATTCTGCCGCGCCAGCCAGGCGACCGACGCGCCTTTGCTTTCGATGCGATCCAGCGGCAGCTCTAAGCCAAGCTCGCGCATCCAGTGACTACTTCCCATCAGCAGCTGCTGGCCATCCAGCGAGCCTTTGACGCCATGCCCTGCCACTACCTGAAAATCATCTGTATCACGCGGCCGGATCCGCTGTTGTTCCGCCGCTGCTACCACCGCTTTGCCGAGCGGGTGTTCACTGTGTTGCTGTAGTGAACAGGCTAGTTCCAGCAGTTTGTTATCAGTGCCATCGAGCGCGGTGAGTTGCGTGAGCACCGGCTGCCCCATAGTGAGCGTGCCGGTTTTGTCGAACACCACCAGGTCAACCTGGTTAGCTTGCTCAAGCGCAGCGGCATCCTTTACCAGTATACCCAGCCTGGCGGCAGTGCCGGTACCGGCCATGATGGCAGCAGGTGTAGCCAGCCCCAACGCGCACGGGCAGGCAATAACCAGCACCGCCACGGCATTGAGAATACCGGCAACCCAGGCATCGGCAATCAGCCCCCAGCCGAGTAAGGTCAGCAGCGCCACCACTAAAACCACGGGCACAAACACAGCGGCTACTTTATCGACCAGTGCCTGTACCGGCGCTTTGGCGCCCTGCGCCTGCTCCACCATGCGGATTATTTTGGATAAGGTAGATTCAGCCCCGACTCCGGAGGCTTGCAGCTGAAGCACGCCATCGAGGTTTACTGAACCGCCAATCACCTTATCGCCGGTCGTTTTATGCAGAGGAATGCTTTCGCCACTGATCAGCGCTTCATCCACATTGCTTTGACCTGATGTGACTTCGCCATCCACCGGGATGCGTTCGCCGGGTAGTACTTTAACGGTTTGTCCGTTCGCCACGGTAGCAGCGGCTACGGTAATCCACTTGTCGTCGCGCAGAATCCGGGCTTCGGTCGGGCGTAGGCTTTCCAGAGCGCGAAGGGCATCGGTGGTTTTTTCTTTGGCACGGTGCTCAAGGTATTTACCCAGCAATACCAGCGTAAGCACCGCAGCGCTCGTTTCAAAATAGAGCTCCGGGGCGCCATGATCACCGGCAAAGGTAAACCACAGGTACACCGACAGGCCATAAGCAGCACTAGTACCGATCGCAATTAACAAGTCCATATTGCCCGTGCCGGCTTTGAGTGCCAGCCAGCCCGCACGATAAAACCGGGCACCAAAGTAAAACTGCACCGGCGTGGCGAGCAACCACTGCCAGAACGGCGGTAACATCCAGTGCTTACCAAATAACAGGCCAATCATTGGCACTACCAGCGGGATCGTCAGTAAGGCAGCACCAGCTACCGGAAACCAGCCCTGCCGGTAAAACGGCTTGTCCGCGGCTGCTTCAGCTTTGGTAGCGCCACCCATAGCTTCGAGCTGGTAGCCACCTTTCTCAACCGCTGCGGCCAGTTGGCTGGCATTCACTGAAGCGGCGGCTTCTACCGTCACCTGCTCGGTAGCCAGGTTAACATTGGCACTGATAACGCCAGGCACGGCGCTCAGTGCGTTCTCCACGCGCTTAACGCACGAGCCGCAGCTCATGCCTGTTACCTTAAACTGAAGTTGTTTGCCTGAAGTCATGGGGAAGCCCTGCCAGTTAGTCTGATCACAGAAGATAAGACTATGATAAAGCTTCCCCTCATGGGAAGGTCAAGAGGGATGGCTGAGAATTATCAGCCGAATAGTTTCAGTGCCAGTTTGGCAACTTTCTCCCCCTGATGCCGTGCCAGCGTTTTTTCGCGGTCATCGGGTTGCCGGGAGCCATCCGCGCCGGCAATGGTTGAAACGCCGTAAGGGGTACCGCCCCCGACCGCGTCGGCATCCATCATTGCAGAATGGGTGTAGCCTAAGGGCACGATAATCATTCCCTGGTGCGCCAGGGTGGTCCAGGTCGAGGTGATTGTCATCTCTTCGCCGCCACCGGTTGCTGTGGAGGTAAAAACACTCGCCAGCTTGCCGGCCAGTGAACCGTTCTGCCAGAGTTTGCCGGTCTGATCGAAGAAGGTGCGCATTTGTCCGGACATATTGCCAAACCGGGTCGGCGTACCAACGATAATCGCATCATAATCGGTCAGGTCACTGACTTTAACTACCGGAGCACTCTGATCCGTTTTTCCGCCGGCATCCCTGAACTGCTCTTCTGACATGGTTTCTGGAACGCGCTTCACATCAACTTTAACACCATCAACCGATTTGACGCCCTCAGCAACAGTGTTCGCCATGGTTTCGATATGGCCATACATTGAATAATATAAAACTAAAACTTTCGCCATTAGTTAGCTCCTTTCAAATGAATTGAACGGTTTACTAACCATAGTCCCTGCAGCAAATTTCAGCCATAAAAAAACCCTGAAAGCTGTGTTCATTCAGCGTTCAGGGTTTTCTGGAATCTGGAGCGGGAAACGAGATTCGAACTCGCGACCCCAACCTTGGCAAGGTTGTGCTCTACCACTGAGCTATTCCCGCATCGGTAAGATAATTATTCGGAGGAAGTCTGGAGCGGGAAACGAGATTCGAACTCGCGACCCCAACCTTGGCAAGGTTGTGCTCTACCACTGAGCTATTCCCGCAAAACTTCTGTTGCCAAACGTGACAACGGAGGCGAATTTTACTGAATTCAGTAGCCTTTGCAACCGTTTTTGTAGCTTATTCGCCCTGAACGATGAAAAAGTGCTCACGGTAATAGCGTAACTCTTCAATCGATTCACGAATATCCGCCAGCGCCGTATGCGCTCCCTGCTTGGTGACACCTTCCGCCACCGTCGGCGCCCAGTACTTCGCTAACTGCTTAACGGTACTGACATCAAGGTTACGGTAGTGAAAAAAGGCCTCCAGTTCCGGCATGTGACGCGCCAGAAAGCGCCGGTCCTGACAGATACTGTTACCGCACATCGGCGAGCTGCCAGGCGTTACGTATTGCTGCAGGAACTCAATGGTCGCGTTGCTGGCATCCGCCTCAGAGACCGAACTCTCCTGCACCCGCTTCACCAGACCCGACCCGGTATGGGTGCGCACATTCCAGTCATCCATCTTAGCCAGGTTAGCCTGCGGCTGATGCACCGCCAGTACCGGGCCCTCAGCCAGAATATTCAGGTCATAGTCGGTTACTATGGTGGCTACTTCTATAATATGATCATAGTCCGGGTCGAGCCCGGTCATTTCCAGATCAATCCAGATTAACCGCTGTGCTGCTTGGCTTGCGGAGGAACTCATAACAACTATCCTTTAGGGTTCAGTTACAATTAACTTCAGGCGCTATTGTGCGTAATAAGGTATGATTCTTACCAGTATTAACTGAATTATATTTAATTCAACCGGTTTTCATAAAGTAGGTAGTGGTGGCAAAACAGCGACGTCTAAATAAAGGTCAGATTCGGCGGGTTCGCGCCAATCAGCAAAAGCGGCTCGATCAAGCCGGGCTTGAGCCCGAAACAACAGCAGATACAGTTGGTGGTCCCGAGGCTGGTGTGGTGATCAGCCGGTTCGGCCAGCAAGCCATCATTGCTACTGCCGATGACACGCCCATGCGTTGTCACATTCGCCGTACCGTGGAATCACTGGTTTGTGGTGATGAAGTGGTCTGGCGCCGGCTGGATCCCAGCTCAGCAGAGGATGTCGGCGGCGTTATCGAAGCCGTGCAGCCACGGCGGTCCTTGTTAAGCCGTCCGGATTACTATGATGGCCTCAAGCCTGTTGCTGCCAATGTCGACCAAATCCTGATTATATCCAGCCTGTTACCTGCATTTTCAACGCAAATCATTGATCGCTATCTGGTCGCCTGCGAAGATATTGAGGTGACCCCGGTAATTGTATTGAATAAAGCCGACCTGATGAGTGAGCTGACGCCTGAAGAACAACAGCAGGTCGAAGCCGCATTAACGATGTACCAGGATATAGGCTACCGGGTGCTTCAGGTCAGTGCCAAACAAATTGATGGTCTTAAACCGCTGCACGACGTATTAGAAGACCATGTGTCTATCGTGGTCGGGCAATCCGGAGTTGGCAAGTCGTCGCTGGTGAATGCGCTGTTGCCGGAAATTGATGCCAGCGTTGGAGCCATCTCCGGCGGTTCTGGTTTGGGCCAGCATACCACCACAGTCGCCACCCGTTACCCGTTGCCGGATGGCGGCGTACTCATTGATTCGCCGGGGATCCGTGAGTTTGCCCTCTGGCATCTGGAGCCGGAGCGTGTGGCCTGGTGCTTCCGGGATTTCCGGCCGTTTCTGGGGCAATGCAAATTCCGCGATTGCAAACATGTGGATGACCCCGGTTGTGCATTACAACAAGCCGTGGTGGATGGTGACCTGCATGAACTTAGGCTGTACAATTTCCACCGCATTATTGAGTCGATGACGCTGAAAAAGCCATCACGGGCTACCGCTAAAGGATCGAAGACGTGAACCTGGATAAATTTAAAGTTCAGATACAACACCTTACCCCCAAACATGGCTTATCACGCCTGGTTGGCAAGTACGCAGCCGCCCGCTGGGGCTGGCTGACCCAGATTTTTATTCGCTTTTTCATCTGGCGCTATAAAGTGGATATGTCTGAAGCAATCATGGAAAAACCATCAGACTATAAGACCTTTAATGACTTTTTTACCCGCTATCTGAAGCCAGAAGCGCGCCCGTTCAAAGCAACCGGTGACAATCAGTTTGCCCACCCGGTAGACGGCGCTATGAGCCAGTTTGGCGACATCGAAGACGGCCGTATCTTTCAGGCCAAAGGCCATTACTACAGCCTCACTGAGTTAATCGGTGGCGACCCGCGCGATGCCCATCCATTCCGTAATGGCGACTTTGCGACTGTTTATCTGGCGCCGCGCGACTACCACCGCATCCATATGCCGTGGGACGGCACTTTGCGCAAAATGATCTATGTGCCCGGCGATTTGTACTCAGTCAACCCGATGACTGCCGCCAACGTGCCTAACCTGTTCGCACGTAACGAGCGCGTGGTTGCAATCTTTGACAGTGACTTTGGCAAGTTCGCCATGGTTCTGGTTGGCGCGACTATTGTGGCCAGTATCGGCACGGTATGGTCTGGCACTGTCACACCACCCCGGGGCCCGAAGGTGCATAGCTGGGAATACCCTGCCAGTGGTGATCAGGCGATTCACCTGAAAAAGGGAGAAGAGATGGGACACTTTAAGTTAGGCTCTACAGTCATTTTGCTGTTTCCTGAAGATGTCATCGACTTTGACGACGACCTTAAACCACTCGACATCACCCGTATGGGTGAAGTCCTCGGTGAGCGCGACTAAACGCAATGCTGATACTGGCACACCGCGGCGCCAGCTTTGAGGCACCGGAGAATACGCTGCCAGCTTTCAGCCGTGCGCTGGACGCCGGTGCCGATGGCATTGAGTTTGACATCTATCCGCTGCAGGATGAGTGGATTGTCTTTCACGACCGCTATCTGACCCGGCTGGCAGCTCATCCGGGCCGCCTGTGTGATCTGACTCTGGCGCAGGTACGCCGGTTGAAAGTGTTCGGTCAGCACCCGGTGCCCACCCTGACTGAGGCGCTGGAATTTATTAACGGCCGCTGTCTGGTCAATATTGAACTCAAGGGTGCCGACATCCGTCGCGGCCTCACCCGCCATCTGTTGAACGCCGTCAACACCGCCAATTTCAAGCCTGAGCAACTGCTTATTTCCAGCTTTAACCATCACTGGTTGCAGCAACTTAAGCGCGACCATCCGGAACAACGTATTGGTGCGCTGACTTCTGCCTGCCCGCTAACCTACGCCCAGTTTGCCGAAGAGCTGAACGCCTGGTCTGTGCATGCCGATGTTGATTTCGTTACTAAGGAATTTGTCGACGATGCCCACCAGCGCAAGCTGAAGGTTTTTGTCTATACCGTGGACGAACCTGAAGATATTTATGAGATGAAGGCCATGGGGGTCGATGGCATTTTCACCAACGACCCACGGCGCAGTATTAATATTCTTGACGGACTACCGGTTATTCCCCCTGAATTAGAGAAGAATATTTAACCTGGCAGCCTGTCTTTGCTAGTTGCGTCCGCTAACCGGGTGCTCACGCTGCAGTTCCGCTAACTTGTGAGTCAGCTGCAGGGGTGAGGTGGTATTGCGGGCCAACAATGAGTACAGCGACGGAATCACGAAAATCGTCAGGAAGGCCGATAGCGCCACGCCACAGAAAATCACCATACCGATGACCATCCGGCTTTCAGCACCAGGCCCCGAGCCGAGAATTAACGGCACCGCGCTCATGATGGTGGTAAAGGCTGTCATTACGATAGGCCGCAACCGCTGCTGTGCACCGCGCACCAGCGCTTCATCAAAGTCGACACCGGCATCGCGCAGCTGATTGACGAATTCTACGATCAGGATACCGTTTTTAGCGGCCAGACCAATCAGCATGACGATACCTATCTGGCTGTAAATATTCAGGCTCATATCGGCCATATACAGGCCAATCACTGCCCCCAGGAATGCCAGCGGCACCATCAGCATGATGATCAGCGGATGCACGAAGCTTTCAAACTGGGCAGCCAGTACCAGATAGGCGATCACCAGCGCCAGGATAAAGACAAAGATGACCGAGCTGCCGCTCTCTTTATAAAGCTGCGACTCGCCCTTGTAATCAATCGAGACATCGTCAGGTAATTGCTCCTGTACGATGTTCTCAAGGTAAGCGAGCGCTTCACCCAATGAGTAGCCTTCAGCGAGGTTGGCCTCAATGGTAATACTGCGCATGCGGTTGTACCGGTTCAGGCTGCCCGAGGTGGCCCGTTCTTCAATGGTTACCAGGTTTGAAAGGGGGATCAGTTCGCCACTGGCGTTTGACCGCACATAGATATTATCAATGGCCGTCGGGCTACGGTAATCCGCGCGTTCGCCTTCCAGAATAACATCGTATTCTTCGCCCCGGTCCAGATAAGTGGTGGCACGACGCTGACCCAGCATGGTCTCAAGCGTACGTCCGATATCGCCAACCGAAACGCCCATATCCGAGGCGCGCTCCTGATTGATCCGAATCAGCAACTGCGGTAACGTCTGGCGGAAATCACTGTCAATATTGAGCAACTGCGGATTTTTACTGGCTTCTTCAATGACCACGTCACGATAGGCCGCCAGCTGCTCATAAGTATTCCCCTGCAGGACAAACTGCACCGGCCGGCCGCCGCCGCCACTGATGCCGCTGCGCATAAAGGCAAATGCCTGAACGCCGGTCACGGTATTCAATTTATCCGAAATTTCCTTCATCAGATCAAAGGTTGACCACTCCCGTTCATCAAAAGGAATGGCACCCACGATAGCGATACCCGCTGAACCGCCCCAGCCTGGCGAGCGGATGATCAGACGGTCGATTTCGCCGCTATCCAGGTAAGGCAGCAGGATTTGTTCCACTTCGCGCATATGCGCTGCGTTAGATTCAAAGCTCGCCCCTTCAGCGCCGCGTACCTGCACATAGAAAGTACCGCGATCTTCCGGCGGTACAAACTCCTGCGGGATCTGTTGTACCAGGCTGTAGGCCAGAAAGCCGGAGATAATAACCAGTAATGCCGCCATCCACGGATACGCCAGCGTACGGCGTAACACGCGTACATAACCTGTCTCAACCCAGTTGAAGGTTTTTTCAATAGTACGGCCAATACGGCTTGAGCGTTCCTGCCGGCGCAGGATCTTTGAGCCCAGCATTGGCGACAGGGTGAGCGCGGCAATACTCGAAAATACCACCGCCGCGGCAATTGCCAGCGCAAACTCGGTGAACAGTTGCCCGATATTGCCATCCAGGAATGCCAGGGGTACAAATACTGATACCAGCACCAGCGTAGTCGCGACCACCGCAAACCCAACCTCTCTGGCGCCCCGGTAGGCCGCCAGCAGGGGCGGCTCGCCGGCTTCAACCCGACGATAAATATTCTCCAGCACCACGATCGAGTCGTCCACCACCAGACCAATGGCCAGCACCAGTGCCAGCAATGTCAGCAGGTTGATTGAGAACCCCATCGCAAAGAGCGCGATATAAGACGCGATAATCGCGACAGGTACAGTGATTGCCGGGATCAGGGTGGCCCGCACATTGCCCAGGAACAGATAAATCACCACCACTACCAGGCCCATAGCAATTGCAAGGGTGTTGTACACCTGATCAATCGAACCTTTGATAAATATGGATGAGTCGTAACTGGGGACAATGACCATAGTGCCGGGCAAGGTCTGGCTGATTAAGTCCATTTCGTGCCGGACGTTTTCCACTACTTCCAGGGTATTGGCTTTCGACTGCTTGATGACGCCGATACCAATCATATTGATGCCGTTGCCACGGAAGTCGGTTTTATCGTCTTCGGCATCCATCTCAACACGGGCGACTTCGCCCAGGCGAACCAGCTGATTATTGTCGCCCCGTTTAATGGAAAGGCGCTTGAAATCTTCCGGGGTGAGATAGGTGCGGGCAACCCGTACAGTAAATTCCCGATCGACTGATTCAACCTCACCGGCCGGTAGCTCGACGTTTTCTGAACGGAGCCGGCTTTCAATGTCAGCGACAGTAATATTACGTGCGGCCATGGCTTCCCGATCCAGCCAGATCCGCATCGCATACCGCCGTTCGCCGCCCAGGTTGATACGGGCTACACCGTCAACCACCGACAGCCGGTCGACAATATAGCGGTCGGCGTAGTCGGTGAGTTCCAGAATACTCATGGTTTCACTGCGCAGGTTATACCAGACTACAGTGCTTTCGTCGGAGTTCGCTTTGGATACTTCGGGCGGGTCGACCTGTTCGGGCAAATTATCCAGTACCCGGGACACCCGGTCACGGACATCATTGGCCGCGGCATCGATATCACGATTCAGGGTGAATTCAATACTGATCCGCGAGCGGCCGTTACGGCTGCTCGAATTAATATTCTTGATGCCCTCGATGCCGCTGATGCGGTCCTCGATGATCTGGGTTATCTGGGTTTCAACAATTTCCGCTGAAGCGCCGTTATAGCGCGTATCAATAGAAACCACCGGCGGATCGATATCCGGGTATTCGCGCAGCGGCAACATGGTAAAGCAGACAATACCGAAAACGATCAGCAGAATATTGACTACCGAAGCGAATACCGGACGCTTGACCGAAACGTCAGACAACAACATGGTTAGCCCTCCCGGACGGTAACAGCGACGCCGTCACGCAAACGGACCATGCCTTCGGTCACCACTTTAGTGCCTGGCTTAATACCACTGACAATCTCAACAATACCGGGCTTGCGGCGCCCTAACACGACTTCGGTCTGGCGGGCGACATTATCGCTCCCAACCACATACACGTAGTGGCGATCCTGCATCGGGACGATCGCTTTTTCAGGCAGAATCATGGTGGTATCCACGCTGCGCAGCAAATTTACCCGCAGCAACATGCCTGGGCGTAATTTGGCGTCTTCGTTGGGGATATTCGCGCGCACCAGAATTGACCGGGTAAGCGGGTCAACGCGTGAATCAATACCACGGATGACACCGGTAAACTCTTCGCCCGGGTAGGCACCGCTACGGGCGGTGATCTTCTGGCCGATCTGAAGGCTGGCAAAGTATAATTCAGGAACACTAAAATCAAGCTTAATGGGGGCGACATCATCCAGCGTGGTGATTTCCTGACCCGGGGAGACCAGTGAGCCGACACTGATATGACGGATACCAAGGCGGCCGGCGAACGGCGCAATAATTTGCTTTTGTGCCAGACGCACTTCGGCTACCGCAAGTGCGGCCGTTGTTTCTTTTACCAGTACATCCTGTAATTCAAGTTGCTGCTGCGAGGCGGCGTTCTGGCGGGATAGATCCAGTAATCGCTGATACTGGCGCTGCGCTTCTGCCAGCCGGAATTTCAGTTCCTGTACCCGGGCGCGCTCTTCACGGGCATCCAGCTCAACCAGTAATTCACCGGCTTCAACCATATCACCGTCGTCAAAGTGGACGGCAACCACCACTTCCTGCGCCTGCGCGGTAACGACAATAGACTCATTCGCCTGCGCCGTTCCCAGAGCCTCAATGACATCGCGGTATTCCGCCATTTTTGCGATCTGCACCCGTACCGGTACCGCAGCCTGCTCTTGCCGCTGCTCGGTCTGTGGCTCGTGAATAAACCAGAAGTATGCCGCTGCCAGTGCAAAGATTGCGACAAACAGTGTGAGTGGATTAAATAGTTTGCGAATAGCCATAAACACCCCAGAGACTGCGCAGCAAGGTAGACGAAATCAGATGGTCTATTGTAACGCAGCTGTATCGAGCGGAAGTTCCGCTTACCGCTCAATACAGGGGGTTAACCGCAAATCAGCGATTTTATTTGTGGTAGTCAGGGCTTAGCTTATGGACAGCATTAATAAAGGCCGCGGCATGCTCAGGGTTCACTTCAGGGTGGATGCCATGGCCGAGGTTGAAGACATGGCCATTCCCGTTGCCATAACTGGCCAGAATACGGCCGACTTCTTCTTCAATGCGATCGGGGGATGCATAGAGTACACTGGGATCCATATTGCCCTGTAAGGCGACCTTATCAGCTACTGCGGCCCGCGCAGTTCCCATATCCATGGTCCAGTCGACGCCCAGCGCATCGGCACCGGTTGCGGCCATATCAGCCAACCAGGCACCACCATTTTTGGTGAACAGGGTAACCGGCACCTGCCGGCCTTCCGCCTGACGGGTCAGGCCTTTGACAATTTTTTCCATGTAACGCAGCGAAAATTCACGATAATCGCGCGGGCTCAGCACGCCGCCCCAGGTATCAAATACCATCACCGCTTGCGCACCGGCGGCGATCTGAGCGTTCAGGTATAAGGTGACTGAGTCCGCCAACTTATCCAGCAGCAGGTGCATAGCCTGTGGTTCAGCGAACAGCAGCTTTTTAACCTCGCTGAAGTTTTTGGTACTGCCGCCTTCAACCATATAAGTAGCCAGGGTCCACGGGCTGCCGGAGAACCCGATCAGTGGCACTTCGCCGTTCAGTTCACGGCGAATGGTGCGCACTGCGTCCATCACATAACGCAGCTCCTGCTCGGGATCAGGCACGCCGAGTTTTTCGATTGCCCGCAGATCGCGCACCGGATGCTTAAACTTAGGTCCTTCTCCTGTTTCAAAGTAAAGCCCCAGCCCCATAGCATCGGGAATTGTCAGGATATCAGAAAACAGGATGGCAGCATCCAGCGAGAAACGGCGCAGTGGCTGCAGGGTCACTTCACAGGCCAGTTCCGGATTCTTACACAGACTCATGAAATCGCCAGCTTGCTTCCTTAACTCGCGGTACTCCGGCAAATAGCGCCCAGCCTGGCGCATCA
Source organism: uncultured Pseudomonas sp. (assembly GCA_964462025.1). Lineage (GTDB taxonomy): Bacteria > Pseudomonadota > Gammaproteobacteria > Enterobacterales > Alteromonadaceae > Pseudidiomarina. The sequence goes on along the minus strand of CAYWXF010000053.1, from coordinate 2,683 downwards.
TCCAGATCGGAGTCCGGTCCGTGGGTTGGCGCAATAAAGCACGAAGATAGAGATCATTTTTTAATTCAGTCATGACGATACGAGTCCGTTACCTTAAGTGGGCGGCATTTTATCAGCCTCTGCTCGCGGTTTCCTGATCAATTTCAGTTTTTAGCCGATCTATAAGTCTACGGGCGATAGTTCCTGCCGACGGAACGCGCGGTAACTTATCAATATCAAACCAATCGCCCTCTTCCAGCTCAAAGGGATCCAGTCGCAGCTCGCCTGATTCCCATTCGGCGGTAAAGCCAATCATTAGTGAGTGTGGAAACGGCCAGGCCTGGGTACCAACAAAACGCGGGTTCTTAATTTTTATGCCCGCCTCTTCCATTACTTCACGCTCCAGAGTGCGCTCAATAGCTTCTCCGGCTTCAACGAAACCGGCCAGCACCGAGAACAAGCCTTCAGGATGTCGCTTGCCGCGGGCCAGCAATACCTGCCGCTCTTTGCGAATCGCGACGATGACGCAAGGTGAGATACGCGGGTAACAACGATGCTGGCAACTGTGACAGTGCATCGCCAGTTCCCAGTCGACTTGGTGCATACGCACTCCGCAGCGACCACAGAAGCGATGGGTCGAGAGGAATTCGCTGACTTGTTTAGCGCGCGCCGCGATCGCGAACAGCTCCTCATCGCCAACGGTCAGCAGTTCACGCACGTTACCAAACTCACCGAGTTCGGCAAACTGGGTGTCACCGTAGTCCGCCAGCACCAGATAACAGCTGCGCTCCCGGAGTTCGCCTAAGAAGACAATCTTATATTCCGAGAGATCCGGCATCGGCATCTGTGCCGACATTCCATGTGGGGGTAAGGGCTCGTCACGGCGCAGCACCAGCTCGCCGCCGGCGACAATAAACCACCAGGCAGGCTCATCGGGGCCTGGGCGTTGATTCGGTTTGGTCATAGGCTACTCAGATCAAAGATAAAAGAGTTGACGCCAGCTTAGCATCATCCGATTATGGGGGCTATCAGTCACCTAGGGGAAGATCATGTTACGTCGTCATGAGCAAGCAACAGAGCGATGGACCGGCGCTCACCAGGCAATAGATAACTGGCTACAGGCTCGTCAGTTATTGCTGATTGAGTACTTTAAGCTGGCGGGTTTACCGCCGTACGAGAAAGAAAATAACGTATTACCGGAAACAGATGAACTGCGCGACTTCTGCGGTTTATTAATGGATTATGTATCCGCCGGCCACTTTGAAATTTATGACCAGTTGATTAGCAACGCGTCCGAGCTACCCAAGTCAGCACGGGATCTCGCTAACCGACTGTTCCCGCTAATTGCGGATACCACGGAAGTTGCTCTTGATTTTAACGATGCCTTCGGTGACTTAGCTCCGGACGCGCCCTTACCGGGCTTTGATGCAGCACTGTCAAAGCTTGGCGAAGCGCTTGAGCTACGCATGGAATTTGAAGATCAGCTGATGCAGACACTGGAACAATACCAGTTACTGAAGGCTCCCTCGCCTGAAGTTGAATAAGCAGCTGCAGCAAATAAAAAAGCCAGTCATCTGACTGGCTTTTTTGTATCTTTCCTGCTGACTTCAGCGGCTGTTATTGCACGCTTTCTTCAGCTGGTTGCGCTTCTTCTGCCGGCTCTTTGATATCCAGCAATTCAACTTCAAAAATCAGCGTTGAATGAGGCGGAATAGCACCACCACCAACTTCACGATCACCATAGGCTAAATCAGCTGGAATCACGAAACGGTATTTTGAACCGACCGGCATCAGTTGCACGCCTTCAGTCCAGCCCGCAATAACCCGGTTCAGTGGAAATACTGCTGGTTCACCACGCTCAAATGAACTGTCGAACACTTCGCCGTTAATCAGCTTGCCTTCATAATGAACTTCAACGATATCTGTCGCTTCCGGAGTAGGCGCGCCTTCCGGGCCAGCACTGATGACTTCGTACTGCAGACCCGATTCAGTTACCGTCACGCCTTCTTTTTTAGCGTTCTCAGCAAGATAGGCTTCACCTTCTTCCATGGCCTTAGAACCCAGTTCACTCTGACGCAGCTCCATAAATTCCTGCTGCATTTGAGCTAACAGCTCATCCGCTTCTTCCTGGCTGATTTTTGATTCTGCTTTCAGTGAATCAACGAAGCCAGCGATAACCAGACTGCGGTCCAGCTCATAACCGACTTCTTCCTGACTGGTTAAGTTGGAATCAACGAACGTACCAACCGAGGCACCCAGTGCGTAGGCCATTTTGCCGCGCTCTTCAGTAGGAGCCTGCTCGCTGACAGGATAAGGTTCTTGTTGTTTCGTACAACCCACTACAGCTAATGCGATTATCGTCATAGCCAGTGGTGTTTTAAATTGCTTCATGCCTATCTCCAGGATTGAATTTTTTGTCAGAACAAGGTGTAATTCACCGCAATTCCTATACTACACATAAACAGGGGCATTTGCCTATGGCTGCCACCGAAGATAACCAACTTAACCAGCGTATTGCTGATCTCGAAAGCCAACTGGCATTTCAGGAAGACACTATCGAAACGCTGAATCAGTTGCTGACTAAGCAGTCGGATGCCTTGTATGAACTACAGCGTAAGGTTACGGCACTCAGCGAACGCTTCCAGCAAGTACAGGAGCAGAGCAGCAATACGCCCCTTAATGCGGGCGACGAACGACCACCGCA
>CAYWXF010000052.1:3316-14226 GCA_964462025.1 uncultured Pseudomonas sp. | reverse complement strand
CTCACGGATCACACGACGCAGTACGTCCTCAATAAGATCAGGAGATAAGCCGACGGCGGCGGCCTGCTGCCGGCGGTCTTCCAACATCTTTGCTTCGCGCTCAGGCACATACAGAGGCTGACCCAGCTCCCGCTTGACCTTACCGACATCAGCGGCCAGCTGCCGGCGGCGCAGCAGCAATTCAACTAATGCGCCATCAGTCGCATCAATTTCAGTTCGTAACTGCTCGAGTTGTTGCTGCTGGTCCATGTTCACTCCGATAGTTGCCGGGAAGCCTGAGAGGTTCAGGTATTGTGCCTGACTTCAGGCATAAAAAAACCCGCCAGAGGCGGGTTTTTTGACTGCACGCAAAATTATGCGCCCAGTTTCTCGCGGATACGCGCAGAACGGCCTGAACGCTCGCGAAGGTAGTAAAGCTTAGCGCGACGAACCGCACCTTTACGCTTCACAACAATGCTGTCGATAATCGGGCTGTGTACCTGGAAGGTACGCTCAACGCCTTCACCATTCGATACTTTACGAACGGTAACAGCTGAGTGCAGTCCACGATTACGCTTACCGATAACCACGCCTTCAAATGCCTGAACACGCTCACGGTTACCTTCTTTAACCTTAACATTAACGACCACTGTATCGCCCGGTGCGTAAACCGGAAGGTCGCTTTTTAACTGCTCATCTTCGATCGCTTTGATCAAATTTTGACTTACTTTTGCCATGATAGCCTCACTTGCCTAGATTAACCGCCCGATTTGTTGTCAGTGGCCTGATACTGTTGAATGAATTCATCCAGTAAGGCCTGCTGCTCGCCAGTCAGAGCTAGGTTGTTTAATAATTCGGGACGTCGTAACCAGGTTCTTCCCAGAGCCTGCTGCAGTCGCCACCGACGAATATGTTCATGGTTACCGCTCAGTAATACCGAGGGCACCGCCTCACCATCTAAAACTTCCGGTCGTGTGTAATGAGGACAATCCAGTAATCCTTCAGCGAATGAATCTTCACTGGCAGAATCCTGATGCCCGAGTACCCCGGGTATTAATCGCGCTACCGCATCAATCAATACCATGGCGGGTAACTCACCCCCACTCAACACATAATCACCAATCGACCATTCTTCATCTACCTGACGGGTAATAACCCGCTCATCGATGCCTTCATAGCGACCGGCAATCAGGATTAGCTTGTCATGCTCAGCTAATTGCTTAGCGCCGGCATGATCGAGCTTGCGACCCTGAGGTGACAAATAAATCACCTTAGTACTGGCTCCCAGTTCCTGCTTCGCTGCGGCAATCGCATCTGTAAGCGGTTGCACCATCATCAGCATTCCCGGGCCACCGCCATAAGGGCGGTCATCGACAGTGCGGTGCCGGTCGTGGGTAAAGTCGCGGGGATTAATGAGCTTAAGCTCAAGAAGCCCGTCACGTACTGCCCTACCGGTCACACCGTTATCTGTAATAGCCTGAAACATTTCAGGAAAAAGGCTTATAACCCCTACCTGCAATTGTGCAGCCATTAAAAATCCGACGGCCAGTCAACAACAATGCGCTTTGCTTCGCGGTCAACCGATTGCACATACTGACTCTGAATAAACGGAATCAGTCGCTCTGACCTGCCGAACGCATCATTGCTGTTCGCTTTCACCACCATCACATCATTCGATGCTGTGGCCATTAGCTGGTCGACAATCCCCATGTTATAACCCTCGGTATTCACCACGGTCATCCCAATCAGATCGCGCCAGTAAAACTCATCCTCTGGCAACTCAGGTAACTGTGCGGCCTCAATCACAATATCAGCACCGGTATACACCTGAGCTTTATCGCGATCATCAACACCCGCCAGTTTCGCAATCAGTCCTTTATTATGTCGACGCCATTCTTCGACCTGAACTGTTTGCGGTTTGCCCTGCTTAATAATCTGCCAGGGGCTGTAATCAAAAATGGCTTCCGCATCATCGGTATAGCTTTGAACTTTAAGCCAACCCTTTACGCCGTAAACTGCGCCAAGCTGGCCAATAACGACGGTTTCAGATGTTGAGTTCATAGCCACCAGATGCGTTTAAATTAATACTTAAGCTGCGCTACGCGCATCTTTGATCAGCTTGTTTACGCGCTCAGATAAAGTTGCGCCGTTGCCCACCCAGTGGTCAACACGATCTAAATCAACACGCAATTTCTCTTCCTGGCCGCGGGCAAGCGGATTAAAAAAGCCGACATTTTCAATAAAACGACCGTCGCGGGCATTGCGACTGTCAGTTACTACCATCTGGTAGAATGGGCGCTTTTTAGCGCCGCCACGTTGTAAACGAATGGTTACCATTACGTTCCTCGATACAGTTTTTAATGTTAAGTAAATAAAAAAGCCTCCGACACGGACAAGCCTGAGTCAGAGAGCCCGGCAATTCTACTGATTTTTTGTCTGAATGCAAGTTTTCTCTGGCGTTGAGCCTTGCCTCAGTCAGCAGACTGCCTACCGTTTGGGGAGCATTCCCGGAGGCATTTTGCCACCCATACCGCCAAGGCCGCGCATCATTTTTGCCATGCCACCGCCTTTCATTTTTTTCATCATCTTCTGCATCTGCATAAATTGCTTCAGCAGTTTATTCACATCCTGCACCTGAGTGCCCGACCCTGCGGCTATCCGACGCTTACGTGAACCTTTAATTAAATCAGGGTGTTCACGCTCTTTCGGGGTCATAGAATTAATAATAGCTTCCATGCGCACGGTCATTTTGTCATCCAGCTGGCCTTTCACCTGCGAGCTCATGTTACCCATGCCCGGCATTTTATCGAGCAGCCCCATCATACCGCCCATATCGCGCATCTGAGCCAGCTGATCGCGGAAATCTTCAAGCGAAAACTTGCCCTGTTTCATGACCTTGCGGGCAACTTTCTCGGCTTTATCCCGATCAACTTTGGTTTCCAGCTCGTCGATCAGCGACAACACATCGCCCATGCCGAGAATACGCGAGGCGACGCGCTCCGGATGGAATGGCTCAAGCGCACTATTCTTTTCGCCGACCCCTAAAAACTTAATTGGCTGGCCGGTAATGTGGCGAATCGACAACGCCGCACCGCCACGCGCGTCACCATCAACCTTGGTCAGAATGACACCGGTCAACGGCAGTGCTTCACTGAAGGCTTTGGCTGTATTGGCAGCATCCTGGCCTGTCATGGCATCAACCACGAACAGGGTCTCAATTGGCTTCACTGCGGTATGTAACTGCTGGATTTCTGTCATCATGACTTCATCAATAGCAGTACGGCCGGCGGTATCTACCAGCACCACATCAAGAAATTTTTTGCGGGCGTAATCGATGGCAGCCTGCGCGATAGCAACCGGCTTCTGCTCAGTAGACGAAGGGAAGAATTCAACATCAACCTCAGCGGCCAGGGTCTGCAACTGCTTGATCGCAGCCGGGCGATAGACGTCCGCACTCACCACCAACACTTTCTTTTTATGCTTCTCGCGCAGATGACGTGCCAGCTTACCCACGCTGGTGGTTTTACCGGCACCCTGCAGACCCGCCATCAGAATCACCGCAGGTGGCTGCGTGCTCAGGTTAAGAGGAACATTCCCCTCGCCCATCGCGTGCTCGAGTTCCTGCTGGACGATTTTAATAAACACCTGGCCAGGCGTAAGGCTCTTATTAACCTCAGCACCAATCGCGCGTTCTTTTACCCGGCTGATAAAATCGCGCACGACTGGCAGCGCCACATCGGCTTCCAGCAATGCCATGCGCACTTCGCGCAAAGTGTCTTTTATATTGTCTTCTGTCAGCCGGCCGCGACCACCGATGGATTTTAATGACTGCGTCAGTCGTTGGCTTAAGTTTTCAAACATGCCGATGCTTCCAATCTACTGCGTTAATTAGTTCAATTTATATGGCGACCAGTATACCTGAAATCAAGCAAAGTTGCTTGCTCCTATTGGGTTTCATTGTGACAATGCATATACTTGCTCATCACTTTACAGATCAGGTTAGGTCATGTTGATATTGCTGCTTATCACGCTGTTACTGTATCTGGCCAGTGCCATCGTACTGTGGCGCCGCCTGGCTTATCGCACTGGCCCGCTGGTATGGCAACAGGCGCTGCCCTTTGCTGCGGTGCTCGCCCACGGCGTGTTGCTATGGCAATACCTGGGCGCGGACGATTTTGATCATCTGAACATCACCAGTAGCCTGAGCTGCGTCGCCTTCTTTCTTGCGCTGTTATCACTGGTTCGCCACAACCGTTCGGGCGGTTTGCTATTGCGCCCGGTCATCTATCTGTTCGCTGCCGTAAGCAGTGTGCTGTTACTGGCCAGTCCGGTGAGCTGGGGCGCGCAACTGGGCAATGATTACGGCCTGGCCGTTCATATCGTATTATCGCTGATTGCTTATGCGGTGCTGCTACTTGCGACCCTTTATGCCGTGCAGCTGCTGTACCTGAGTTATCTGCTGAAACAGCATAAAGTAAATGCAGTAGCCAGCTACCTGCCGCCACTGATGACTGTAGAACGCTACTTCTTCCGCCTGGTCAGTACCGGCACCCTGATGTTAATCGCCGCCCTGATCAGCGGTTTTGTTTTTCTCGACAACATGTTTGTGCAGGGTCAGTCGCATAAAACCATACTCAGTAGCATTGCCGCGATCATTTATCTCGCTGTGGTCTACTTACATGGTGTTCGGGGTATCCGCGGTCGCAGCCTGGTTATCGCCAGTGTCGTTGCCAGTATCATCCTGACGCTCGCTTATTTTGGCAGCCGCTTTGTGAAGGATATACTGTTGTCTGCATAGCAATGAATATGATTTTGTCGCGGTTTACTTGACTTGACGGTCAGGCTGATTACATTAGGCAACTGGACTTCTACTACAGGTATCATTTTTGGACGAAATAGCCACTTCGACGCTGCTGATTATACTGGGCGTTCTCCTGTTCCTTTCCGCTTACTTTTCTGGTTCAGAAACCGGCATGATGTCGGTCAACCGTTATCGCCTGCGCCATCTGGTGCAGCAGGATCATAACGGTGCCAAACGCGTACAATACTTGCTGGACCGGCCGGATCGGCTGATAGGCCTGATCCTGATTGGCAATAACCTGGTCAATATCGCTGCCTCAGCTATCGCCACCATAGTCTGTTTACGCTGGTTTGGTGACGCAGGTATTCTGGTCGCCACGCTGGGGCTAACGGTGGTAGTACTTATTTTTGCTGAAATTACGCCCAAAACCATCGCTGCATTGCATCCTGAGCAGGTTGCCTTTCCCAGTTCGGTTATTCTGAAGCCATTACTGACAATCATGTACCCGCTGGTGGCAGCGATTAACTTTATTACTAATGGCTTTATGCGGCTGCTCGGTATTAATCCCCGCAATATCGCCGGGCGTGACGCGCTTAGCAGTGAAGAGCTGCGTACTGTGGTTAATGAAGCGAATTCGATGATCCCGCGGGGCCACCAGGAAATGCTTATCAGTATCCTGGACCTTGAAAAAGTAACGGTTGAAGACGTGATGATTCCCCGGGCTGAAATCAGTGGCATTGACGCCCAGGATGATCTCAAAACGATTATCCGCCAGTTATCGCAAGCCCAGCACACCCGGCTGCTGCTCTATCGTAACGAAATTGACGATGCCATCGGATTCTTACACGCCCGCGATATTATGCAGCTGGTTACTAAGGCGAGTGGCGAAATTGATAAAGCCGAGGTTGTCCGGGCGGCCCGGGATATCTACTATATTCCGGAAGGTACACCGCTTAACGTTCAGTTACTTAAGTTCCAGCGCAGCAAAGAACGCATTGGCCTGGTTGTGGACGAGTATGGTGATATTCAGGGCCTGGTTACCCTGGAAGATATTCTCGAAGAAATCGTCGGCGACTTTACTACCAGTATTTCACCGCCACCCAGTGAATCTGTAATCATTCAGCCTGACGGGTCGGTGCTGGTTGAAGGCGTGGCTAACATCCGCGATTTAAATAAAGAGCTCAACTGGAACTTACCAACGGACGGACCGAAAACGGTCAGTGGCCTGATCATTGAGCAGTTGGGCGACATTCCGCGCGATCCACTGTGTATGCGTATCGACACCTATGCCCTTGAGGTTATTGAAAGTGGCGAGCATATGGTCAAGCTGGTACGTTTTTTACCAGACTACTTTCTGTCGCGGACTGATTAACCTTTCAGCCGAAAAATAGCCGCCACAGCCAACCCCGCTGCAACTCTTCTTCACAGCCACGTAATTGCGCACCGTAGAGGTTCGAGCGCTGCTTAACGCGGCGCGCCACCTCGATTAACCAGGGCTTCTTCAGGTAGGTCTGACGCCGGTAACCACCCCAGCCTTCGTGGTAATTCAGGTACTGGGCGTAGGCGTCCCATTTAGAAACACCGTTTACTTTTGCGCTTTTGGTCACAAACCAGCCCATAAAGTCGATGGCGTCATCAAAATCATCGCGCGATGCCCAGCTGTTACCTGTTTCGCGCTGATAATCGCTCCAGGTTGGTGTCTTCGCCTGCGAATAACCGTAGGCACTGCTCACCCGGCCCCAGGGAATCACCCACAAGATATAGTCGCGCGGTGGTTTCGCGTCATGTTTAAACGAGCTCTCCTGATACATCATCGCCATCGGCACCTGAATCGGCACCCCGTACTTTTCGCTCATGCGATTGGCGGCGTCATACCAGTCACGCTTTTCGAAAAACACCTCGCATAAGTCATCCGGCTTTTGCGGCGGCGCGGTGCTACATCCGGCTAAGAAAATAGAACTACTGATAAGCGTGATACCGATAGCCCGTTGTAGCACCTGTGGTTTCATCAGAGACACTCCGGACTGGCGCAGGCCGCGCGGCGAAAGTATTCGGCAAGGAAGTCATCAAATGAGCTGCCGGCGTCTTTTTTCTCGCGATCCTGTTGTTGCGTTAATGACAGTTTGGTCCAGTCATCAAACTCGGCCTCACTGAAGTAACTCAGCGGCTGCTGCATCGCGTCGCGATACTGGGCGGCAAGGTGCATGCCAAACTCACCGTTATCAATATTTTCTTCGCGCAAAATGCGCAGAAACTGCCCCGAGAACGTCAGTTCCGGATTCAGCACCGCGCGGTACTGGTTTGCCACCGTTTGCTGATAATCCTTGCTGCCATGAGCGGCATCAAATGCTTCAGCGATGGGCTGAAAGTCAGCGAAGAGTTCTTCTAACCAGTCTGCCAGGGGCCGCTCATAGCCATTGGTCAGTAAGGTCAGCCGTGGATTACGGCCATCCAGTACCACCCGGTTAAAGTTGCGGTCGGCTTCGTGCTGCTGCTCAAGATTCAGGCGCGGGCTGGGCTGCAGCAGACAATACATCAGCAGCAGGTCAAGCAAACGGATTTGTTCAGCGGTAATGCCTATCGGGCTGAACGGATTGACGTCGAGTGCCCGGACTTCAATATATTCCACCCCACCGCGTTCCAGCGCCTGGGTTGGCGTTTCACCGGCACGGGCTACCCGTTTGGGTCTGATTGGCGAATAGAATTCATTTTCTATTTGCAGAATATTGTCATTTAACTGCTGATACTCACCGTCGACTTTTATACCCAACCGGCCAAACTGTTTCGATGGCGTGGTAATTGCCCGTCGCAGACCGTGGATATATTCTTCCACTGAGTTATAGGTGATCCGCAAATCCGCCTGCTCGCGGTTGGTATAGCCTAAATCGCTCATCCGCAACGAGGTGCTGTAAGGGCGGTAGAGCGTGCCCTTGCCATGCTCCTTAAATTCGATATCACCTTCGGCATGTTTCAGGAACGATTTACACACCGCCGGCGAGGCGCCGAACAGGTAAGGAATAACCCAGCAAATGCGCTTATAGTTACGAATCAAATCAAAATAGCGGCGCGAAATATAATGCGCATCGGGCGTTACATTGTCTGCCGCAGCCAGCTGCTCCCAGATGGCCTGGGGAACCGAGAAATTATAGTGCACACCAGCGATGATCTGCATCCCGCCGCCATAACGATGGGTCAGGCCTTTGCGGTACAGCGTTTTCATCTGACCAATATGCGAATTGCCATACCGGGCGATATGGATATCGGCAACATCACCGACAAAACAGGGCATACTCAGGGGCCAGAGCAGGTCTTCGCCTAAGTGCCGGTAGGTATATTTATGAATGTCTTCGAGTTGTTGCAGCGTAACATCAATATTTTGGGCTACCGGCGTAATGAACTCCATCAGCATTTCGGCATAATCGGTCGTAATGTAGGGATGGGTCAGTGCGGCGCCTAACGCCGGCGGGTGTTCTGTCGCGGCCAGTTTACCTTGCGGGGTAATGCGCAGACACTCGCGTTCTATACCACGACTGATTTGCGTTAACGCCTCGCGATGCGCGGGTTCAGCGAGAAGCTGCAATGAACTGGAAAATGGTAACTGCAAAAGTATATCCTGCCTTATAACGCAACTCGGTATCTTATGCCGAAAGCTTACTGGTAAATAACCCGCTAGTCCATGCCAGCAACGGCAAAAACAGGCAATTTCGTTACTTGGCGTCAGCCACTGCGCATGGCATGATAGCCGGGATACTTTTTGAGGTAAAACATCCGACTATGTCCGTTAGCTCAGTTTGGCACTGGCTTCGCCGCCGCCTTAGCAAACCGCAGAAGCAACCAGAATCGGCGGCCCCTTCCGCTACCGAACTTGCGCAGCTGGAAGAGATGCAACGGGCAATCCGCAGTGCTGAGCAGGCTAATCAGGCGAAAAGTGAATTCCTGGCTAATATGAGCCACGAAATCCGCACCCCCATTAATGCTATTCTGGGCATGACGCAACTGTCGCTAAAAACTGACCTTAACGAAAAGCAGCGTGGGTATTTAAAATCTATTGAAAGCTCGTCCCGGATGCTGCTTGGCATCATTAACGACCTGCTGGATTTTTCCAAGCTCGAAGCCGATAAGCTGACCATTGAGGCGATTCCTTTTGATCTTGAGGAAGTGCTCGCTAACCTGGCGGATATGTTTGCTTACCGCGCGCATGACAAAGGCCTGGAATTTATTATCAGTTTACCGGGCAATATTCCCACCCGGCTGATTGGTGATCCGCTACGCATCAATCAGGTACTGGTCAACCTGGTCAGCAATGCGATTAAGTTTACCGAGCACGGTGAAATTGTGGTGTCCGCCACTTTACTCGATATCGACGCCGATGAGGTTTACCTGCGGTTGTCGGTGACAGATACCGGCATAGGTATGGACGAAGAGCAGCGTGCCCGGCTGTTCCAGGCTTTCTCACAGGCGGACAGCTCCACCACCCGCAAGTTTGGCGGCACCGGCCTGGGCCTGGCGATTAGCCAGCGTATCGTCAAGTTAATGAATCAGCATGGCCTGGGCGTAATTAGTAGTCTGGGCCAGGGCTCAACCTTTTTCCTTGAGCTTAAACTGCCGCTACAGCAGGAGCAGGACACCAGTGCGCAAAATCTGTTGCTGCCGCGCCTGGCCGGTAAGCGGGTACTCGCTATTGAAGATAACCTGACGACCCGCGAGATGCTCACCGAGCTGTTACGCAGCTATCAGGTGGATATCCGCACCTGCCGTACCGCTGAAGAAGGGCTGGAACTGGTCCGCAAACACAACTTTGACGCCTGTATTGTTGACTGGCAGCTGCCCGGTATCAGCGGTCTGGACTTCTGCCGCGAAATGCAGGACTACCAAAACGCGCCGCAGCTAATCCTTGCGACCAGCTTTCATGCCAGTGAATTAATCACCGCCGCGAACCAGCTGGGAGTAGCTGATCACATCGTCAAACCCTATACCAGCTCAGCGATCATCCGGGTACTTTGCTCGGCCCTGGCCATTACCGCACAGGAACAGCGTCGCGACCCACTCGGGCTGTCGCAACAACTGCGCGGGGCGCCGATACTGCTGGTTGAAGATAATGATATTAACCAGCACATTGCCCGCGAAATGCTGGAGCAGGCTGGTTTGCAGGTTGATGTAGCCAAACATGGTGAAGAAGCACTTGCCCGGGTAGCTGAACGGGATTATGCGCTGGTGTTTATGGATATTCAGATGCCGGTAATGGACGGTCTGACGGCAGCCCAGCGAATTCGCTCACGCTATTCGTACCGGCAGCTACCTATTATTGCCATGAGCGCCAATACCAGCCCCGAAGATGTGGAAAGTTCCCTGGCCGCCGGGATGCAGGATCACCTGAGCAAGCCTATCGACGAACAGCTGTTGTATCAATCAGTCGAAAAATGGTGCCTGCGGGGTGACTATGACCATAACGCCACCACCACAGTTGAGGCGCAACCGGCGGCAATAACTGCTGGCGTCAGCTATCCTCATCACCGGGACATTGATTTCGCTGGTGCTATGAATCGTTTACAACACAATGTTGCTTTGTATGTATCGCTGGTGGAGCGCTTGCATCAGGACTATCAGGAAGCGCCGTTGCGGGTGGTCGACTTTCTGGCCAAAGGCCAGCATGATCAGGCCCGCCGCTTTTTCCACTCGCTAAAAGGCGCGGCGGCGAATCTGGGCCTGACGCGGCTGCAAACCACGGCAAGCACCCTGGAACAATATATGAAAGACGGAAAAGTCGATTTACTGGCTGATCATATCACCCGGCTTGACCCGTTATTAGAACAAGCCCGCCAGGCCGCATCAGATCTGGAACTCTGGCATCAGCGCCAGCAACAAAACAGGAACTCATCATCATGACCCGCTTTTTATTTTTAATACCCCTGGTTCTGTCCGTATTGTGGCTGGTGTACCTGCTGATAAACGGACACACATTGCGCCAGGGGCTGCGCGGATTCATCTACATAGCTGTGATCAGCGGCTTCATCGCTGTGGTTTACACTTTGCTGCTGTGGCTGACTGCCCGTACCTGACAACCGCCACTTAGCCAACCAGCGCCAGTAGCAGACCCGCCGCGACCGCTGAGCCAAGCACGCCCGCCACA
>CAYWXF010000052.1:0-3306 GCA_964462025.1 uncultured Pseudomonas sp. | reverse complement strand
CATGGCGTGCATCAGCAGGAAATTACTGGAATTAGCCTCCAGCCCGACTTTGTTCACCACGCGCGCCGCCATCGGCACCGCCGAAACACCGGCCGCACCGATTAACGGGTTAATCGGTTTACTGCTGAAGCGCGCCATAAGTTTTGCCATAAGCACGCCCGACGCGGTCCCCACCGAAAACGCCACAGCGCCCAGAGCCAGAATCCCCAGGGTTTGCACCGACAAAAACTCAGCGGCCGATAACTTGGAACCCACCGCCAGCCCCAGAAAAATAGTTACTATATTAATCAGCTCGTTTTGTGCGGTCTTGCTCAGGCGATCGACGACACCAGCCTCGCGCATCAGGTTGCCCAGACAAAACATACCGATCAACGGGGTCGCTGTGGGCAGTACCAGCAGCGTCAAAAACAGGACCGCCAGCGGGAACAGGATCTTCTCACGCCTACCTACCGGGCGTAATTGTTCCATCTTCACCGCGCGTTCTTCCTTCGTCGTCAGCAGCTTCATAATAGGAGGCTGAATAATCGGCACCAGCGCCATATAGGAATAGGCCGCCACCGCTATCGCGCCAAGCAATTCCGGCGCCAGCCGCGAGGCCAGGAAGATTGCGGTCGGGCCATCGGCGCCGCCAATGATGGCGATTGCTGAAGCATCCGCCAGGGTGAAGTTAAAACCGGGTAAGGAGTTCAGCGCAATAGCGCCCAATAAGGTCGCAAAAATGCCAAACTGTGCGGCCGCCCCTAACAACAGGGTGCGCGGATTAGCGAGCAAAGGACCAAAGTCAGTAAGCGCGCCCACTCCCATAAATATCAGTAACGGGAAAATACCGGTTTCGATACCCACCAGATAGATGTAATACAGCAGGCCGCCGGGCTCATTCAGGCCAGCGAGAGGAATATTGGCCAGGATGGCACCAAATCCAATCGGTAACAGCAGTAGCGGTTCAAACTTTTTACTGATTGCCAGATAAAGTAGTAGCGCGCCAACCAGCATCATGCCGGCCTGCCCCCAGGTAAACGCCGAGATCGCCGTGCTGTTCCATAACATCATCCACCGTTCCATCGGCGTCTACTCCATCATCAACAAGGCATCGCCGACATTGACACTGTCGCCGTCACGAACCAACAACTCTTTCACCGTGCCATCCTGATCGGCTTTAATATCCGTTTCCATTTTCATGGCCTCAAGAATAATCACGACTTCGCCGGCGGTAACTTGTTGCCCGGGTTTAACCAGAATCTTAAACACGTTACCGGCAAGCGGCGCCGTGATGGCAGTCTGTTCGCCCTTAGCTGAGGGCTGGCTGGTTTGCGGCTGAGCTTGTGCACCAGTGGTTTCGGTGGCTGATGTAATATCACCGGCCGGGCCAACTTCCACATGGAATACTTTCCCTTCCACTTTAACCTGATAGCTGGCCGGTTCATCTGTGCCGGCAGGTTGTGAAGCTGATTTCTCAGTTTCTGATGGCTTATCGTCTGCCGCTGTTGGCACCGGCTCAAAAGCCGACGGGTCATCGCGGTTCTTCAGAAACTTCAGCCCAATCTGTGGGAATAAGGCGTAGGTCAGCACATCGTCAATTTCATTGTCAGCTAACCGGATACTCTCTTCTTTCGCCTTTTGCTTTAATTCGCTAGTCAGATCATCCAGCTCATCATCAATTAAATCAGCCGGGCGTACCGTAATGGGCTCTTTACCTTCCAGCACCTGCTGCTGCAGCTCTTTATTGACTGGCGCCGCAGTGGCACCGTATTCGCCCCGCAGCACGCCTTTGGTTTCTTTTGAAATCGACTTGTAACGCTCTCCGCTGAGTACATTGAGTACAGCCTGGGTACCAACGATCTGGGAGGTGGGTGTAACTAACGGAATAAAGCCTAAATCTTCGCGAACTTTCGGGATTTCAGCCAGTACGTCATCAAACTTATCGGCGGCACCCTGCTCGCGCAGCTGGTTTTCCATATTGGTTAGCATGCCGCCCGGCACCTGGGCCAGCAGAATGCGGGCGTCAACGCCTTTAAGCGACCCTTCAAAGCGGGCGTATTTTTTCCGGACTTCCCGAAAGTAGCTGGCGATTTCTTCCAGCCGCGCTAAATCGAGTCCGGTGTCGCGGTCGGTATCTTCGGTCATTGCCACCAGGGTTTCAGTCGCTGAATGACCGTACGTCATACTCATTGAGGAAATCGCGGTATCCAGCATATCGATACCAGCGTCAATGGCCTTCTGATAGGTGGCAGTACTTAACCCGGTGGTAGCGTGACATTGCATCGCAATAGGTACGTCAACGGCCTGTTTGAGCGCTGTAATGAGCTCGTAGGCAGCCTGCGGACGCAATAACCCGGCCATATCTTTAATACAGATTGAATCGCAACCTAAATCGGCGAGCTCTTCCGCCATGGCTACCCATTTTTCCAGAGTATGCACCGGACTCACCGTATATGACATGGTGCCCTGAGCATGACCGTCAACAGCCTTGGCTGCCTTAATTGCGGTACGCAGATTACGGACATCATTCATGGCGTCAAAAATACGAAACACATCGACGCCGTTTTCACGGGCACGTTCAACAAAACGGGTAACCACATCATCGGCATAGTGCCGGTAACCCAGCAGATTCTGGCCGCGCAATAGCATTTGCTGCGGGGTCTTCGGCATGGCTTTCTTAATTTCGCGGATGCGCTCCCAGGGATCTTCGCCGAGATAACGGATACACGAATCAAAGGTCGCTCCGCCCCACGACTCCATCGACCAGTAACCGACCTCATCAAGCTGGGCCGCAATCGGTAGCATATCGTCAAGCCGCATGCGTGTTGCTAATAATGACTGATGGGCATCTCGCAGCACCAGTTCAGTGATTTTTAATGGGTTCTTCGCCATCCGTAAGCTCCTCTGTGCAGTGGGTTAGCGCCGGTCTCGACGATGTTTATGTACCGCCGCGGCCACCGCAGCCATAAGTTGTGCCTGCGGCGCCTGCGTTGCGGTTCGGGGCTGGGTGCTGGCGGGCAGCTGATCGGAACCAGCAGTAAACCAGCGCAATATCGCCATAGCGCCAATGAGCAAAGTCAAAAAGGCAAATACGGTCACCATACCGATGAGCATAATTGTTAGCGCTTCTGAGAGTAATTCGTTCATTGAAATCGCCGCATTGTGTTAGTTTTGTTAACAATCTTAACCGAAAGCCAGAATAACACAATCGCCGGCGGTGTTCGAACGCGTCGGTTTATAGCAGGTATTCATCGGGGGAATGGGTATAAAAGATGGCGCACTCGGGAGGACTCGAACCTCCAACCGCCTGGTTCGTAGCCAGGTACT
>CAYWXF010000051.1:4728-14461 GCA_964462025.1 uncultured Pseudomonas sp. | reverse complement strand
CACCGTCATGGTGCGGCCGATTTTCTGCTGTAGCCGCTCGGCACTGATTTCCTGCTGCAGTTGCATGAAGCGCTCATAGCGCTCCTGCTTGATTTCCTCAGGCACAGGATCAGGTAATTCGTTGGCTTTAGCACCTTCTACATCGGAGTAGGTGAAACAACCAACGCGATCCAGCCGGGCCTCACGCAGAAACTGCAGCAGTTCTTCAAACTCTTCTTCAGTCTCGCCCGGGAAGCCGACAATAAAGGTGCTGCGGATAGTCAGATCCGGGCAAATTTTGCGCCAGTTCTGAATACGTTCAAGCGTCCGTTCGGCCGAGCCAGGACGCTTCATCAGCTTCAGAATACGCTTATTGGCGTGCTGCAGCGGAATATCCAGGTACGGCAGGATCTTGCCTGCTGCCATTAACGGAATAACTTCATCAACGGACGGGTACGGATACACATAATGCAAACGAACCCAAACGCCTAATTCGCCAAGTGCTGCACAGAGTTCAAGCATGCGGGTTTTGACCGGCTGGCCATCCCAGAAGCCGGTTTTGTGTTTTACATCAACACCGTAGGCGCTGGTATCCTGTGAGATCACCAACAGCTCTTTAACACCGGCGTTGGCCAGGCGTTTGGCTTCATCAAGTACGCTGCCGATTGGACGGCTGACTAAATCACCACGCATTGACGGAATAATGCAGAAAGTACAACGGTGATTACAGCCTTCAGATATTTTCAGGTACGCATAATGCCGCGGCGTCAGTTTAACGCCGGTATCGGGTACCAGATTTTCAAACGGGATATGTTGTGGCTGTGGCACATACTTGTGCACGTGCCCCATCACTTCTTCATAAGCATGAGGGCCGGTAATCGCCAGTACATTCGGGTGCACTTCACGGATTTCATCATCTTTGGCACCAAGACAACCCGTTACGATCACTTTGCCGTTTTCATGTAAGGCTTCGCCGATGGCGTCCAGGGATTCCTGCACGGCACTGTCGATAAAACCACAGGTATTCACAATAACCATGTCGGCATTATCGTAACTGTTGACGATATCGTAACCTTCGGTCCGCAGCTGGGTTAAGATCCGCTCGGAATCGACCAGGTTTTTCGGGCAACCCAAGCTGACAAATCCAATTCGGCGCTGGCTTGCTGACGGATCCATTGTCGCGGTGGATGTGGCCGCCGGTGCTGCTGGCTGGCCTGGGTTGTATTGATTCACGGTCATGTAAAAAACTTCTCTGCTTAGGAATAACGAAACGGGCGCTATTCTACGCTATTTTTTTAACCTGTGCTGAAGTAGTTGAAGGTTACAGCCAGCCTTTGCGTTTGAACAGCCAATAGGGCGCAAAGCCTGAGGCTACCATCAGCAGCAACGCCCACGGATAGCCAAGCGACCAGTCCAGCTCCGGCATAAAGTCAAAGTTCATACCGTAAATACTGGCGACCAGTGTGGGCGGTAAGAAGACCACGGCGGCGATTGAGAAGGTTTTAATGATCTGGTTCTGTTCGATGTTAATAAAGCCCTGGGTGGAATCCATCAGGAAGTTGATTTTGTCGAACAAAAAGGTGGTGTGGCCCATCAGGGTGTCGAGATCGCGCATAACTTCGCGCAGACCCTCGGTTAATTCGGGGCGGTCTTTAAAGTGCTTGAGCAAAAAGGAGATATCGCGCTGGGTATCCATCAGGCATAAACGGATTTTACCGTTACTGTCTTCCAGCTTAGCCAGTTTACTGATGGCATCTTCAAGGTCGGCGCATTCGTCTTCAAGCACCAGGTGGCTGACATCTTCTAACTGACGGTGGATATCTTCCAGGGTGTCGGCGTGATTCTCAATTTTCTGATCGAGGATAATAACCAGCAAGTCGCTCGGATCGTTGCAGATCACCTGACCCTTGCGGGCGCGTAACCGCAGCAGGCGGAAATCGGCGATATCGGTCTCGCGGATAGTGATCAGCCGGTCCGATTGCAAAATAGTAGCAACAGTGACGGTATTATGGCGTCCTTCTGACATCGCCAGGAACAGCGAATGCACATGAATGCCAGCCTGATCGACAAAGCAACGGGCGGAGGCTTCGATTTCCTCAATCTCATCAGACTCAGGTAAATCAATACTCAGGAATGAACTCAGCTGTTCGCGTTCATTATCATCGGGCTCCAGGGCATCAATCCAGTCGGCTGAACGCAGGGTTTCCAGCGAAAAGCTTGTCTCGCCTTCGGCCTTGCAGATTTCACAGATTTTGCCGTCTTTGATTTCAAATAACCGAATCATTCAGCCTCCCGTAAATGGTCCACATACATTGCGGTCGCGCCACAGACCGCAACCGGTATCATCACCAGATTAACGATGGGAACAGACGCCAGCAACGCGATTATTACGCCAAATGATAAGCTCAGGCCGCGGTTTTGCCGCAACTGATAACGCATCCGGTTAAACGGGATCTTGTGGTTATCAAAAGCATAGTCTGCATACTGTATCGTCATCATCCAACCACCGAACAGAAACCATAGCAGTTGTCCGATAACAGGTACAAATAGCAACAGCAGCCCGTAGCCGATAGCGCGCGGAATAAAATAAAGGATTTTCTGAAATTCGCGGCCGATAGTGCGGGGAATATCTTTAATCATTCCGCTCACGCCGCCGTCCAGCGGCTTGACGCCGGTCAGGCGATATTCCACTTTTTCCGCCAGCAGGCTGTTAAAGGGCGAGGCGATAATATTGGCGACGCTGGTAAAAAGCAGCCCGAATACCAGCAGTACCGCAATCACAATAAGCGGCCAGAGGATAATCTCGAGCCATTCCAACCAGCCGGGTAACCATTCAATCAAATCAGCCACCCAAATGCCGGTGTAATGAAAAATGGCATGAATCGCGATACTGAACAGAACAATATTGATGCTTAAAGGGATCAGTACATAGCGCCGTACGCCTTTCTGAAAGGCCAGTTCGAATCCGCGGCCGACATAGCTGCCGCCAAAATCATTAGGTACCGGTTGGCTCATGCTGCGTTATCCTTTATTTGTTTCGGAAACCTGATTTGCTGTGTCATTATACAGTCGATTTTGCTATAAAAATTATGCATTTTGTAAGCATGCATGAATCTGTCCGGATATTACAAAATTGCGTAATATCTGCTAATGTCGGTCAGATAACTGCCATCAACGAACCACACAGATAACGATAATAACCCGATGCGGCTCAAGCACATAAAACTGGTCGGCTTCAAATCTTTTGTTGATCCCACCAAGGTTCCGTTTCCCCACCAGATGACCTGCGTTGTCGGGCCGAACGGCTGTGGCAAATCCAACGTGATTGACGCCGTTCGCTGGGTGCTGGGTGAGAGCTCGGCAAAGAACCTGCGTGGCGATGCCATGACCGATGTTATTTTCAACGGTTCCACGGCCCGCAAGCCGGTATCCCAGGCCAGTGTCGAACTGGTATTTGATAACAGCGACGGTCGCATCCAGGGTGAATACGCGAATTATGCTGAAATCGCGGTAAAACGTCTGGTGACGCGCGACGGGCAATCCAATTATTACCTTAATAACAGTAAATGCCGGCGCCGGGATATCACCGACTTGTTTCTGGGAACCGGCCTTGGCCCGCGCAGCTACGCGATTATTGAACAGGGCATGATTTCGCGGCTGATCGAATCCAAGCCGCAGGAACTGCGGGTATTTCTGGAAGAAGCCGCCGGCATATCGAAATATAAAGAGCGCCGCCGGGAAACCGAAAACCGCATCCAGCATACCCGGGATAACCTGGACCGTCTGACTGATGTTCGCGATGAACTTGGCACGCAGCTGGACAAACTGCAGCGTCAGGCTGCAGCGGCACGTCGGTATAAAGATCTGAAAGGCCAGGAGCGCAAAGTGAAAGCCGAGTTGCAGGCATTGCGCTGGCTGCAACTTGAAAATCAGGCAGAACGCGTTCGCACCACTATCCAGCAGCAGGAAACCGAACTCGAACGCTGGCTGGCTGAACAGCGAGGCAGCGAGCGGGGCACCACCGAACTGCGCGAACAGGTGACGGATGCCAAAGAGCAGCTGGATGTCATTCAGCAGCGCTACTACCAGCTTGGTAACGAAATTACCCGTACCGAACATCAGCTGCAGGCCGAGCGGAACCAGCTGCAGCAGCGCGAGCAGCGCCGGCAGCAACTCAGCCATGAACTGAGCCAGTTGGATAAGACCAGAGAGGATGACCGGCAGCAGCAGGTTGATTTGCAGGTACAGCAGCAGCAGCTGCAGCCAGAGCTGGAAATTGCTGAGCAGGATTACCAGCTGGCCGCAGAACGCTTTGAAGCCCATGAAGAAGCCTGGCTGAAATGGCAGGACGACTATCAGAATTATCTGGACCGTCAGCAGCGTCAGCGTGAACAAGAACAGCAAATACGTTTAGCCGGTGAGCGGGCCGAGCATCAATTGCAACGGCTGCAGGATGATCTGGCAAGCCTGGATCAACAGCGCACCGAACTCGAGCAGGAACTTGCCCTGGCGGCCGACCCGGCAATCACCGATGAACTGACTGCGAAAACGACAGTGCGGGACGAACTGGCCGCGGCCATCGCGGAACAGGTTCAGCAGCAACAACAATCAGAGCAGCAGCGGGAAGCACTGCAGATCCGGCGCGAGCAGCTCCAGCAACAACAGCAGCAGGCGCTTGGCCGGCAAAGCTCACTACAGCACTTACTGGCAGCGGCCCAGGGTGATGACTGGCCGGCAGCGGTTGGTGACTGGCTACGGGATCAGGCCGTGCCGATGCAGGGGCAAGTCAGAAATATGCTGCAGGTCGCAAGCGACTGGCAGTTGGCAGCAGAACAGGTGGTGGCGCCCTGGCTGGATGCCTGGGTGGTGGAAAGCCCGCCGACGCACTGGCCCGCGCATCTCGGCGCACGGCTGGTGGTGCTGGGCCGCGAACCGGCGGTGGCTGGCTCGCTGGCAGCGCAGCTTAGCGGTGCCTTGCAACAGTGGCCATGGCTGCAGCAGATTGGTCTTGCTGCCGATGAAGCCGAAGCCCAGGCGTTGTTGCAAACGAACGCCTGGCCCATGGTGCTGACCCCCTCTGGTCAGCTCTGGTCAGCGGCGGGTTACCAGTCGGCGCGCATTGCCGCCACCGACAGCCAACTGTTACAGCAAGCCGAACTGGATGAGCTGGAACAGCAACTTGACGAGTTCGGCACCCAGCTAAACGGAATAAACAGCGAGCTTGAGCAAAACAAGCAAGCACTGGCGCAGTTGCAGCAGAAGTTACAGAAACAGCGTGAAGCCTATAGCCAGGTTCAGGCTGAAGTCGCGGCGCTGGCCGAAAAAAACAACTGGCAGCAACAGCAGCAGCGCAGTTTCACTGACAAGTTAAAACTGAACAGCGAACGCCAGCAGCAACTGCGCGAGCAACTGGAGACAGTTGCCCTGGAGCGGGAAGAGTTGGCCATGCAAGCTGAAGTTCTGGCTGAGCAGGGCAGCGTCAGTGATGATGATGCCGACTGGCAGCAGCGGCGCACCCAGTTACAGGAACAACGTCAGCAACTGCGTGATGCCATGCAGCAACGGCAACAGCAGCTGCAGCAACTGACGATGCAACAGCAGCAAATTGAAACCCAGTTGCAGCATATTAATACCTTGTTGCAGCGGGTGAGCCAGCAACATGAGCAGGCGCAGGAACAACTGAGTTTGTTGTCAGAGCCTGATACCGGCCAGCACGAAGAACTTGAAATGCTGGCGCTGCAACTGGAAGAGTTGTTGCAGCAGCGCGAGCAGGCTGAGGAAAGTCGCCGGCAGCAGGCGAATCAGGTCAGTGAACTTGAAGCCCAGCTACGCGAATTAAGTAGCGGCGCACAGGGCGTTGAAGGCCAGATTGAAAAAGCCCGGGCGAAATTACAGAGCTCCCAGCTGGAAATGGCAGCCTTGCAGGAACGCAGCCGTAATGTGCTGGCGGTATTGCAGGACATGCGTCAGCCGCTGAAACCAGTGCTGGAGCAATTGCCGGACGAAGCCGATGAGAAAACCTGGCAGACCGAGCTGGATCGGTTACAGAATGCGATACAACGCCTGGGTGCGATCAACCTGGCCGCTATTGAAGAAGCGGAAACCCTGGCGGAGCGCAAAGAGTATCTTGATCAGCAGCACCAGGATTTAGTGTCGTCGCTGGAAACGCTGGAAACGGCAATAAGAAAAATAGATAAAGAGACCCGGCAACGTTTCAAAGCCACCTATGACGCCGTTAATCTGGGGTTACAGGAATTGTTCCCGAAAGTGTTTGGCGGTGGTAGTGCTTATCTTGAACTGACCGATGCGGACTTGCTGGAAACCGGTGTGACTATCATGGCAAGGCCGCCGGGTAAGAAAAATAGTACAATTCACCTGCTTTCAGGTGGTGAAAAAGCGCTGACGGCTTTATCATTGGTATTTGCTATATTCCGGTTAAATCCGGCGCCATTTTGTTTACTTGACGAAGTGGATGCGCCCCTTGATGATGCAAACGTGGGTCGTTTTTGTCGTCTGGTTGAGGAAATGTCAGCGACAGTGCAGTTTATTTATATAAGCCACAATAAAGTGGCAATGGAAATGGCATCGCATCTGGCTGGCGTGACTATGCAGGAAGCAGGCGTATCACGATTAGTCGCGGTGGATATTGACGAGGCGGTGGCTCTCACCGAAGCGTCCTGATGAGAGGATAGTTACAAGACATGACCATGATGCAAATTGTTTTCAGCGTGATTGGATTAGTGCTGATTATCGGTATCGTCGCCCACGGGATGTGGACTATCCGCCGTAATGAGCAAAAGCAACGCGAGCGCGTGTCTACCATTGAACAAAAACGGCATCAGGCCGATGCCGACAGTTTCGATGGCGATGGTATCGGACCGGTGCGGGTTATCACTAAAAAAGCACGGGCAGAAGAAGCCAGAGAAGGCGCAGCGCCCGCTGCCAGCACGCCAAAAATGCGTGCTAACAGTGATGATGACGACGACGTCGAGCTGCCATCAGTCAGCGCCGAGCCGGATCCTGTGCAGCAACAGGAAAAGCCCTCGCCAAAACCCGCTAAAACTGAAAAGCCAAAGTCGGAGAAAGCCGAAGCTGCCAGCCAGCCAGCGCAGCAGAGCATGGATCTGCCTCTTGATCGCGATGAGGATGAGCCGGTTCTGACCGAAGAGCCGGAAGAAGTGATTGCCCTGCATGTAACCGGCGATATTCAGGGTGCCGTGTTATTGCAGCAGATGACAGAGCTGGGCTTTAAATATGGCGATTTTGATATTTTTCATCGTCACGTAGATACCGCCGGTAACGGCCCGGTGCTCTTTAGTCTGGCGAATATGTTCAAGCCCGGTACCTTCGATATCGACAACATCGAAACCTTCCATACCGAGGGCGTCGCACTGTTTCTGGCGCTGCCGATTAAGGGCAACTCAACCCAGGCCTTCACCATGATGCATAACGCGGCGGTGAAACTGGCCGCTGCGGTTGATAAAGGTCAGGTGCTGGATGAACAGCGCAACCCACTGACCCGGCAAGCGCTGCAACATATTCATCAGCGCATTCGTGAATTTGAACGTAAACGCCTGATTCGGCATTAATCACTATGACTGATACCAACGCAGCTCAACGCGCGGCGCAACTGCGGGCGCTGATAACCCGTTACAACCGTGAATATTATGAGCTTGATGAGCCTTCCATTCCTGACGCCGAGTACGATCGGCTGTTCCGTGAGTTACAGCAAATCGAGGCCGACCATCCGGAACTGCTTAGCAGCGAATCGCCCACCCAGAAGGTAGGTAGTAAGCCGCTAACGGCATTCCGGCAGGTGCAGCACGAAACACCTATGTTATCGCTCGATAACGCCTTTTCCGAAGAAGAGTTCAGTACTTTTGTGGAGCGCATTAAAGATCGCCTCGACAGCAGCAGTGAAATCGCTTTCTGCTGTGAGCCTAAACTCGATGGCGCTGCAGTCAGTTTGTTGTACGAGAACGGTGTGCTGGTGCGCGGTGCCACCCGTGGCGATGGCCAGACGGGCGAAGATATTACCGCCAATGTAAGAACTATTCGCAACTTAGCCCTGCAGTTAGAGGGGGATTATCCCGAGCGGCTGGAAGTGCGGGGCGAGGTATTTATGCCGGTGAAGGCGTTCGAGCGCTACAACGAGCAGGCGCTGGCGCGGGGTGAAAAGGTTTTTGCCAATCCGCGTAATGCCGCCGCCGGTAGTTTGCGACAACTGGATTCGGCGATTACCGCGCAGCGGCCGCTCCATTTTTACGCTTACAGTATGGGCGTGGTCAGTACAGAGACGAAACTGGCCGACAGCCACTATGAGCGGCTGCAACAGCTGCAAAGCTGGGGTCTGCCAGTCAGTGACGAGGTGAAGAGGGTTGCTGATGGGAGCTCCTGCCACAGCTATTACCAGGATATTCTGGAGCGCCGCGATGCCTTACGGTATGAAATTGACGGCGTGGTAATCAAAGTCGACTCGATTCCATTGCAGAATGATCTGGGCTTTGTATCACGCGCGCCGCGCTGGGCCATCGCCTGGAAATTCCCGGCCCAGGAAGAAATAACCACTATCCGTGGCGTGGATTTTCAGGTTGGCCGCACCGGTGCGATAACCCCCGTAGCACGGCTGGAGCCGGTGGCAGTTGGCGGGGTGACGGTATCCAATGCCACCCTGCATAACGCCGATGAAATTGAACGGCTGGATATCCGGATCGGCGATGTAGTCACGATTCGGCGTGCCGGCGATGTGATTCCGCAGGTGGTGCAGGTGCTACATGACCGGCGACCCGAGCAAACTCAGGCCATTGAGTTTCCGGATCGTTGTCCGATCTGCGATTCGCATGTGGAGCGGGCCGAAGGCGAGGCGGTTACCCGTTGCACCGGCGGTCTGATTTGTGCCGCGCAACGAAAAGAAGCACTCAAGCATTTCGCTTCGCGTAAAGCCATGGATATCGATGGCCTTGGCGATAAGTTAATTGAGCAACTGGTCGAGCGGGAATGGCTGAAGTCGCCAGCTGACTTGTATCGGTTGCGGGCGCGGGAACTGGCGCATTTGCCGCGGATGGGCGAAAAGTCAGCGGAAAATATTGCCGCGGCCATCGCCGCCAGTAAAGAAACCACCTTGCCACGGTTTTTGTACGCTCTGGGGATCCGTGAAGTGGGTGAAGCCACCGCTGCCAACCTGGCGGTTCACTTTGCGGAACTCGACAGCTTAATGCACGCGACACCGGAGCAACTTGAAGAGGTGCCTGATGTGGGAGCAATTGTTGCCAGCCATATCTATCAGTTCTTCCGGGAAGAACACAACCAGCAGATTATCAGTGAACTGCAGGAGCTTGGCGTAAACTGGCCTGCGGTAGAGAAACTGGCTAGCAGTGAAGCGACCCTGGCCGGCAATACCTATGTGCTTACCGGTACCCTGACGCAGATGACCCGCGATGAGGCGAAGCAGGCACTACAGGCGCGCGGTGCCAAAGTTTCCGGCAGCGTATCAGCTAAAACCACGGCGGTGGTTGCCGGTGATAATGCCGGTTCCAAACTGGCCAAAGCCGAGCAGCTGGGGGTTCCAGTGCTCAGCGAGGACGATTTGCAGAAACTGCTTCAGTAAGCTTT
This sequence comes from uncultured Pseudomonas sp., assembly GCA_964462025.1. Lineage (GTDB taxonomy): Bacteria > Pseudomonadota > Gammaproteobacteria > Enterobacterales > Alteromonadaceae > Pseudidiomarina. The sequence continues at coordinate 4,870 of CAYWXF010000051.1, read as the reverse complement.
AGCCTTGTGAGTTCAGACGGGTTACATCAACCATTAGTTTGAGTTGCTGGCCCGGCTGCAGATAGTTAGAACGATTAATCTGGTTCCACTTTTCAATGTCCGCGATAGTCACGCTGAAGCGGTTGGCAATGCGGGCCAGGGA
>CAYWXF010000051.1:0-4628 GCA_964462025.1 uncultured Pseudomonas sp. | reverse complement strand
CGGCTTTCCGCAGACAGGCTGTAGTCATTCAGTTCGCGGGTAGCTACCGGAATCAGCAGGTAATCGCCGGCGCGAATAATATGGCTGCGTAAATTATTTGCCTGCTGGATGGCCTGGGCCGTGGTGTGATATTTGCGGCCAATCACCAGCAAGCTTTCGCCTGGCTTCACTTTATGGCGGGTCCAGCGCACCAGCTCTTTAGCGTCGGCGCTTGCCAACCAGTCCTGCAGCAACCGGGCGTTTTCCACCGGCAATAACAGGCGGTGCGGACCATTTGGGTCGGTTGCCCAGCGGTTGTAGCCGGAATTGAAGTGATGCAGGGTATCTAGATCAAGCCCGGCATGTTCAGCGGCTTTGGCCAGGTCGATCTGGCTGCTGGCTTCAACGATGGCCAGAAAGGGTTCGTTAGCAATAGGTACCCAGCTGTAAGCGTAGGTGTCGTGGTTCTTCAGGATATCCGCCAGTGCCAGCAACTTAGGTACATACGCGCGGGTTTCACGCGGTAAATCCAGCGACCAGAAATCTGTCGGCTTACCGGCTTTTTTATTCTTGCGTATGGCATTGGCTACCCGGCCTTCGCCGGAATTATACGCCGCCAGGGCATGCGACCAGTCACCATCAAAACGTTTCTGTAAGGCGTCCAGATAATCAAGTGCCGCGTGCGTCGCCGCCAGCACATCACGGCGGCCGTCATACCACCAGTTAATATCCAGACCATAATGACGCGCGGTGCCGGGAATAAACTGCCAGATGCCCGCCGCGCGGCCGTGGGAGTAAGCAAAAGGATCAAAAGCACTCTCAACTATAGGTAACAGCGCCAGTTCCAGCGGCATGCCGCGGTGTTCGATTTCTTCCACAATCAGGTGCATAAAAGGAGCGGCGCGTTTGGCCACGCGTTCCATATAGGCCGGGTTGCGCAGGTACCAGTTGCGTTGATTAACCAGCCGCGGCACTTCAGGTGCTTCCATGGTCAGTTGCCGGCGGATGCGGTGCCAGATATCGACTTCGGCCTGAGGTGAAATTTCGACTTCGGCAATCTCCTCAAGCATTAACGGCGCGGCCGGCGGTTCAGCCGGTGGCGGTACCTCTGTTAGCGGTTGTTCTGTTGCTGCCGGGGTGGGCGGATTTTGTGTCTCAGGGGCGCTGGTAAGCTTGCAGCCGCCAAGTAAACTCGCACTAAGTGCCAGCAGTAACCATTTAGTCATGCAACAGGGTCCTCAAAAGCGGAAACAGGATTCCGGTAGTTGTTGTGGTTATTTGAGCGCAGTGTACGAGATCAGAAACGGTCTTTCCACTCTCGTAAATCGGCAAATTCGTCAGCGTTTTTCGCCCGCAGAAACGGATTAACCTGTAATTCCAGATCGATAGTGCTGGGTAAACTGATCTTACCTTCAGCGCGCCAGCTTAACACTTGCTGCTGATAATCGATGATTTTCTGGTTGCCGGGTTCTACCGCCCGCGCGAACCGCAAATTAGCGCTCGTATATTCATGGGCACAATAGACGCGTGTATCGCCGGGAAGTTCAGTAAATAATTGCAGCGAGTTAAAAAACTGTCCGGCTTTACCTTCGAACATGCGTCCGCAGCCAGCCGAGAACAGGGTATCGCCGCAAAATAAATAACCCGGGCTATAAAAACTGATGTGATCCAGGGTATGACCAGGGGTCGCCAGCACCCGGAAGGCTGCGTCGAGTCCTGCTGGTGTGACCTTGTCGTTATGCTTTAAACGCTCAGTGACGCCTTTGATATCCGGGTTGTCTGGTCCATAAACCGGCACGTTATAATCATCCAGCAACGGCAGCAGGCCATCGGTATGATCCCAGTGGTGATGCGTAATCAGAATCGCTGCAAGGCCGATGCCTTTATCCCGCAGCCAGTCGCGAACCGGTTGCGCTTCGCCCGGATCGACGATGACCGCATCGGCATCCGCTTGTGGCTGAATGGCCCAAATGTAGTTATCATCGAGGGCAGGTATCGCAGTAACATGCATAGTAGTCGTCTGTTATTTGCTCAATTTGACCTTAGTATACAGGTGTACACCGATGATGTTAAAACCCGCGTTGGGTGAAAAGTCTGTAAAGGCGCCGTACAGCTGGCAGCAGTTACCACACGGCGGCTGGCTGCAGCAGCAGGTGGAAGCGGTGCTGAGCCCGCACTGTGGCAAGCTTTTCGGCTATCACCTGGCCCGCATCGGACAGCTTTCAGCCCAGCTGCAGCTACCTAAACTGCATATTAAGCACCAGTTCTCATTGGCGCCATCCGGTGCGGTTGATGTGTACGCCGAACCTGAATACCTGCCGTTTGGCGAAGCCTCACTTGATGCTGTGCTTATGGTGGCGCAGCTGGAGTTTGAGCGCGATCCTCACCAGGTATTACGGGAGGTTGCCCGTAGCCTGATCGCCGACGGCTACCTGTTACTGGCCGGGTTTAACCCCGTGAGTCCGGCACTGCTCAGTGGCTTCTGGCCAACGCAGGTCAATCGCTATCCGTGGTGTGGCCGTTACTTTACCAAAGCGCGGGTGCTCGACTGGCTGGCTCTGCTAAACTTTGAAGTAGTGGAAACCGGCTACCTGGCACCCAGTTTTCTGATTGAGTCGCTGACGCCAGCTGATCGCGGGCTGGCGACTCTGGCGCGGGGGATTCCGCAACTGGGCAGTATGTATTTTATGGTCGCCCGTAAGCGGCAGTTTCCGTTGACCCTGTTGCGCTATCGTAAAAAGCAGCAGCACCGGTTAAATAACGCTCTGCCACTAGCTAACCGAATGGAGTGAAATGATGTTAACAGCAAGCGAATTATGTGCGAAGGCACGGTCTAACGTAGCAGAAATTGACGTGCATGAATTAAACCGCAAAACCGCTGAAGGGGTGCGGGTTATTGATGTGCGCGAGCCGGCAGAGTACGCCGCGGGACACATTCACCGCGCCGTGAATATGCCGCGCGGTGTGATCGAAATGCAGTTGCACCAGCATCCGGATGTAGCGGGCTATGATAATGCCCTGGAAAAAATCGCTGCCGAACCGCTTTACCTTATCTGCCGTAGCGGCGGTCGCTCAGCCCTGGCCGCTGAGTCTCTGCAGCGCATGGGCTTTGACAAGGTGATTTCGGTAGCGGGTGGCATGCAGGCCTGGGATGAGGCTAAATATGCCCAGGTAACCGGTCAGGGCGACGTATAGCCTTCATCGGGTAACCGATTGTCTGAGGTCGCGGCGGCGCGGGCTAATTCATCGCAGCGTTCATTTTGCGGATGCCCCGCATGACCCTTGACCCATTCCCAGGTCACGTCATGGCGCTGCCGGGCTTCATCGAGCGCCATCCACAAATCAGCGTTTTTCACCGGCTTGCGGGCGGAAGTTCGCCAGCCGTTGCGCTTCCAGGTGTGGATCCAGCTTTTAATACCCTGGCGCATATAATCGCTGTCCGAGGTAAGAATCACCTGGCAGGGGCGCTTGAGCGCTTCCAGAGCCTTAATCGCCGCCAGCATTTCCATGCGGTTATTGGTGGTCAGCTGATAGCCCTGCGACAGCTCTTTACGGTGTTCCCCGTATTCGATCACGATGCCATAACCACCCGGGCCCGGATTTCCCAGGCAGGAGCCGTCAGTATAGATGTGCACAGTCTTCTGCTGCATAATAACTAAAACCAGCCAGTCGCTATTTGATATGCGGTATAGTGACCAGTGAAAATCCATTAGTAAAGAGCTGTTTGAGCAAAAGGATCGTTATAAGGAAGGTTATGCGGCAGATTGTACTTGATACTGAAACAACCGGGCTTGATCCCGCGCAGGGGCATCGCATCATTGAGATTGGCGCGGTCGAACTGATCGGCCGTAAACCAACCGGCAGCACTTTTCACACCTATATTAACCCGATGCGTATCGTTGAGCAGGGCGCGATTGAGGTGCACGGTATTACCAATGAGTTTCTGCAGGATAAGCCGGTATTCGCTGAAATCGCCGATGACTTTCTGAAGTTTATCGACGGTGCTGAACTGGTCATTCATAACGCCGCTTTCGACGTGGGTTTTATCGACCATGAGTTTGCCTTGCTCAATAAAGGAATCGGTCGCACCACGGACTACTGCACCATACTGGATACCCTGAGCCTGGCGCGCGAACGCCGCCCGGGGCAGAAGAATAACCTGGATGCGCTGTGCCGCGCCTTTGGTATTGATAACTCCAACCGGACCTTCCACGGCGCCTTGCTGGATGCCGAATTGCTGGCTGACGTTTATTTGCTGATGACCGGCGGTCAGACCAAACTGGAACTGGCCACCCAAACCAAAGCTCAGCGCCAGGCTCAGGGTACAGCGGGCTGGACGCCGGTAACCAATAAGCCTGATCTGAAAGTTATCCGTGCCACCGACAGCGAAGTTCAGGCGCATGAAGAACGGCTGAAAGTTATCGCTGATACCGGTGTGCCGCCACTCTGGAACGCCTGAAACCGGCCAATTTGAGTGAAAATCAGGCAAACAGTCCGAATTACTGAAAAAAAGGTTGACGACTGCAGGCCGCGCTCGTAATATTCGCTCCGCATTCAGGGGGTGCCCACCCGGAAACCCCCGAATCAGGAAACGTGGAGCGGTAGTTCAGTTGGTTAGAATACCGGCCTGTCACGCCGGGGGTCGCGGG
>CAYWXF010000050.1:0-14726 GCA_964462025.1 uncultured Pseudomonas sp. | reverse complement strand
GCCAGTGTACTGGTCGGCGATTTCCTGTATACCCGCGCATTTCAGTTAATGGTGCGGCTGGATTCAATGAAAGTCATGAGGATCCTCGCTGACGCGACTAACGTGATCTCTGAGGGTGAAGTATTGCAGTTAATGAATTGCAATGATCCGGACACCAGTGAAAGCAGCTACTTTAATGTGATTTACGGCAAAACCGGCAAGTTATTTGAAGCGGCTACGCAGCTGGGTGCGGTACTGGCCGGGCAGTCGGAACAGATGGAAGCAGCGCTGGCCGCCTATGGCCGCCATCTGGGCACCGCTTTTCAGCTGGTCGATGACTTGCTCGACTACACCGCCGATAGCAAAACCATGGGCAAGCAGGCTGGTGATGATCTGGCCGAAGGTAAGCCCACTTTGCCGCTGCTATACGCGATGTGGAACGGTGACAATACGGAGCAAGAGCTGATTCGACAGGCCATCGAAGAGGGTAACGGGCGCGATAAATTGCAGACCATTCTGACCGCCATGCGTCGCACTGGTGCCCTTGATTACACCCGCGAGCGCGCACTGGCCGAAGCCCGCCTGGCGCAGCAGCAGCTGCAGGCCCTGCCAGCCACCCAATACCGCGATGCGCTGCACGCCCTCGCCGACATCGCCGTCGATAGGATCGCGTAACGTGCGCCCGTTGCATCGCGCAACGTACGCCCGTTGCATCGCGCAACGTACGCGCGTTGCATCGCGCGTGGTAGCCCGTGGTTCCACCACGGGTAAAGCTCACCACCACCGGTAAGGTCGATGCGAAATGTTCAGCCGGTCGATGCGAAATCTTCGGGCGGTTGATGCGAAATGTTCGGGTTATCCCCGTGGTAGAACCATGGGCTACAATCGTGATCTTCCCCTTTACTCGGGCGGTGGATTGGCCTATAATTCGCGCCCTGATTTAAATATTAAGCTGCCCTAGCGGGCAAATCGGAGAAAACCTATGTACGCAGTATTCCAAAGTGGCGGTAAGCAGCACCGTGTGTCTGAAGGCCAGATCGTCCGCCTGGAAAAGCTGGAGCAAGCCACTGGTGAAGTGGTTGAGTTCGACCAGGTATTAATGGTGTCGAACGGTGACGACGTGAAAATCGGCGCACCTTTTGTTTCTGGTGGCTCTGTTAAAGCGGAAGTTGTTAATCATGGTCGTGCCGACAAAGTGAACATTATCAAGTTCCGTCGTCGTAAGCACTCGATGAAGCAACAAGGTCATCGTCAGTGGTTCACCGAAGTGAAAATCACTGGTATTAACGGTTAATTGAAGGAGTAACGACACATGGCACACAAAAAAGCTGGTGGTTCAACTCGTAACGGTCGTGACTCAGAGAGTAAACGTCTGGGTGTAAAACGCTTTGGTGGCGAGTCTGTATTAGCAGGCAGCATCATCGTTCGTCAACGCGGAACGCGCTTCCACGCTGGTGACAACGTTGGCCTGGGCCGTGACCACACATTATTTGCCCTCACCGATGGTAAAGTTTCTTTTGCGGAAAAAGGTCCTAAAAACCGCAAATACGTTAGTATCGTTACTGAATAAAACTCAGTTTCCGCACTAACGAAGAATAAGAAACCCCGTCCGGTGTGACGGGGTTTTTTCATGTAAGCAGGTAGGTAATCATGAAGTTTGTAGATGAAGTCGAAATTCGCGTTGAAGCAGGCGACGGCGGTAATGGCTGCGTTGGTTTCCGGCGTGAAAAATATATCCCCAAAGGCGGTCCCGATGGCGGCGATGGTGGCGATGGTGGCGACGTTTATCTGGAAGCAGACGAAAACATTAACACCCTGATTACCTATCGTTTTGATCGCATCCACCGCGCCCAGCGTGGTCAGAACGGTATGGGTAAAAACTGTACCGGTCGCCGTGGCGACGATATCGTGCTGAAAGTGCCGGTCGGCACCCGCGCCACTGATGTCGAAACCGGCGAAGTGATTGGTGACCTGACCCGTCACGGCCAGCGTCGCATGGTCGCTAAAGGTGGCTTTCACGGCTTAGGTAATACCCGTTTTAAAAGCAGCACCAACCGTGCGCCGCGGCAAAAAACCGACGGCACACCGGGCGAGATCCGCAACCTCAAGCTGGAACTGATGCTGCTGGCCGATGTCGGTTTGCTGGGTATGCCAAATGCCGGCAAATCAACCTTTATCCGTTCGGTCTCTGCGGCCAAGCCTAAAGTTGCTGACTATCCGTTTACCACCCTGGTTCCAAACCTGGGCGTGGTGCAGCCGGTGCCGCACGCCAGTTTCGTTATCGCCGATATTCCCGGCCTGATTGAAGGTGCCGCTGAAGGCGCTGGCCTGGGTATTCGCTTCCTGAAGCACCTGGAGCGCTGCCGCCTGTTATTGCACCTGGTTGACCTCGCCCCTTATGACAATACCGACCCTGCCGTGCAGGCGGTCACCATAGTGCAGGAGCTGGAGAAATACAGTCCGGCACTGGCGGCCAAGCCACGCTGGCTGGTGGTGAACAAAGTCGACCTGCTGAGCGAAGAAGAAATCGCCGCGCGGATCGAAGAAGTAAAAGCTGCGCTGGACTGGGATGGTCCGGTGTACCAGATTGCTGCGATCAGCAAGCAGGGTACTGAGCAGCTGTGTAAAGAGATCATGACCTACATCGAACAGCAGCCCCAGCAGACGCCGGAAGAAATGGAAGAAGAAGCCAAGGCCGGTGTTGAGTTCAAATGGGATGATTACCATACCCAGCAGATGGGCGAGGCGGCGTTTGATGATGAAGATGACGACGATGATGACGATTTTGACGAAGATGACTATGATGTCGAGGTTATCTACAAGAAATAGTCCGGCAAAGGACAAGAGGCAGACATGGTGATTTCTCTGGTTGCCGCTATGGCCAAAAATCGCGTTATCGGCAAGGACGGCAAGATGCCCTGGCATCTGCCGGCCGAACTGCAATACTTTAAACGTATTACCCTGGGCAAGCCGGTGATAATGGGTCGGGCGACTTATGAATCCGTTGGCCGGCCGCTACCCGGGCGTACCAATATTGTCCTTAGCCGTTCGTATCAACACCCCTATAAAGACGATCAGGGCGTGATCTGGGTTAGCAGCCCCCGGCAGGCAATTGAAGTTGCCGGTAACGTCGAAGAACTGATGGTCATCGGCGGTGGTCATATTTATGCTGAATTTTTGCCGCTTGCCGATAAGTTGTACGTGAGCGAGATCGATTTAGACACTCCCGGTGACACCTACTTCCCCGACTACCACAAGCAGGGTAAATGGCAGCTCATAGACTCATCGGAGCACCCCGCCGACGATAAAAATCCACATGCATTCAAAGCATTAATCTATCAACGTCAGCATGATTAGTACAAAGGTAAATAAAAAGTAACCAGCCCGCCATTTGTAACATTTTATTCCGTTGCGGGCACGGAACCGCAGTTGTACCATTGTTTTCGTTAATTTAAAAAAACGAGGTTGATGGTTAATGTTCCCCTTTGTTGCCCGCTGCGCGATTTTACTAGCAGCTGTCGGAACCTTATTACCAGTAACACCGGTCAGTGCCCAGGCACTGTCAGGCACCGATGAACTGGCGCTGGTATTCTGCACCTATGTGCGGGACAACGACAGCAACCGCCTGCGTAGCAAGTTGCGTGCTGAACGCATGCGCATGCGCGACATCTACTCCAGCGTTCGCTGTAACGACAGCTCGCTGATCCAGTTTGCGCTTCGTCATAAATCCTACGACGTCGGCCGCTACATTGCCTCCAGTGTTGAACCCGAAGATATCCAGGCCTCAGGTGATTACGAATGGGCGCGGCAGCACCAGCTACTTGATAACCCCATCGGCCAGGTACTACGGGCGCGACTCACCCAGTAACTTAATTTTTCGTTACAGTTTACATCTTTTTAATCTCTTTTCTACGCGGTACACTGTGGCCTATTGTTACAATTGGATAACAAACTATGAAGCCGATAGCTATGCCCCCTAACCGCCTGTTTGCCGGTAGCCTGCTGCTGTTGCTTGTTGCGTTAGCGAGTGCGTCAGGGGTAGCGGTAGCCGCGCCGCAAAACGCTGCTCCGATGCAACTTAAAGGTTGCTACCTTGATGGTATCGAAGAACGTGTGCAATGCGGCTCGTTGCAGGTACCCGAAAACTATGACCAGCCCGATGGCCGCACCATTGCGATTAACTTTGCTGTGCTGCCGGCTGTCAGCGAGAGCAAAGCCGCCGATCCGCTACTGATTCTGGCTGGTGGACCGGGGCAGGCTGCGACCGAGCTGGCAGCTATGATCGACCGCGTTTTTAAAGATGTGAGGCGGCAACGCGATATCCTGTTAATTGATCAGCGTGGTACCGGTCAATCGAATCCTCTCGGTTGTGAACTTAATCACGTTGAAGAACTGGTAAAGGCCGATAACGATGTGCAACTGGCAGAAATGGCCGCCGACTGTGCCGCAGAGTATGCGCAGGTGGATCTCACCCAGTACCATACGGTAAATGCTATCCGGGACTTTGAAGCCGTGCGCTCAGCGCTGGGCTATCCCCAGGTCAACCTTTATGGCGGTTCCTATGGTAGCCGGGCCGGCCTGGTCTATATGCGCGAAGCACCGGCTTCAGTGCGTAGCGCGGTGCTGGATGCGGTCGCGCCTCCACAGGTCGTGGTTGGCCCCTTTGGCCAGCATGGCGCCGATTCCTTTGAGATCCTGCTCGCCAACTGCGCCGCGCAACAAAGCTGTGAGCAGACCTTTCCGGCGCTGAATCAGACTTATCTGGATACCGTGGCCCGACTGGAACAGCAACCGGTGCCACTGACCGTGCCGGATCCGTTAACCAACCAGCCGATTGATATCCTGATCACCGCCGGCCGTTTTACCTCGGTGATGCGGGTTGGCCTGTACCACCCGTCGACCCGGAAGATGCTGCCTTTTGTGATTCAGCAGACCGCCGCTGAAAATTACACCCCGTTAATCGGCCTGCTCGGCAGCACCCTGGCGCAGTCGCAAATGTATATGGGGCTGACGTTATCCGTGCTGTGCAGCGAAGATTTGCCGCGGGCAACGCCTGAGTTGCTCGAAGCCGACGCAGCCAATAGCTTTATTGGCGGACGCACCGGCGAAGCTTTCGTCGAAATGTGCTCAGTGTGGCCACAGGCTGAACGACCCGACAGCTGGTTCGCGCCGGTCGTCAGCGATATTCCGGCACTGCTGCTGTCCGGTGCCGCCGATCCGGTTACGCCGCCTGCCTGGGGTGAACTTGCGGCCGCAACCTTGAGCAACAGCCGCCACCTGATTGCGAATTATGGTGCCCACACCATAGTTGGCCATACCTGCGCCAACAAGCTGGCCGCCACCTTTATCGAGACGCTGGACTTCAGTAAGCTGGACGCAGCCTGTCTGCATCGCGAACAACCGGCTCCCTTTATCCTGAACAGCAACGGCAAAGGGCTATAAGGAACGCATCATGATTGAAGTCAAATCCCTGCATAAGACTTTCAGCAAGGTCATCGCCCTTGATGGCCTGAGTTTTTCTGCCCCTGAAGGCCAGATTACCGGCTTGCTGGGCCCCAACGGCGCCGGTAAAACCACCTGCCTGCGCACCATTTACGGGCTGCTGCGCGCCGACAGTGGGCAAGCTCTGATTGACGGTGTTGATGCCAACCTGAACCCGCTGCAGGCGCGCCGGCATATCGGCATTTTCCCGGATAAGTTCGGCCTCTATGAGCGGCTGACTGCGCGCGAGCAGGTAACCTATTTTGCCACCTTGCATGGCATGAAAGGTGAGCACCGTGAACAAGCTGTTGCCGAAGTGCTCAAGCGGCTGGACATGGATGCCATCGCTGACCGTCGTGCCCAGGGCTTTTCTCAGGGCCAGCGGATGAAAGTGGCGTTGGCGCAGGCCATTGTCCATCAGCCCAAACACCTGATCCTGGATGAACCCAGCCGCGGACTGGATGTAATGAGCACCAGGGTATTGCGGGATCTGCTGCGCGAACTGCGCCAGCAGGGCACCAGTATTTTGTTTTCCAGCCACGTGATGCAGGAGGTCGCTGCTTTATGTGATCAGGTGGTTGTTATTGCTAAAGGCAAGGTTGCCGCACAAGGAACCACGGAGGAACTCTGCGAACTCACGGGCGAAACCGCGTTAGAAGAAGCCTTCGTGAAAATAATCGGCACCGACGAGGGCATCGCCGCATGAGTAATCCAATTTCTATAGTCTGGCGCAAAGAACTCAAAGACGCGCTGCGCGATAAGCGCTCGGTGATGGCGGCAATGTCCTATGCCTTCTTCGGGCCGCTGCTGATGGCCGTCGCTTTTTACGTGTTGATAAGCCAGCTGACTGACGAGAGTGATGTCGAGATTGATATTACCGGTGCCGAGCATGCCCCGGCGCTGATCCAGCACCTGCAGGACCAGGGCATCGTTGAACGCGAGAAACCCTGGCCGGCCGGGCAGCAGCCGATCATTCTTGAGATTTCCGGCCACTGGGATGAGCATATTGCTTCAGCGCAACCGGCTGAAGTGATTTTGCGGGCTGACTTTTCGGCGCAGAAGCAGCGCACCGAGATCCGCCGGGTTGAACAGGCCGTAGCCAGTTACAGCCGGCAGCTGGGATATATCCGGCTGCAGATGCGCGGGTTGGATCCACAACTGGTCACCGCCATTGATCTGGTCAAGCAGGATACCGCCACCAAAGGCTCCCGGGCGGCAATACTGATGGGCAGCGTACTGATCTTCATGCTGCTGTCGGTGTTTTTCTCGGGCATGAACGTGGCCATTGATATCAGCGCCGGTGAACGCGAACGCAACTCGCTGGAATTACTATTATCGCAGCCGCTTAGCAGCCATCAGCTGGTGTGGGGCAAGGCCCTGGCCGCCAGCTGTTTCGCGATTTTCGGTGGTATTCTGAGTGTTATCCTGATCCCGGTGATTTTCCGTTTCCTGCCGCTGCATAATATTGGTATCAGCGTGGTACTGGAATGGCCGATGTTACTGCTGATCATGCTGTTACTGGCGCCGCTGGCCCTGTTTGCCACAGCGCTGCAGCTGTTCGTGTCGTTCCGGGCCAAAAGCTTCAAAGAAGCTCAGACTTACATCTCGTTTTTGCTGATGGTGCCCATGCTGGCGGTATTCGGGGTGGAGTTCTCACGGCTGAAGAACCAGATCCTCTATTACCTGCCACTGACCGGCCAGCACCAGGCGCTGCTGGATATTATCAAGGGCGAGGCGCTGCAATGGGTGCCGATGCTGATTAGCGGACTCTTTACCATCGCGGTGTCGATGTTGCTGCTGCGGCTGATCGGGCGCATGCTCAACAGCGAAAAAGTGGTATTCGGCCTCTGAGGGCGGTTTACAAGGCCGGCTTACAGGCCGGTGCGCCAGCGGGCATACTGATAGTAAGCCTGCTGGCCCAGTCGCCTTAACCCCGGTAGAGGAAAGCGCGGTAACGGCGACTGATAAAACGGCAGGGCGGGTAATGGCTCGCCCATTGCCAGTTGCGCCACCCGTGCTCCTGCCAGCTGGCTGAACGTCAGGCCGGCACCGCAGTAACCCATGCTGGTATAAACTCCCGCCGCCGGCGAATAAATACGCGGATAATCATCCAGCGCCACACTAATCCAGCCACTCCAGAAATACGCCGGTTGCTCCGCGGCCAGCTCGCTCAGTGGTGGGAAGGTTGCTGCCAGCGCCTGCAGTAAATGCTGCGCATAGCGCGGTTTATCTGCATCCATGCCATGAATGGCACCGCGTCCGCCAAACAGCAGGCGGCCATCGGGTAACAACCGGAAATAATATTTCAGTAAGCGGGTATCCATCACCAGTTCCGCCGGACTCAGGCCGGTGGCAGCACGCTCGCTGGCAGTCAGCGGGCGGGTGACCAGCACACTGGACAGTACCGGCAGGCTACGGCCGTGAACCGCCTGGTGCAGGTGGTTGGGTGTATAGCCATTGGTTGCCAGAATTACTTTGTCAGCGCGAATGGTACCGCGCGGCGTATGCAACAGTTGCTCAGAGCCCTGTTGCTGCCAGTTGATCACCGGTGTATCGGCCAGTAAGCGGCTACCGGCGTTCACCGCCTGGCGGGCGACACTAGCGGCGACCAGCAGCGGATTGATGCCGAAGCTTTGCGGAAAGTGAATAGCCGCGAAGGCTTGTGGGCTGCGTACCCGTTGTTGCAGTTCGTCGCGCTCAAGCCAGCGGGTATCGGGTTCAAAGGTACGCAATTGTTGATACTGCTGATTAAGACCCGCCACAGCACCAGGCTTATGGGCGATTTTCAGATAGCCGCCACGCTGCACCTGCGCCTGCTGCGGGCAGGCCTGCAGATGGCGTTCGAGACGGGCAAACGCCTGCTGGTATTCAGCCCGGATCCCCCTTGCCACATCGGTACTAAAACGCTTGGCCCAGCCGGCGTAACCCAGGCGGCCGGTACCCGGCATGGCAAAACCGGCATTACGGGTAGAGCAGCCCCAGCCCGGCTGGTTGGCTTCCAGTATAACCACCTGTTGCTGATAGCGCTCCGACAGTTCCAGTGCCGCGTTCAGGCCGGTATAGCCGGCGCCGATCACCACCACATCAGCGCGATCAGGCAATTCGGTGGCGGTCACCGGCCAGTGCGGCTGGCTGTGTTGCTGCCAGTAACTCGCCGCGGCCGGTTGACCGGGACCAGGGCAAGCATCGTGCAGCGGATCGTACATGGGGGTTACCTGAGTCAGTTAATACTTGTCGAAGGGCAGGACCATCTCGCCGGCGGTACAATGGCAGATGCCATCGCAGACCAGGCAGTGATAGCCATCGTTAACCGAGGCCTCGTACCAGCGTCCCGGATGTTCTTTAATGAGTTGGCCGCCACAGCGGCTGAAATACGAAAAGGCACTATTATTGGGGCTTTGCATCCAGATATGCGCCAGACCAGCACGACAACCCAGTTGCTGCGCCGCGCCGATGGAGCGTTCCAGCAGGTTGCGACCAATACCCGCGCCGCGGATCTCGGCATCCACCGCCGCGCATTTGAAATAGCACATGGCTGAAGCAGGCTCAGGCCAGGCGGCCGGGGTGCAGTAGTTGTCGATTTCCCATTTACCCGGCGCGAAAGTCAGGCGTACGCCCACCAGACGGTCACCGGCAAAGGCCAGCCAGTTCAGGTTCACGCCATTGAGCTGGCCGCGTTCCAGATAATCTGCAAAACTCGCTTCGGTAAGGTAGTTGGCACCGTGTACCTGGTTAGCCAATACAATTACGGCCGCTTCGTCAGCGGCCGTAAGTTCCCGATAGTGAATCGAATCAGTAGCGGTATTCATCTGTTTTAAATGGTCCTTCAACAGCGACATCAATGTAGTCGGCCTGCTCTTCGGTCAGCTTGGTAATAACGCCGCCGAAACCTTGTACCATGTATTTAGCTACTTCTTCATCCAGGTGCTTGGGTAACACGTCAACGCGCAGCAGTTCGATCTGCTCAGCTTTGTCGAGCTTGGCGTAGCCCTGCTGGAATAAATGCATCTGCGCCAGTACCTGGTTGGCAAACGAGCCATCCATGATGCGGCTGGGGTGACCGGTGGCATTACCCAGGTTCACCAGACGGCCTTCCGATAACAGCAGCAGGTAATCATGCTCTTCGTCGCTGCGGTGAATCTTGTGCACCTGTGGTTTCACTTCGTCCCAGCGCCAGTTCTTACGCATGAAGGCGGTGTCGATTTCGTTATCAAAGTGGCCGATGTTACATACTACGGCGGTTTTCTTCAGTGCCGCCAGCATATAACGGTCACAGACGTTGACGTTACCCGTGGTGGTCACGATCAGGTCGATGGTGCCCAGCAGCTCTTTGTTGATGCCTTCTTCGCTCTTGGTGTTCACACCGTTGCGGTAAGGCGATACCACTTCGTAGCCGTCCATACAGGCTTGCATGGCGCAGATTGGGTCAATCTCGCTGATCTTCACAATCATGCCTTCCTGACGCAGGCTGGCAGCAGAGCCTTTACCCACATCACCGTAACCCACAACCAGGGCTTTTTTGCCTGACAATAAGTGATCAGTACCACGTTTGATGGCGTCGTTCAGTGAGTGACGGCAGCCATATTTGTTGTCGTTCTTTGATTTAGTGACTGAGTCGTTGACGTTGATGGCAGGTACTCGCAGGGTGCCGTTTTCCAGCATCTTCAGCAGGCGGTGCACACCGGTAGTGGTTTCTTCGGTGATGCCGTGCACGTTATCCAGCATTTGCGGATATTTGTCATGGATCAGCAGGGTCAGGTCGCCACCGTCGTCGAGGATCATATTGGCATCCCACAGCTCGCCGTCTTTATGACAGGTTTGCTCCAGACACCACTCGTATTCTTCTTCGGTTTCACCTTTCCAGGCAAATACCGGTACGCCAGCTGCTGCCATAGCGGCGGCCGCGTGATCCTGAGTAGAGAAGATATTACATGATGACCAGCGTACTTCAGCGCCCAGCTCCAGCAGGGTTTCAATCAGTACCGCAGTCTGGATGGTCATGTGAATGCAACCGATGATTTTGGCGCCGGCCAGCGGCTTGCTGTCCGCATACTTGCGGCGAATGGTCATCAGTGCCGGCATCTCTGATTCGGCAATAGTGATTTCTTTGCGACCCCAGTCAGCCAGGCCGATATCGGCTACTTTGTAATCTTGTGATTTGTTCATCTATACGCCTCGTGTGTCGTTTTTAAAATTGAAATTCGGGTTCGTGCTGCAGCCGGATCAGCAACTGTTGCTGTTGATCGGCGCTTAAGCGCGGGCCAAACTCAGTGACGATCTGCGCCGCCGCATGGCTGGCCAGCAGGCCACAGGCCGCCAGCGGATATCCGCGGGTCAGGCCAAACATCATGGCACCGGCAAACATATCGCCAGCACCATTGCTGTCAACGGCTTTAACCGGGATGCCCGGTACCGCCACCTGGCGGGTGCCGTCACCCAGCAGGGCGCCGTCTTTGCCCAGCGTAATAGCAACCAGCCCGGCCCGTTGCTGCAACTTTTGCAGGGCTTCCTGCACATCATCGGTGCCGGTCAGGATACTGGCTTCTTCCTGGTTACAGAATAAGACATCTACACCACCGTCAAGAATCGCCTCAATGCCGTCACGGAAATACTTAACCATAGCAGGATCTGAACAGGTCACCGCAATTTTGGTACCATTTGCGCGGGCAACTTCTTTGGCGCGGGCAATGGCCTGCAGGGCAATAGGTGAGGTGACCAGATAGCCTTCAATATAGAGGTATTCGGCGCGGGCTATGGCGTCTTCGTCCAGTTCGTCGGTCGACAGGTCGGCGGTAATACCAAGGTAAGTGCGCATGGTACGCTCGGCATCCGGCGTGACCATGACCAGGCAGCGGCCAGTTTTGCCTTCATGCTTGCAACTACCGGTATTGGTGGTAATGCCCACCCGCTGTAAATCTTTGCAGTAAAAGTCACCGGCTTCGTCATCCGCGACCTTGCAGCAGTAGAATGCTTTGCCACCAAACTGGCTGAATCCCACCAGTGAATTGGCCGCCGAACCACCGCCTGACTGCTTTTTGAGTTCACCACGGCGGCTAAGCTCGGCAATCAGCTTTTCCTGCTCGGCATCCTCAATCAGCGTCATCATGCCTTTTTCGATCTGATGCTGTTGCAGAAAGTCGTCAGTGACTTCAAATTCCTGGTCGACCAGCGCATTGCCGATGCCAACTATATCTATCGATTCCATAAGTACCTAACGCAAAGAAATTCCGGCCGCACAGTATACAGCAGCCGGAATTACAGGTCGACTAATCAGGGTTGAAAGCCGCCGGGTACGCCTTTGGTGGCGATGCTGACAGCATCGTGGGCGTGCAGCGATTCGTAATGATTTACCCGAATCCAGAAATCAAAAAACTCCGACTGATGGCTCAGCATGAACTTCAGACGGCGGGCAGCATCTTCACAGAACATCAGGTTCTGGCCATTAAGTCGCGCAAATTCCTGTTCATCTTCACGTTTGACCGCAGCCTGAACTGGGGTTTGCAGCGCTTCTTCAATGGCGTCCACCAGATGAATGATCGGCAGTTCAGCGAGATCATCGCTGAGCAACACTTTGACTTCGGCTACTGAGCGCTGGCTGTGGGGCGTGGCGACAATACCCTGGGTGGTGCCTAACCAGCGGTGTACACTTTCGGCATCCACTTCAGCATCGGTACCAAACTGGCCGGCGAAGGCATCCTGAATCAGTTGCCGCGCCAATGCTGCTGAGCATGGGCAGGTGGATGAGTAAGGCACATCAACACCGAGCTGTAAGGTCAGCTTGCCGTTATCATAGCGGCCTACTAAAGTTATAGGGTAGGCTTTCCAGCCGGGCTTTTTGCTTACCAGTGCTTTGCGGCGCAGATGGTAATCAAAACTGAACTTTACGTAAGCCTGGTCAGCAAGGCCGTCATGACTATCGATAAAGTCATGCAACAGTTTACGTAGTGAGTCGTGATTGAGTACGTCGTTATTGGACAGATCTTCTAATAACAGGTACAGCCGGGACATATGAATGCCCTTGGCCTTAGGATCGGTAAGATTCACAAAGGCATCAATGCGTGCACTGACCGGGCGTTCGGGCTCGTTGGCAGCTCCGACAACCAGCGGCATCTCAATGTTACTCATGCCGACCCAGTCCAGCGCGCCCTCAGTCTGGGCAAGGGTCTGATTGGCGATATCTGGCATTAACGTCGGTGTGGCTATTGGCATCAAATACGGCTCCAAAGCGTTACTAAAAGATTATGACGACTACCCAAAAATGGGGCATTAGTATACAAGAATTAACTCGATTACGGTAGTTTGCCATATCGGGTTCAATATGTAGGCAAAAGAATTTCGATTGTACTGTTCGGAAAAGTACAGGGAACGCATTCACCAGGAAGCTTTTATGACAAATACGATCCCGGATAACGCCGCGCCAGAAGACATGTTGGATGAAAAACTGCTGGATCAGTACGCAGAGCTGATGGGGGCGCAGGGGTTAAGCGAAATGTACGATACCTTCGCCGACAATATCGGTGGCTACCTGGAATTGCTGCGGCGACTGATCGCTGACCGCGACTATACCGAAAGTAAACGTCAGGCCCATAAGATTAAAGGCGCGTGCCGGTCTATTGGTCTTAAACAGCTGGCCAGACGGATGGAATATTTAGAGCGGGAAAGCTGGGACTGGGATGAAGCAGAAGAAATTCTGGAGCAGTGGGCAACTGAGTTGCCCCTGCACCAGCTTCATTTAAAACGGTGGTTACACGCCCGGGGTATTTAACGAGGGCTGATCCAGATGACGGATAGTCACGTCACCAACAAACCGATAGCCTTCACCGTGAATCGTGGTGATCAGATTCGGTGAATCCGAATAGGCTTCAAAGTGACGGCGGATGCGGCGAATGGCAACGTCGACGGTACGATCAGCCGGACGCAGTTCACGGTCGAGCATCTTCTTCACCAGGGTCTCGCGGTCCAGGATCTTACCCGGATTAGTGAGGAATAATTCCATTGCCCGGTATTCACTTTTCGGTAACCGGAACATCTTACCTTCAGGCGAGAACAGGCAGCGACTGTCACTTTCCAGGCGCCAGTTATTAAACTCATAAACCACGCTGTCATGGCCGACAGTTTTCTGCTGGCTCTTGATAGCTTCAATGCGGCGATACAGGTTACGCACCCGAATCAGCAGTTCTTTCGGGTTATAAGGCTTGATCAGATAATCATCGGCGCCGAGTTCCAGTGCCAGCAGGCGATCTTCTTCAGCATCGCGGCCAGTCAGGAAAATCAGACCGATATTTTCGTTTTCGCGCAGGCTTTCTGCCAGTTCGATACCACTTTTACCGGGCAGGTTTACATCCATGATCACCAGATCAACTTGCTGGCGGGCCATGATGCGTTGCATCTGCATACCATCGGCCGCATCAAACACGTCATAGCCTTCCTGTTGGAACAGGCGCGTCAGTGTGTTACGGGTAACGACTTCATCTTCGACAATCAGTAATCTGGCGCTCATATTGGGTGTTCCGGTATCTCTTAACATATGTTGCATTATAGTGATAAATGGTAGTGTAGCATGGGTTTATAACTAATGGGTAAATTTCGTGCAGAAATTATGACGAATTAACCTGAATTTAGTTCTGTTTGTCGCATCCCTGAGCCGGGAACCGGATCACGAATGTGGTTCCGCCCTCGCGCGAGCTGCGCATATCGATCCGGCCGTTTAGTACCTGCGTCACCAGATTATACACCAGGTGCAAACCCAGACCGGCCGCTCCGGTGCCGCGTTTGGTGGTAATAAAGGGATCAAAAGCGCGGCGGCCGAGGTCCTCGGGAATACCCACACCGTCATCCTGATACGTTAGTTGTAACGTATTTTCCTCTGCACAATCAATAGCAATCGCAATATGACCTTTGTCATGGCCCTCAAACGCATGCTGTAGCGAATTTTGTACCAGCTGGTTGATAATCTGATGGATCGGGCCGGGGTGGCTACTAACCGTAAGGTCCGGTGCGCAGCTCATGTCCAGCTCATGATTTTTAAGCTCAGGGAAGCGACTGTACAGCGAGCTGACCACATCTTCGCAGAAGGTATTTACGTTAAAGCTGCGGATTTCTTCAGCAAACTGATCCATGGCCAGCTGCCGGAACCGGGTGATGAGATCTGCCGTGCGTTCGGTGTTGCGGCTGATGAGTAGCAGGTTCTCACGACAGGCGCTAAGAAAGCGTTCGAAATCCTGACTGCTGACTTTACGGTCTTCAAATTTCTGCTGCATCACCTG
>CAYWXF010000049.1:0-14851 GCA_964462025.1 uncultured Pseudomonas sp. | reverse complement strand
CCATAACGGAAGGCGTTGACCATGTAGAGTACCGGATTGGCCTGCGCCACGGTTGACCAGATCCCCGGTAACAGGCTGATACTGAAAAACACCCCGCCCAAATAGGTCAGTGGCGTCAGAATGAAAGTCGGCACAATCGATATATCGTCAAAGGTTTTGGCATGGATACCGTTAATTAAGCCGGCCAGCGAAAATAGTGTCGACGTCAGTACCACGGTCAGCACCAGGATACCGGCATTATGGATTTGCACGTTATCTACAAACAAAAACGACACCAGGGTCACGATAACCGCGACGATCAGCGCCCGCGCCAGGCCACCACCGATATAGCCCATAATAATAACCGCAGTAGAAACCGGCGCTACCAGCATCTCTTCGATATTGCGCTGAAACTTTGCGCTAAAAAATGATGAAGCGACATTGGAATAGGAGTTGGTGATCACCGACATCATAATCAGGCCAGGCACAATAAATTCCATGTAGGGGCGACCGTCCATCTCGCCGATGCGCTCGCCGACAATGCTACCGAAGATAACAAAATAGAGCGTCATGGTAATGGCCGGCGGCACCAGGGTCTGTATCCAGATCCGCAGAAAGCGCGTGCATTCTTTTATCCAGATAGTCTGTAATGCAACAAAATTAAACGATGATGCCATGTCAGGATCCTGTCTTTTTCTGTTTCGATTGACGACCCTGCTCGACCAGGTCGACGAATAATTCTTCCAGCCGGTTGGCTTTGTTGCGCATCGACAGCACCTTAATGCCCTGCTTGCTCAGTTGCTCAAATACTTTGTTCAGACCCTGGCTTTTCTGCACATCTACCTCGAGGCTGTGCTCATCAGGCTGCCGCCAGTTGAACTCACCGAGCTCAATTTCACCGAGCTCGTCGCCTTCTGCCCGCTCTATGTCGAGCACGAAAGTTTCCATATTGAGAGTAGCTAGCAAGCGCTTAATCGAGGTGTTTTTAATAATCACCCCATTGTCGATAATAGCGACGTTGCGGCACAGGCTTTCAGCCTCTTCCAGATAGTGGGTCGTCAGGATAATGGTAATGCCTTCGCGGTTAATATCTTCCAGATAGCCCCACATGCTGCGGCGCAGTTCGATATCCACGCCGGCGGTCGGCTCATCCAGGATCAGCAGCTTTGGCTGATGCAACAAAGCGCGGGCAATCATCAGGCGGCGTTTCATGCCGCCGGACAGGCTGCGGGCCGGTTCATTCCGCTTTTCCCACAGTCCGAGCTGTTTGAGATACTTCTCGGCCCGTTCATTCGCGAGGTTACGGTGCACACCGTAATAGCCGGCCTGATTCACTACAATCTGCCGCACCGTTTCAAATTGATTGAAGTTAAATTCCTGCGGCACCAGCCCGATCTGCCGTTTGAGTTCGACCAGTTGGGTATCCAGGTCATAGCCGAATACTTTGACCTGGCCTTCGGTTTTATTAATCAGCGAAGCGATAATACCTATGGTGGTGGATTTACCGGCACCATTGGGCCCCAGCAACGCAAAGAAGTCGCCTTCCTGTACGTCCAGATCAATCCCTTTCAGTGCTTCAAGGCCGCCTTTATAGACCTTACGTAAACCACGGATAGATAATGCTTTCATAGTGTCAGACTACTCCTCGCCATAACCCCATTTGGGCTGGATTTTTTGTTCCAGGCCAAGATGGTCAAGTATACGGGCCACCACGAAGTCGACTAAGTCATCGATGCTTTGTGGCTGATGATAAAAGCCGGGGGCCGCCGGCATGATGGTTACGCCTAATCGCGACAGCTTCAGCATATTTTCCAGGTGAATGGCTGAAAATGGCATCTCTCGCGGAACCAGAATAAGCTGGCCACGTTCCTTAAGCACCACATCGGCCGCCCGCTCGATCAAGTTATCACTGGCACCCTGAGCGATAGCGGCCAGGGTACCGGTCGAACAGGGGCATACTACCATGCGCTTAGGCGCGGCTGAACCCGATGCAACCGGCGAAAACCACTGCTCTTTGCCATACACCTGAAGTTGCTCCGCAGATACATTAAAGCGCTCGCGTAAGGCATCGCCCATGGCCTGCGGTGCGGCCGGCAACTGCCAGTTCAGCTCGGTGGCAAAAACCACCCGCGCGGCGCTGGATATAAGTACATGCACCTGTTGCTGCTGCGCCAGCAGTAACTCTAACAAACGCAGCGCATAAGGGGCGCCCGAAGCGCCGGTAATAGCCAGCGTAATCGCCTTATTTGCATTAACCGTCATATGATTTATCCCTGCAATTGGGTTAGCAGACGCTGGTGGATATTAGCAAATCCGCCGTTGCTCATGATGAGTATATGGTCACCGGGCTGCACCAGTTCACCCAGCCGTTGCAAAATCTGTTCAACCGTATCAGCGGTTTGTGCCTGCGGCACAACCTCTGCAACGGACCATTGTAACCCAACTGGCTCCAGCATAATAATCTGGTCGGCGGCAGCTAAGGATGCCTGCAGTTGCTGGGCGTGTACGCCAAGTTTCATGGTATTGGAACGCGGCTCAAGCACCGCGATAATGCGCTCGTCGCCCACCTTGGCGCGCAGCCCGGCCAGGGTGGTGGCAATAGCGGTCGGATGGTGGGCAAAATCATCATAAACCCGGATGCCCCGGGCTTCACCGCGCAGTTCCAGCCGGCGACGGGTGTTTTTAAATTCGCCCAGCGCCGCACAACTGACTCCGGCGGATACGCCAACATGATGTGCCGCGGCAATGGCCATCAGCGCGTTATCAACATTATGCTGCCCGATCAGTGACCAGTTGACCTCACCGGCCAGCTGCCCCTGATGCAGTACACGGAACGCACTACCGTCTGGCTGCAGCAGTTCAGCTCGCCACTCGCCATCAGCGCCGACGGCCACCTGCTCACTCCAGCAGCCTTGCTGCAGCACTTCAGTGACAGCGGCATCAGCCGTCGGGTAAAGCACCCGGCCATAACCCGGCACTACACGGATTAAATGATGAAATTGCCGCTGAATCGCCGCAAGATCGCTGAAGATATCCGCATGATCGAACTCAAGATTATTGATTATCAGCGTCGAGGGGCAATAATGCACAAACTTGGAGCGCTTATCAAAAAACGCGGTGTCGTATTCGTCAGCTTCAATAACAAAAAAATCGCTCTCACCAAGGCGCGCCGAGGCTGCGAAGTTAGCCAATACCCCACCTACCAGAAAGCCAGGCTTCAGCCCGGCATACTCGAGCAGCCAGGTCAGCATGCTGGAGGTCGTGGTTTTTCCGTGAGTGCCGGCCACCGCCAGCACCCATTTATGCTGTAACACCGCATCATGCAGCCACTGCGCCCCCGAGCAGTAGGGGATCCGCTGGTTCAGTACAGCCTCAACCGCGGGGTTACCGCGGCTCATGGCATTACCAATGATCACGAGATCTGGCCGGGGCTCCAGCTGCGCGGGATCGTAACCTTCAATAAGCTCAATGCCGAGCGCCCGTAACTGATCGCTCATCGGCGGGTAAACCTGCGCATCACTGCCTGTCACCTGATGCCCCAGGGCTTTGGCCAGCGCCGCGATGCCGCCCATAAAGGTACCGCATATGCCGAGGATATGTATGTGCATGAAGCTGTCTCAATACGAAAAATTGGCTTAGTGTAGCATGCAGCGAATTAAGGGCGAGATCCCAGGCAGGCATTTTGGCTAAAATTGCGGTAAACTTACGCGCATTCTTACTAACCGTTCACTGACTACCCTAACTGCGCGAGGACTTCATGCAACGCCTAATTCCGACCTTACGCCGCGACCAGGTCGACGAAGCTCTGATTTCTGTCATCAATACCCTGCAGATCTGTGCCAAAGAAATTTCATTCCGGCTGCATCAGGGCGAGCTTGCCGGAGTGCTGGGTTCGACTCTTGATGAGAATATTCAGGGCGAAACCCAGAAGCATCTGGATGTACTCGCTAATCAGCTGTTAAAAGATATTCTGCTGGAGTGTAAACATATCCGTGCCGTCGCCTCTGAAGAAGAGGAAGGCATCGTTTCAGGCTTTGAAGACGGCAAGTACCTGGTTGCTTTTGATCCGCTTGATGGTAGTTCGAATATTGATATCAACAGCCTGGTGGGTACTATTTTTTCAGTGTTGCCGACGCCCGAAAATAACAGCGGTGAACCGGATATGTTCCTGCAGCCGGGAACGCAACAGGCTGCGGCTGGTTATGTCCTTTACGGTCCGTCGACCATGCTGGTTTTTACCACCGGCCGGGGCGTGCGGGTATTTACCCTGGATCAGAAAGTCGGTGAGTTTTTGCTGACCGATACCGATGTACAGATTCCACGGCAAACCTCAGAATTTGCCATCAATATGTCGAACCACCGCCACTGGCAACCAGCCATGCGGGATTATATTGATGACTTGTTACTGGGCACTGAAGGCCCGCGCGGTCGCAACTTTAATATGCGCTGGATTGCCGCCATGGTAGCCGATGTACACCGCGTGTTATGCCGCGGTGGTTTATTTGCCTACCCCTGGGACGCCCGTAAGGCCAACAAGCCCTACAAGCTGCGGCTGATGTATGAAGGCAACCCGATGGCGTGGCTGGTTGAGCAGGCCGGCGGGATAGCGCATAGCGGCGAACAACGTATTCTGGATATCGAACCCACCGACATTCACCAGCGCGTTGGTGTGATTCTGGGCTCTGCTGACGAAGTTTCAACCTGTTTAGGTTATTTAGAGGGTTCGCAATCAACCAAGTGAACCGTATAATACGACACAGTTTTCAAATATCAGACATTAATAGGACTAGCCATGAGCTTAAATAACGTTGGTGCCGGTAAAAACCTGCCAGAAGAAGTAAACGTCATCATTGAGATCCCGGCCAACGCGGATCCAATCAAATACGAAGTGGATAAAGACACCGGCGCACTGTGGGTTGACCGTTTTATGTCAACGCCAATGTTCTACCCGTGCAACTACGGTTACATCAACGACACCTTGTCACTGGACGGTGATCCGGTTGACGTGCTGGTACCGACCCCTTATCCGCTGCAGCCTGCTTCAGTTATTACCTGCCGTCCGATTGGCGTGCTGAAAATGTCTGATGAGAAAGGCGAAGACGCCAAAGTCATCGCGGTCCCGGTCAGCAAGCTGACCAAAGAATACGATCACATCAAAGATATCGGCGACCTGCCAGAATTGCTGAAAGCCCAGATCACGCACTTCTTCGAGCGCTATAAAGAACTCGAGAAAGGCAAGTGGGTTAAAGTTGAAGGCTGGGGCGACATCGCTGACGCCAAAGCTGAAATCGTGTCGTCATTCGAACGCGCTCAGACCAAGTAAGTAAATCATTATGGGCTCCTGTATCACACTGAACAATTTAAGCTTCAGTTGGGCTGGAGCCCAGACTCCCCTGCTCAGCATTCCTGAACTCTCGATCGACAACGGCGAACGGGTGCTGTTACGCGGGCCCAGCGGCAGTGGTAAATCTACATTGCTGAGTCTTATTGCAGGTATTCACGCGCCAGCTCCCGGTCAGCTTGAAGTGCTTGGGAAAGATCTCGGTCAGTTAAACCAATCCGCCCGGGATCGCCTGCGAGCTAATGAAATTGGCTATATTTTCCAGCAATTTAATTTACTTCCGTACTTGTCGGCACAGGATAACGTGGTGCTCTCTTGTCAGTTCGCGCCGGCTCGCCGGATGCGCCTGCAACAGCAACATACCACCCGTGAGACCGCTGCCGCACAACTACTGGATCATCTGGGACTGAGCCGTTCACAACAGCAACAGCCGGCGCATCAACTTAGCGTGGGTCAGCAGCAGCGAGTGGCGGCAGCACGGGCGTTGCTGGGCTCACCAGCGCTGATTATTGCCGATGAGCCCACTTCTGCCCTTGATGAAGCCCATCGGGACGAATTCATTAGGCTGCTGTTTGCCGAATGCGAACAGCAAAATACCACTTTGTTGTTTGTCAGCCACGATGCCACCCTGGATCGACACTTCCCGCGTACCATTGAGCTCACCCGCCTGAATCAGGCTACGGAGGCGACGCATGATTAAACTCGCCCTGGCCAGCCTGTGGAACCGCCGTACCAGCGCCTGGCTCACGGTACTGGCGATTGCCATCAGTGTGGTGTTGCTGCTTGGCGTTGAACGCGTGCGCGAACAAACCAAGGATAATTTCGCCAATACGATTTCCGGCACCGACCTGATCGTCGGCCCGCGTACCGGCTCCACCCAGTTGCTGTTAAGCAGCGTTTTCCATATTGGCGCGCTGAATAATACCCTGAGCTGGGAATCCTATACCGAACTGCAGCAATTGCCCGGCGTGGCCTGGCATATTCCTATGGCGCTGGGCGACAGTGTTCGCGGTTTCCCAGTGGTCGCAACCACTACCGACTTTTTTGACCATTTCCGCTACGGTGATAAACAGCCATTGCGATTAGTAAGCGGCCAGCCCTTTGCTGACGAAACCCAGGCGGTACTCGGGGCCGAAGTAGCAGCTAAGCTGGGCCTGACCAGCGGTGATGAACTGGTTGTTTCGCACGGCAGCGGCGGCACCAGCTTCAGTGATCACGATGCCCATCCCTTTAGCGTAAGTGGCGTACTGGCACGTACGGGGACCCCAACAGATGTAGCGGTTTATATTCCATTGGCGGGCCTGGGGCTGGTGCACGGTGAATATATAAGAGCCGATGAGCGCCCCGACCATGAACAAGAAGATGAACATGACCATGGCCACGCAGCCGCAGATGAACCGCCGGTTTATACGCTGAGCGCCGTGCTGCTGGGGCTTGAGAGCAAACCGCTGGCACTGCGCTTACAACGGCAGATCAATACCTATAAGGGTGAACCGCTGACCGCAATCATGCCGGGCATGGCCTTACAGGAATTCTGGAAAACCTTGCGACTGTTTGAACAGGCACTGCTGGCTATATCCATGCTGGTGGTGGCGACCGGTTTGCTTGGCATGCTGACGACCTTATTGGCCAGCCTGCGTGAACGGCGTCGTGAAATGGCGGTCTTACGTTCAGTAGGTGCTGGCCCGGGCACTATTTTTGGCCTGTTAATCAGTGAAGCCCTGTTGTTAACCCTGTTTGGCATCGCTATCGGCGTGGGTCTGCTGTATTTAATTATCGGGCTGGGTGGCACGGTAATTCAGGACACCATAGGTATTAGCCTGAGTGCCACCGCGATCACGCTGAACGAATGGTATCTTATGGCAGCTATTTTAATTGCTGCTGGTCTTCTCAGTTTATTTCCTGCCTGGCGGGCATATCGCAACGCCCTGGCGGACGGACTTTCGGTAAAATTATGAAGTTATTCAGTACCTTTATTATGGCACTCGCATTGGCATTCATTGCACCGCTGAGCGCTGAAGACTATGTCAACACCACCTGGAAAGAGCTGGTTCCGGAAGGATACAAGCCACCACCTGTGCGCAGTCAGGCATTTTACGAAGCCAACCCGGAACTGGCGAACCAGCCGGAACTTGATGCGCCTGTGGTCGAAAGCCTGGACGGCAAGAAAGTGAAGATACCGGGTTATGTGGTACAACTTGAAGGTGATTCCGAGCGCGTAACTGAGTTTTTACTGGTGCCCTATTTTGGTGCCTGTGTGCACGTACCGCCACCACCGCCAAATCAGATTATCTTAGTGAAATTTCCGGAAGGCGTAAAATATGAAGATACCTTCGATGCCGTCTGGGTTGAAGGGACTATGCATGTGGAACGGGCTGAGGGCGAGGTCGCGGTGGTCGGCTATCAGCTGACAGCCGCCACGGTCACGCCATACTACTAAGCTTTTGCTTAGAAATGGACTTCCAGGCCTAAATACGGGCCTTTAAAACGCAGATCAGAGTAGACACCATCGAGGTCATCCAACTCGATGGTGATATCACGGTAACCAAGCTGTAAATTCAAATCGATAGCCAGGTTCTCAATCAGCCGGTATTCAATTCCCGCTTCCAGATCACGAATCTCGCTGTCATCAACGCTAATGGCATTCGCCAGGCCGTAGATTGTAAAATCCGTGGCAGGAATACCCACCCGTACTTGCCCGTAAGCTGTGGGCACCCAGCCATCACTGGACAAACTGCCGGAGCTGGTGGCATCACGTACAGCCAGAGCTCCATCCACACGCTTCGCGGTTAAGCCGAGATCAACGGATAGCAGGTCATTATCAAAGATTTCGTAATACAGGGTGTAATCGGTGTGCGACAAATCCACCATACTATTTACTGAGGTACCGGCCGGAAAAGTCGCGCCGCCATAAGTAAAATCCTGGGTCAGAGTGATATCACCGTAGACGTCCAGGCTATTCTGCCGGATCTTGATATTAGGGATAAGCGGAATCGGGTGTTCCAGCGCCACGTAAAAGCTGGTTTGCTGTTCATCGTCAAAAGCAAAAGATTGCTGCTGGGTGGAGCTGCCAAAACTGCCTGAATTATCCGTGTTCCAATACTGCCCGCCGGCATAAATACCAAGGATAGTGTCAGCGGTGGCGGCGGCAGGCATTATCAATGCGCCTGCCAGTGCGAATGAGAGCGCCGGTTTCATGTATAGCTTCCTTCTAATTAATGGCCCGAATATCAGCTTGAATGGTCGTCTGATCACCATCGGCGAAGTGTAATGAGAATTCCACCTGTCCACCGACTTTAAAAGGCGATTTTACACCAAACACCATCAGATGATAGCCGCCTGGCTGGAATACAATGGTTTGACCTGAGTCAATCACCAGCTCTGGCACCCGCCGCATGCGCATCATGCCATCCATCAATACATGCTGATGAACCTCGACCGCACGGGCAGCGTCAGTTGATGCGCCGACCAGCACAGCCGGCTCGTTGCTCTGGTTGGTCAGGGTAAAATAGCCGGCACCGTTTTCAGTTCCGGGAATCGTTTCTTTCACCCAGGCATTACTTACTTCAACATCTGCTGCCTGAGCGCTGCCAACAATGAGCAGCGATAGCAGCAGACTGATTATTCCGTTACGCATGGTATCCGGGCCCCGTAAAAATTCACCGTAGTGACAGTTTACACAGCTTTTGGACGTTTGCGCACCATCAGGTAAATAATTCCGATCAACAGCAGAAACGGCCAGAACCAACTGAACAGAACCACGCCCAGAGCTATTACCGCGGCAGTCATAGCGACGGCGACACTACCACCAATCATCAACACCAGCCCGAAAGCGCCGGCAACCACGGCAACCAGAACAAGGCCGGTGATACCGATGGCGAAGACAGCGGCGAACAGGCCAGCCACGAGGCCCAGGATCTCATCGCCAAAGATAAACAGTAAGACGATGGCCGCGACAATCCACCAGAATGTTGAACTTGATTTAGATCTCATTGTTGTTGCTCCAGAAAATAACCTACTTACACCTGACAGAGATCATTCAATAAACATGCCACACCCACAAAATATATTTAATCCATTGATACTTATATGTTTATTTAGTCGTTTCGTTTCCCCCCATTCAGCTTCAGAGGTGAAACTCCCTAACGAATAGCGTTTTTGACTAAGCACTTACCTTATTTTAGCTAAATGCGAAATAACTATCGACAGGCACGTAGTCTTACTCTATTATTTCGTGTATTACTAAATTAGCTAATTGCGAATGATGAAATGAAGAGGTTTATATGGTTAATCTGCTACTGACAATAGCAACCCGTCACCGCCGCTGGGTCTTCTGGGTACTGGCTGCCCTCACCCTGGTGCTGGCCAGCCAGCTACCACGTATCACCATTGATACCGACCCTGAGAATATGCTGCCGGCTGATCATCCGCAGCGGGCCTTTCATAATCAGGCGAAAGAAACCTTCGCCATGCACGATATGATCGTAGTTGGCGTGGTGAGTGAAAACTCGATCTATACCCCCGCTACACTCACTGCCCTGCATTCGGTGGCGCGCTTCAGCGAAGGGCTTGATGGCGTGATTGCGGCCGACCTGATGTCACTCGCTAACGTGGACAATATTACCCAGGCGGAGCCAGGCACTATCCGCTTTGAATGGATGATGAAGTCACCGCCGGATAGCCTGGAAGAAGCCCGTGCGATTCGGGACCAGGTTGCTGATCTGCCATTGTTATATAACACCATAGTGGCCGACAGCGATCGGGCCGCTGCTATTTATGTTCCTATCAAAGACAAAAATCAGAGCTATCAGTTAGCTGAACAAATTCGCGGACATATCAGCAGTCTCGGCTCTGATGATAGCTGGCATATCACCGGCTTGCCGGTAGCTGAAGACCAGTTCGGTTATGAAATGTTCGTTCAGATGGGGATCTCCGCGCCGCTGGCGGGGCTGGTAATTTTCATTCTGCTATACCTGTTTTTCCGTAACGTTCCCTTTATTCTTGCCGCTATGGCTGTCGCCATGGCAACGGTGATTATCACCATGGGCTTACTGATTGGGTTAGGCTTCACCGTGCATATCATGTCATCAATGATCGCTATCTTTTTGATGCCAATAGCCGTAGTTGATTCGGTGCATATCCTCTCAGAATTTGCTGACCGGCATAAGCCCGGCGATGATGTGAAGAAGACTTTGCGTGAGGTCATGAGCCATCTGTTTCAGCCCATGCTATTTACCTCGATCACCTCAGCGGTCGGTTTCCTGTCGCTGCTGCTGACGCCGATTCCACCGGTGCAGATATTCGGAGCCTTTGTCGGCTTCGGAATTTTACTCGCATTTGCCATCACAGTAATTTTTGTACCTGCCTACATTAGTGCACTGAAACCAGCGACACTGGCCAGACTCAGTAAGGTTGAAGAGGCTCGGGGCGGCCGCTTTTCGCGCGCCATTCAGGCCATCGGCAGGTGGTCTGGCCGCTACGCCAAGTTCTGGGTGGCAGCTTTTATCGCCATCTTCGCGCTGTCCGCGGTGGGTATCCAGCAGATCAATATTAACGATAACCCCATACGCTGGTTTAAAGAGGGTCATGAGATTCGGATTGCCGATCGGGTTCTTAATGAGCATTTTGCGGGAACCTACGATGCTTACATGGTGCTGCAGTCCAAAGCCGACTCGCGGCAGTTGCTGTTGAATGCAATTGATCAGCAACTGTCAGACGCCGCACTAACAGCTTCCACCCGTGACTGGCTGGCTGAGCAACGCGATGCACTTGCGGGCAGCATGGCCGCAGGCGAATTCATCTGGAACCTTGAAGATAAACTCTACGACGTAGCCGGTGCTGAAGCAGAGGCGCTAAGTGATCTGATGCGCAATGTTGAGCAGCTTGGCAGTAACAGCAAAACCTTTACGTCGCCGGAGATCCTCTCCTACATGGATGGCTTGCAACGCCATTTGCTGAGCACCGGCCTGGTCGGTAAATCCAATAGCCTTGCTGATGTAGTCAAAACCGTTAACCGTGAACTCGGCAGCGGTGAGCCTGAAGATTATGTGATCCCGGCCAGCTCGCAGGGGGTGGCGCAGGTGCTGATGCAGTATCAGTCATCCCACCGCCCGCAGGACTTATGGCATTTTGTCACACCCGACTATCAGCAGTCGCTCATCTGGCTGCAGCTGACCAGCGGCGATAACCAACATATGAGCGCAGTGACTGCGGCTGTTGATACCTACCTGGATAAGCACCCATTACCGGACGGCCTGGAGTTGAACTGGGCCGGTAAAGCCTATCTTAATGTGGTGTGGCAGGAGGCCATGGTTGAGGGCATGCTGGCCAGCCTGATCAGTGCCTTTGTGGTGGTATTCGTGATGATGGTGGTGCTGTTCCGCTCGCTGGTATTCGGCGTACTTGCCATGCTGCCGCTTACTTTAACCATCAGCTTTATTTACGGCCTGATCGGTTGGATAGGCAAAGATTACGATATGCCAATCGCGGTGCTGTCGTCGCTGACATTGGGTTTGTCGGTTGATTTCGCTATTCACTTTATCGAGCGCGCCCGTGCCACTCAAGCTGAAACCCGGGACTGGCGCACAACCTTATCCATTTTATTTGATGAACCGGCACGCGCTATATCCCGTAACGCCATCGTTATCGCGGTTGGCTTTACACCACTGTTGTTCGCGCCACTGGTTCCTTACATCACCGTGGGCGTATTTCTCGCCAGTATTATGGCGATATCGGCCCTGGTCACCCTGATCATGCTGCCGGCTGTTATGACGCTGGCCCGGCGGCTGATCTTCAAAACGGAGAATTCATTATGAAACCTTTGATGCCTTTTTTACTACTCGCCGTAGCTACTGTGCTGCCGTTCAATCGGGCGCAGGCACAGGATATGCCGGATCCGCACGCTATCGCCAGGCAAGCGGAAATTGCCGCCTACTATGCCGGCGATGATGGCCGTAGCGCGGCACGCATGATGATTACTGATGCCCAGGGGCGTACGCAGTTGCGCCAGTTTATTATTCTGCGCAAGGATCAGCGTGACGGCGGTCGGCAGGACATGCTGGTCTTTTTCTCCCGGCCTGCTGATGTACGCGATACCGTATTCCGGGTCGCGAAAAATACCGAACGTGAAGATGACCGCTGGCTATACCTGCCGGGCCTGGACCTCATAAAGCGTATTTCGGCAGGGGATAAGCGTACGTCCTTTGTCGGCTCACACTTCTTCTATGAGGACGTATCCGGCCGCGGAACGGCGCTCGATCATTTCGAACTAATTGGCGACACCGATGCGCATTATGTTTTAAAAGCGACCCCGCGTGATCCCGCCAGTGTTGAATTTAGTCACTATGAAGTGCGGATCGATAAAAATACGATGCTGCCACTGCAAAGTCGGTTTTATAACGCTAAAGGCGAAGCTTACCGCGAGGTGGAAGCCGTAACCATCGAGCAAATACAGGGCTATCCGACCGTCACACATTCGCGGGTCAGGGATCTTGTCAGCGGCGGGCAGACGGAAATGCAGTTCCGGTTTACCAGCTACAACCTGGATCTGCCGGACAGCATATTCAGCGAACGAAGCATGCGTAATCCGCCCACCGAATGGCTGGAACTGAGAGACTGATATGCGGCTATTATTTACTATCGGAGCCATGCTGTTACTGCAGTTAGCTTCCCCGGTGGCAGCACAGGATAACAGCTGGGACGATGACTGGGACGACGACTGGGGGATCGAGGAGCCAGCCGGCCTGCCAATATATGGTTTCGTTGAAACCGCGGTGGGCAGTCGACTGAACTCAAGTCCTTATCATCAGCGCCTGAGTCTGGCGGAGCTACGCCTGCGGTTGGGCAGTGACTATACCTGGCGGGGAGCAACCTTTACCGCCAAAGGGGATCTGACCTACGACGATGTGTCCGGCGGCTGGGATAGTCACCTCAGGGAGCTAAATGCCCAGTATCGGGTGCTCGACAACCTGGACATAAAGGTCGGCCGTCAGATCCTGACCTGGGGTACCGGCGACTATGTGTTTCTCAACGACCTGTTTCCGAAAGACTGGCAATCATTTTTTGCCGGCCGTGACGATGAATACTTAAAGGCGCCCTCTGATGCACTGAAAGCATCAGCTTACTTTGACTGGTATAACGTCGATTTGGTCTGGAGCCCTGAGTTTGATTCGGATCGTTTCATTTCAGGCGAACGATTATCGTTCTTTAGTCCGCTGGCGGGGCAGATTATTGGTCCCGACAGCTTGCCCGCTGTCGATAAGCCAACTGGTGATGAAATAGCGATACGGCTGTTTAAAACGGTGAAGGGGACGGAGTGGGCACTCTACGGTTATGACGGGTATTTTAAAAGCCCGGAAGCATTAACTGAGCAACTGGTGCCCACCTTTAGTGGTTTGAGAGTTGCCGGAGCTTCAATGCGCAGGCCGTTTGCTGCCGGGTTGATCAACCTGGAAACGGCCTATCACCATAGTACCGATGATCCGGACGGCAATCTGCCTTTTGTTCCCAATAGTCAGTGGCGCTTTCTGGTGGGCTATGAGCAAGAACTGGTGACGCGCCTTACTGGTGGTTTTCAGGCCTATGTGGAGCATATTAAGGATTACAGTGCCCTGCTGGATAATCTGCCGGCTGGCCAGGCCGAGCCTGACCAGAATCGCCTGGTGGTGACATCACGGCTGACCTGGCAAAACGAAGCAAGTGATCTGACGCTGTCATTATTTACTTTTTATTCGCCGACGGCGAATGACGGTTATTTACGGCCTGGTATGGAGTACCGACTGAATGACCACTGGAATTTCGCCGGTGGCCTGAATTTGTTTTTCGGTGAACAGCAACAGACGTTTTTTAAGCAGTTCAACGATAACAATAATCTGTATCTGCGGGTCAGATACGCCTTTTAACTAGCCTGAATCAGGAGTGCTGGAGATGAGTGTAGAACGTGCATTAACTGCCTTTGCGGGCATAATGGTGTTATTATCAGTCGCGCTGAGCGTCTGGGTTCACCCGGGTTTTATGTGGTTAACTGTGTTTGTGGGCGCCAATTTATTTCAACAGTCATTTACTGGCTTTTGCCCGGCATCATTGGTTATGCGGAAAGTATTCGGTCTTAAAACCGAGCGGGAACTGGCCAGATAAGCGTTATTGAGGTTTGTGAATGGATACCTTGTCTGTTTCCGATATGCAACAGCAGGAAGCGCGCGATGCCGCGGCATTTTTGCGTTCTCTGGCAAATGAACACCGTTTGCAGATTCTTTGCCATCTTGCAGCTGGTGAGAAAAGTGTCGGTGAGTTAAATCACTATTTTCCGCTGAGCGCCTCAGCGTTTTCTCAACATCTGGCAGTGTTACGGCAGCAGGGCCTGGTAGCCTGCCGTAAAGAAGCACAAACCATCTATTATTCGATTAACGATCAAGACACCATGGCTTTTATGCAGTTACTAAAAGCGAAGTTCTGTCCTGACTTCAAATAATAATCTACGGACATAAAAAAAGCCCCTGTCATCTGACAGGGGCTTTCGTTATTTGAAGCCTG
>CAYWXF010000048.1:13549-15112 GCA_964462025.1 uncultured Pseudomonas sp. | reverse complement strand
GACGGGCGCCCAGCCAGCTTTCGAAGTCACTGGTGGGCAGTGGTCTGGCGAACAGGTAGCCCTGCACTTCGTCACACCCCAGTGACTGCAATAGTTCATGCGCCCCTTCTGTTTCCACACCTTCGGCGACCACGCGGTAGCCCAGATCATGGGTCATGGAAATCATGGATCGTACCAGGGTCTGATTGCGCGCTTTATCTTCAAGGCCATCAATAAAGGAGCGATCAATCTTTACGACCCGGGCCGGGATATTTTGCAGGTACGCCAGGCTGCTGTAGCCGGTACCAAAGTCATCAATAGCCAGCGAAATGCCGCTGTCGGCAACGCACTCAAGCTGGCGTGCTGCCGCACGGCTGTTGTTCATCAGGCTGCTTTCGGTCAGCTCCAGTTCAATTGCGGTAAGCGGAAGTTTCTCTTTTTTGAGATAACTCAGAACCCGATCGCAAAAACCTTCTTCTTCCAGATTTGCTGCGGCAATGTTGATTGAAACCGTTAATAGATGTCCTTCCCGCTGCCATTGACCGGCCTGGCGGATGGCCTGCTGTAATACCCAGTCGGTAAGCCCTTTGGCCAGCGGCGTTTTTTCTACCAGAGGCACAAACTCGGCCGGCGAGATCGCCCCCAGGGTACTGTGGTTCCAGCGCAGTAGAGCCTCGGCACCAAGACATCTGCCGGTGACTGCATCTAGTCGCGGCTGATAAACCAGATGCAGCTCATCGCTGGATTTCAGTGCCTCAGCAAAGTTTGCAATCAGGCCGAAACGGCGCTGATGGGATTTGTCGGAGTCCTCATTATACCAGCCGAGGGCTTGTTCCTTCATGCGCGCATCGCGCGAGGCACTGTGGGCTATGCGCAGAATATTACCCGGCGGGTTTACCCCCAGTTTAAAGGGGGCGACGCCAATCACTGGTCGTAACATAAAGGGCGAGGCATCCTGCAGGCGGATATTGAGCAATGCCTGATGCAGTTCCTGCGCCTGCTTGAATACCCGCTCTTCGGGCCCGACTTCGATATAGGCAAACTGACCCGGACCAATATGGTAAATTCTTTTATCCTCGCCAAGCACATCCTGCATCAGCTCGCTGCCGGCCATAGACAAATCTTCAAGATAAGACGGACCCATCACCCGCTGCAGGGTACTGGCTTCGCTTAAGTCGACCAGTTCGGTGCTAAGGGCATAATAGGTTTCATCAGGAAAATCCCGGGCCAGATCTTCGAGGTCTTCTACAAATTGCAGGTAGTTAGGCAGGCCGGTACCCGCATCAAGGCGGCCCACGGCATGCTGCAATTCGATCTGGGACATCACCATGGTGGAGAGGTCCTGCAGTGCGGCTATTTCTTTTTCAGTTATCTCGCGGGGTTCGGTGCCCAACACACACATTGCGCCCAGCGAGAAACCGTCGCGGGTCACTAACGGCGCGCCGGCATAAAAACGGATGCCGGACTCAGCCAGTGGGCTGTCCTTGTAATGGTCTGAAGCCAGCAGATCGTTTACAACGACCATGTCTGAGCAGTCTGCTACTTCACCACAGGGAGCTTTCTCACGCGGGATTTCCCAGTGAT
>CAYWXF010000048.1:0-13449 GCA_964462025.1 uncultured Pseudomonas sp. | reverse complement strand
GAGCAGTCTGCTACTTCACCACAGGGAGCTTTCTCACGCGGGATTTCCCAGTGATCAACGCCCACCCGCGATTTGAACCACTGACGATCCTGATCAGTCAGGGAAACAGCTGCAATCGGTAGATTAAAAAGCTGGCTGGCCATACGGGTGATGCGGTCAAAGCTCTCGCTTGGTGCCGTATCCAGCAGGTCAAGTTTGCGTAAGCGGGTCAAACGCGCCTTCTCGTACTCAGTTGTCATTCACTATCCCTCGGCTGACTACTACACTGCAAAGTATAGCAAATCATTGGCCCGTGATTTTTCAAGGACGCACAGAATACGGATAGCGCTGATAGAAACAACTGAGAAATACCGAACCCTTTAATAGGATTTTCCGATGAAGGCGGAGGAGGGGCTGACCCCTATTTTGTTCTGGCTATTTAGAAGTCAGCATTTCATCAGGCAGGGGCACTTCAATACAGGCGCAGAGGGTAGCCACCAACTTCTGTTCGGTGGCGGAGATCATGTCATCCTGCTGCACGGTTTCGAGCCATTGAGAAACCAGTTTGGCCTTGGCTTTAGGCGACCAGTTACGGCAGGTGGTCAGGGCCTTGCTCAGTTTATCGAGATCGACAGTATCGCCGCGTTCGGCCTGTTCCAGTGCGCTGATAGTGGTATCAGTTGCTTCCTGATCGCCGAGCTTCTTCGAAAAATGATTGCGTGGCAGCAACTGGCGGGCGAGCAACTGATAAAGACACCAGGGGAATAGCCGCTGCTGCGCGCCCATAGCATCCAGATCGCGGAATAGCTGAGTACGCTCGCTGTCGCTGGCGCGGCGCAGAGCCGGGATCGCAATCTCTACCAGAGCCAGAATTTGCGCGGCACTCAAGTTGGTGTCAGCTCCGTCTTCGAGGTGGCTGAATAGCAGGTCCTTAACCAGACTGGGTGCTTGTTCGGGAGAATGAGCCTGCTCAAGCAGTAGGGCCGGTAGAGCGAGGGCTGCCAGACGCGACAGGGCGTTGGGCTCAGGCTTGCTGGCGGTTTGTTCTTCTTCGGTTTTGCTGAAGGCCTGACGGGGCTCGGGGAATTTGCCGTTCCAGCCTGGCTGAATGCGTTTGATGCGTTTTTCCAGCGGCGGATGGGTTGCCATCATACTGAACCAGTGCGACAACGCCTGGCCAAAAAACAGATGGGCGGTCTGGTCAGCATTCTTATGCTCTACCTTACTGCCATCGTTATTATCGTGATTACGGGCGCCGATTTGCTTAAGCGCGCCGGCCAGGCTGTCCGGGTGGCGGGTGAACTGCACCGCTGCGGCATCAGCCAGATACTCGCGCTGGCGGCTGACGGCGGATTTGATCAGGTTACCAAACAGGATGCCGATGCTGCCGATCACAATCAAAGCAAGGCCCAGCAGCGGCAGGGCGTTATTACGACTGCGGCTGCCGCGGCTGAAATGCGCTGAATACAGCAGCATGCGACCCAGATGGGCGACTACCAGAATACCCGCCAGAGCGGAAATCAAACGGATATTCAGCCGCATATCACCGTTCAGAATATGGCTGAATTCATGGGCGACAACCGCCTGCAGCTCTTCCCGGCTAAAGGTTTCAATTGAGCCTTTAGTCAGGCCAATAACCGCGTCGCGGGTCTGGTAGCCGGCCGCAAAGGCATTAATAGCGGACTCGTTGGGCAGGATATATACGTCCGGAACCGGCATATTAGCAGCGATCGCCATCTCTTCGACCACGTTCTGTACCCGTCGCTCAACCGGGTCCTGGGTATCGGGCGACAGGCGTACGCCGCCCAGGCTTTCTGCTACCACATGGCCACCGGGGCGCAACTGCAGCCACTTCATGCCCATCACCAGTAAAATACCTATGCCGACAAAGAACGCCGTCCAGCTGAGCATGCCCGGTTCGGCGGTGAAGTCTCCCTGCTGGCTTGCGTCCACGACGCCAAAAGCAATCGCCACCACCGCGGTAACGAAGATGATGATAAGCGCAAAGGCGACCACGAACAGGCCAACCAGCAACCAGGTGTTGCGGCGGGCCTGCTGCTGGTGTTCAAAAAAGTTAACCATGCTGAGCAACCACCCGGGTTAGAATTCCACTTTCGGAGCGGCCTGAATTTCAGCGCTGTCCTCAAATTCCAGCAGGGTTGCGTCACTGCCATGACCAAAGAAAGGTGCCACGGCCACCGGCGGGAACGACTGCCGATA
Organism: uncultured Pseudomonas sp.; assembly: GCA_964462025.1. Classification (GTDB taxonomy): domain Bacteria; phylum Pseudomonadota; class Gammaproteobacteria; order Enterobacterales; family Alteromonadaceae; genus Pseudidiomarina. The sequence continues at coordinate 11,250 of CAYWXF010000048.1, read as the reverse complement.
GCTGTTGTATGTCATCACCGAGTCGTTATAGGCCTGGCGTGAGAAGGCTACCCGGTTTTCCGTGCTGGTGAGCTCTTCCGATAGTTGCATCATGTTGGTGTTGGCTTTCAGATCCGGATAGGCCTCCATCACCACATTCAGCCGGCCCATGGCTCCGGTCAGTGCGCTTTCGGCGCCACTTAATTGTTCCATCGCCTGAGTATTGGTTGGGTCCTGGGCCGCTTTGGGCAGGGCTTCGGCAGCCTGATTGCGAGCCTGTACCACTGCTTCAAGGGTTTCGCTTTCATGCTTTAAATAAGCCTTGGCGGTATTGACCAGATTCGGGATCAAATCGTGGCGGCGCTTAAGTTGTACTTCGATTTGCGCGAAGGCATTCTGAAATTGGTTCTTTAACCGTACCAGCTTGTTGTAAATACTGATCAGATAGACCAGTGCCAGTACCGCTATAATGATAATAATCCATCCGATAGACATGAACGGGATCTCCTCTGGTTAAGGTGTCGCACCTGTTAAACCAACATGCTATGATTCCGCCTTATTAGCAAGCCATATATATGTAAGATTTCATGACCAAACCCATTGCCACTGACGGGAACCTGTTTATTATCGCTGCGCCGAGTGGCGCCGGTAAGTCCAGTTTAATCCGTGCTCTACTGGAACGCCACAGCGATGGCAGCATGCAGGTGTCTGTTTCATGCACCACGCGGGCCCCTCGTCCGGGCGAGCAAAACGGTGTGCATTATCACTTTCTGAGTGTAGACGCCTTCCAGAAAAAGATAGCAAATAACGAATTTTACGAGTGGGCACAGGTATTTGATAACTACTATGGCACCTCGCGTACGGTGATCGAGCAGACGCTGGCGCAGGGCATTGACGTATTTCTGGACATTGACTGGCAGGGTGCGCGCCAGGTGCGCGAAGCTTACCCGGCCTGTCAGTCGATTTTTATCGTGCCACCGAGTCTGGACGCGCTTGAGCAGCGATTGCGTCACCGCGGTCAGGATTCTGACGAGGTGATTCGTGGCCGTATGGCCAAAGCCCAGGCTGAAATGTCTCATTATCATGAATTTGATTATTTATTAGTCAATGATGATTTTGACAGTACCCTGCTGAATTTAGAGCATATTGTGCTGGCCCGGCGGCACCGAATGGCATTGCAGCAGACCCGCCATGCCGCTACACTCAAAGATCTCTTGGCGAATGAGCGTTAAATCCGTATAATTCCTGTCCCGTTTTTGCACTCGCATGCACGTAATATAAGTGGAGTAAGTATGGCTCGCGTAACTGTAGAAGAAGCTGTTGACCGTATTGGCAACCGATTTGACCTGGTGCTGGTAGCATCTCGTCGTGCCCGCCAACTGGCAACTCAAGGCAAAGACGCCCTGGTGCCGTGGAAAAATGAAAAAGCCACCGTTATTGCTTTGCGTGAAATCGAAGAAGGTTTGATTGACGCAAAACGTCTGGACGCGCAGGAGCGTACTGAGACAGCACAGCAGGATGCTGATGAACTGGCAGCGGTTGACGCTTTGCGTGGTATTGAGTAACCCGGGTGTATCTGTTTGAAGGCCTCAGGCAGCAATTAACTGAGTACCTTCCACCGGAGCAGGTGGACAGAACCGCTGCGGCCTTTCAGCTGGCCGCAGATGCTCATAGCGAGCAGAAACGCCACAGCGGCGAACCTTATATTACCCATCCGGTCGCGGTAGCCGGCTTGCTGGCTGAGATGCGGCTTGATCACGAAACCATCATGGCAGCGCTGCTGCATGATGTGATCGAAGATACCCGTTTTACCTATGAAGATTTAGCCGAGCAGTTTGGCGCTACCGTCGCCGAGCTGGTTGAAGGCGTGTCTAAATTGGACCGCCTGCAGTTTAACTCGCAGGAAGAGCTACAGACTGAGAACTACCGCAAGATGATCATGGCCATGGTGCATGACATCCGCGTGATTCTGATCAAACTGGCTGACCGCACTCATAATATGCGCACTATCAGCCACCTGCGGCCGGAAAAGCGTCGCCGGATTGCCCGCGAAACCCTCGAAATTTACGCACCGCTGGCGCACCGCCTGGGTATTCACGATATCAAGAACGAGCTTGAGCTACTTGGTTTCCATGCGCTGTATCCGTGGCGTGCCCGGTTGCTTGAGTCGCAGGTGAAGAAGGCCCGTGGCAATCGGCGTGAGTTGCTCGAGCGGGTGCAGAAAGAAATCGAAAAGCGCCTGATCGATGCCGGCATCAAGGCGCGGGTGATGGGGCGCGAGAAGCATCTGTACAGTATTTATCAGAAGATGCTGCATAAAGAGCTGCGTTTTGAGCAGGTGATGGACATTTATGCTTTCCGCGTCATCGTTGATGAAGTGGATACCTGTTACCGCGTGCTGGGCTCGTTGCATAATCTGTACAAGCCGATTGAAACACGCTTTAAAGACTACATCGCTATCCCTAAATCCAATGGTTATCAGTCGCTGCATACCTCACTGAAAGGCCCGCACGGCATTCCGGTTGAGGTGCAGATCCGCACTGAAGAGATGAACCTGATGGCGGATCGCGGGGTTGCCGCGCACTGGCTGTATAAAACCGAAGAAAGCAGCGGCACCACAGCGCAGGTACGCGCGCGGCGCTGGATGCAGAGCTTGCTCGAGCTGCAGCAAAGCACCGGTAATGCCTTTGAGTTTATCGAGAACGTTAAGTCTGAACTCTTCCCGGAAGAGATTTACGTGTTCACTCCGGAAGGCCGCATTATTGAGCTGCCCCAGGGCGCCACGCCGGTGGATTTTGCCTATGCGGTGCATACGGATATCGGCAATACCTGTATCGGAGCCCGGGTAAATCATCGGGTGTATTCACTGAGCAAGCCACTGGAAACCGGGCAGACCGTCGAGATTAAAACGACTCCGGGCTCCCGGCCGAATATTGCCTGGCTGAACTTTGCCGTAACCGGTAAAGCGCGGGCGAAGATCCGTCAGTACCTGAAAGGGCAGGAAAGCCGTGAAGCCGAGCAGCTGGGCGAGCGCCTGCTGCGTGCCGCTTTAGGTACCGCCAGCTACGACGATATCCCGGAGCGCGAATTTAAGCGCGTGCTGAAAGAAACTAAAGTTGAATCGGTGCCCTTGCTGCTGCGCGAGATTGGCCTTGGCAATATGATGTCGGTGGCGATTGCTAAACGCCTGCTGGGTGAGTTGCAACAGTTGAAAGATGACCAGATTGGCCCGGCCCATCGCAGCCTGGCGATTCGCGGCGCCGAAGGCCTGCTGGTTAGTTTTGCCAAGTGTTGCCGGCCAATTCCGGGCGATGACATCATTGCCCACGTGAGCCCGGGCAAAGGCCTGGTGATTCACCGCCGTGAATGTAAAAACGTACGCGGCTTTGAAGATGAACCGGGGCGTTACTTCCCGGTGCAGTGGGACAATAAACCAGAAGCCGAATTTATTACTGAAGTGCGGGTTGAAATTGTTAACCATCAGGGCGCGCTGGCGAAGCTGACTTCTGCCATTGCGACCACCGGCTGCAACATCCACGGCTTGAAAACCGAAGAGGTGGACGCCAATATTTACTATATTGATGTAGCCCTAACTGTTCACGATCGCAAACAGCTGGCTGACGTTATCCGGCATATCCGAAAAATGCCTGACGTGCAGCGGGTTGCGCGACTAAGGAAATAACATGTCAAAAGTGATTATCAGTACCGACAAAGCGCCTGCAGCTATCGGCACCTACTCGCAGGCCGTGAAAATTGGCACCACGGTTTATTTGTCCGGCCAGATCCCACTGGTACCCGACACCATGAAATTTGTCAGTGAAAACTTCCGTGATCAGGCGGTACAGGTATTTAAAAACCTGAAAGCCGTATGTGAAGCCGCCGGTGGTGAACTGCAGGATATGGTTAAGGTGCAGATTTATCTGACTGACTTAGGCCAGTTCGCTGTGGTCAACGAAGTGATGGCCGATTTTTTCCGTGAGCCTTATCCGGCGCGCGCCGCTATCGAAGTCAAAGGCCTGCCGAAAGGCGCGCAGATTGAGATTGACGGGGTGATGGAGCTGCCCAGCACTGACTAGGCAGCTCGCCGGTTATCAGACAGGCACTACGTCAGCCCGGCCTTCTAACGGCCGGCGCCAGACAATCATAGCAATCGCCACTCCGGCCAGGATAAAGCAGTAGCCGGTATGAATACTGACTTCCAGCGGTGATAAGCCAAAGCTGGCACCCATCAGCAGCGCCTGCGCGCCGTAAGGCAAGGCACCCTGCACCACACAAGCGAAAATATCCAGTAAGCTGGCGCTCTGCCGTGGTGCCAGATTACCCTCTTCAGCCAGCCGCTTGCTGACTTCACCTGAGAGCAGGATGGTTACCGTGTTGTTGGCCACCGCAAAGTTCGTCAGGCCAGTCAGACCGGCGATACCAAAAGCCGCCCGTTGCTGCGGATGCTTAAAGAGTTTACTGGTGACCCGGCCAACAGTTTCAGATAAAAACTTCAGGCCGCCCTGCTCACGGATTAAAGCCGACAGACCGCCGATCAGCAGCGACAGCAGGAAGATTTCCTGCATGCTGATAAAGCCCTCGTAAATATCCTTGCTGAACGCAATCCACTCGTAGCCAACCGCGACCATGCCAAACAGCGCGGCCAGAATAATACCCAGCATCAGCACCGCAAATACGTTCAGGCCCATCACCGCTAATACGATGATCAGAAAATAGGGCAGGCTCAGCCACAGGTTGGCCTCAGGAATTTTCGGTGGCACCGCGCCGGTATCGTAGGTAAACAGCCAGATCAGGGTGATGGCGGCGGCGGGCAGGGCGATCTTTAAGTTCGCCTTGAATTTATCGGCCATGTTACAGCCCTGGGTGCGGGTGGCAGCAATGGTGGTGTCGGAGATAATCGACAGGTTGTCACCGAACATGGCGCCGCTTACCAGCACGCCGGCTAGCAAGGCCAGATCAATTTCCGCCGCCTGGCCCAGGCCTAAGGCCACCGGCGCCAGCGCTGCCAGGGTTCCCATTGATGTACCCATGGCGGTTGAAACCACTGCGGCGATCACGAACAGGCCGGGCAGCAGGAACTGCGGCGGGATCACCTGAAGGCCAAGGGCCACCATGGCATCCACACCGCCGGTTGCCGCGGCGACGGTAGAAAAGGCGCCGGCCAGCAGGTAAATCATACACATGGTGACAATATTGCGTTCACCAACGCCGGCAACAAAGGTGTCTATCCGGTCTTCGAAAGCCTGCTTGCTCAGCAGCACGGCCAGAATAATAGCCGGCAGAATCGCTACCGGGCTGGCCAGCTGATAAAACGCATAGTCAACGCCGGTGAACTGAAAATAGATACCGGTGCCGAGAAACAACGCAAGAAAAAGGCCCAGGGGCAGCAGAGCCCTGGCGCTGGCAGGTTGAGTCATAAAATTCCTTAACGGTTAGCTGATTTTTTTATTATTCAAAACTGTTTAGACGTCCAGAAGTTTATATGGCTTAACAGCTGGCTGCAAGCAATTGCGGTTGCCAATTCTGCCGACATCGTCATACTTATAAGTTCGTTTTACACAGGAACCGATAGGAAGTCTATGACCCCCGATGATCTGCACCTGCAGTTACGCAATCTGCGCAATGATGATTATGACCAGCTAAAAGCACTGATGGATAAGGTCTATCCGGATATTGGCGGCGCCTGGGGTGAGCACACCATACGCAAACTGATCAAAGAATTTCCTGAGGGCCAGATTTGCCTGGAAGACGGCGGACAGATTGTTGGTGTCGCACTGACGGTGAAGGTGAAGTACGCACGCTTCAGTAACCCGCACACCTATGAAGATCTGATGGATGCCCGTGAAAACATTCTGAACGACCGCAAGGGCGATGCCCTCTATGGGCTGGATGTACTGATTCATCCGGACTACCGCGGCTTCCGGCTGGGTCGCCGGCTTTATGACGCACGCAAGGAACTGTGCCGCCAGTTGAATCTTAAAGCCATTCTGGCCGGTGGCCGGATTGTGAACTATCACAAATATGCCGATGATCTATCCCCTGGTCAGTACATTGAGCAGGTCCACCGCCGCGAAATTTACGATCCTATTCTGACCTTCCAGCTGGCTAACGATTTTACCGTCAAGCGGCTGTTAGGTAAGTACATGCCGGAAGACAAACGTTCGGCTGGCTTTGCCACCCTGCTGGAGTGGGATAACTTTTTATATGAGCCGTCGGACAATATTCTCGGCAGCCGCATCCGTAACGTGCGGGTCGGCGCGCTGCAATGGCAGATGCGGGAAATCGACTCGGTGGAAGAAATGCTGCGCCAGGTGGAGTATTTCGTTGACGCGATATCCAGTTATCAGAGTGACTTCGCGGTATTTCCCGAATTTTTCAACGCGCCGGTGATGGGTCTGACCGATCAAAGCCGCCAGAAAGATGCGATTCGTTTTCTGGCCGGTTATACCGAGCGTTTCAAGCGCGAAATGTCACAGATGGCGGTGAGCTATAACGTCAATATCATTACCGGTTCGATGCCAATCAATGAAGATGACACCATTTATAATGTCACCTACCTGTGCCGTCGCGACGGCACAATTGAAGAGCAGCGTAAAATCCATGTCACGCCGCACGAAAAACGCGACTGGGTTATTGAAGGCGGTGACAAGGTGCAGGTATTTGATACCGATGCCGGCCGCGTCGGCATACTTATTTGTTATGACGTGGAGTTCCCCGAGCTGGGTCGCATGATGGCCGCTGAAGGGCTGGAAATTCTGTTCGTGCCGTTCTGGACGGATACCCGCAATGCTTACCTGCGGGTACGGCACTGTGCCCAGGCAAGGGCCATCGAAAACGAATGCTATGTGGTAATTTGCGGCAGCGTGGGTAACCTGCCACAGGTTGAGAGCCTGGACGTACAGTACGCTCAGTCAGCGGTATTCTCGCCGTCCGACTTTGCCTTCCCGTACGATGCGGTACTGGCCGAAACTACGCCGAATACCGAACAGCTGATCTTCTCGGATCTGAACCTGGATGAATTGCGTTATCTGCATCATGAGGGCTCGGTAACTAACCTGAAAGATCGCCGCACTGATCTATATGAAGTTATCCGTAAGCAGTAACTGCGGTTGAAACAGCACAACAATGAGGATGCATCATGCCAGTAAAAATGCTCGCGCCAGCGGACGAGGCCTATAACTACCCGCTGCTGATCAAGCAGCTGTTGTTGTCCAGCCAGCGCTATGCCGGTGACAACGAAATTGTCGGTGGCAATAATGGCAAGCGCTATAGCTATGCCGAGTTTAATGAGCGCGTGCAGCGACTGGCCAATGTGCTGACTGAAGCCGGCGTGAAGCAGGGCGACACTGTGGCGGTACTCGACTGGGATACGCCGCGTTATCTGGAATGCTTTTTTGCTATTCCAATGATCGGTGCAGTGCTGCATACGGTGAATGTGCGGCTGGCGCCTGAACAGGTCGTCTATACCATGAACCACGCGGAAGACGATCTGGTGCTGGCGCACGATGACTTTCTGCCGCTTCTCGCCAAAGTCAAAGATGACCTGAATACGGTCAAAGGCTATATCCAGTTATCCGACGCCGACGAGCCGCCTGAAGCACCGCTGGATACTATCGGTGACTATGAAAGCTTGCTGGCCGGCGCCATGACCGAGTTCGACTTCCCGGATTTCGACGAAAACGCTATTGCCACCACTTTCTACACCACAGGAACCACGGGCAATCCCAAAGGCGTGTTCTTTTCCCATCGCCAGCTGGTGTTGCACACCATGGCGCTGGCCGCCACCACCAGCATGAATGACAACATGCAGCTGTTGCAGTCCAGCAGCGTCTACATGCCGATTACGCCCATGTTCCATGTGCACGCCTGGGGTGTGCCCTACGTAGCCACCATGATGGGCTTGAAGCAGGTGTATCCGGGTCGCTACGAGCCGGCCACGCTGCTTAAGTTGTATATGACTGAAAAAGTCACCTTCTCGCACTGTGTACCCACCATTCTGCAGATGATTCTGAGCAGTGAAAAAGCCAGCAGCATTGATTTTAGCGGCTGGCAGGTACTGATTGGTGGCAGCGCCCTGACGCAGGGGTTGGCCCGCGCGGCGTTGGATCGGGGTATTCAGGTGTATACCGGTTATGGGATGTCCGAAACCTGCCCGCTGCTGAGCACCTCCTGGCTGCCGCTTGACGCCGCCGACCTGGATCTGGATGAGCAGGTGCGGCTGCGCACTAAGGCGGGCCGCCCGGTGCCGCTGGTGAATATGCGCATCATCGACAACAAGGGTCGCTTTGTTAAGCACAACGGTGAGGATATGGGTGAGGTGGTAGTGCGCACGCCCTGGCTGACCCAGAGCTACCTGAAAGAGCCGGAAAAAGGCAATGAGCTGTGGGAAAACGGCTGGCTGCATACCGGTGATGTAGGCACCATCGACAGCTCCTACACCCTGGAGATCCGTGATCGCATTAAGGATGTCATCAAAACTGGCGGTGAATGGGTGTCGTCACTGGATATCGAAAACCTGATCAGTAAGCATCCGGATGTGGAACTGACTGCTGTGGTGGGTTTACCGGATGATGAATGGGGCGAGCGGCCCCATGCGATGGTGACTGTGCGTGCCGGTGCTCAGGTTGACCGCGAGGTCATCGCTGAGCATCTGCAGCAATATGTCGATGATGGCGCCATCGAGAAATGGGCGATTCCCGACACGGTGACCGTGGTGGATGAAATTCCACGCACCAGTGTCGGCAAAATCGACAAGAAAGTGATACGCCAACAAATCAAATCATAAGTTGGCGTAATCCAGCACCCAGTTCACGTACAGCTCAGTCCCGGTTTTCAGGGCATCTTCGTCAGCATAGAAATGCGGTGAATGATTGCTCGGTGCCGTGGCTGGGTCCTGGCCTTCCGGGGTGATGCCCAGAAACACGAACAGGCCGGGCACTTCCAGCGCGTAGAACGAGAAGTCTTCAGCGCCGGTCACTAAAGAATTCACTTTCACGTTTTCCTTGCCCGCGACCCGCTCCATGGTGGGTAACATGCTGCGGGTGAGTTCCGGATCGTTAATGGTCACCGGATAGCCTTCGTCGATGTGTACATGGGCTGTCGCGCCGCTGCTGGCGGCCGTGGCTTCGGCAGTCAGCTTGAGCTTTTCGAAGATCTGCGCGCGGTTGTCCATATCAAAGTTACGGATGGTGCCTTCCAGATAGACTTCGTCCGGAATGATGTTATTGCGCACACCACCTTCCACAATACCGAAGCTAATTACGGCCGGTGCCCGGGTAATATCAACCTGGCGCGCCACAATAGTCTGGGTATTGTTAATGATCTGCCCGGCCGCGACAATCGGGTCAACTCCGCCCCAGGGGCGTGAGCCATGGGTCTGACGGCCTGTCACATTGATTTCAAAACGATCCGAAGAGGCCATCAGCGGCCCCTCGCGATAGCCAATTTCGCCGGTGTTGCCAGCGGACCACACATGAATGCCAAATACCGCATCAGGTTTATTCTCAGCAAACAGACCCTGTTCAAGCATGAGCTCCGCGCCGCCTTCTTCGCCTTCAGGGGCGCCTTCTTCCGCTGGCTGGAAGATAAACATGACATTACCCTGCAGCTGATCCTGCATGGCTACCAGTTTCTCTGCCGCGCCCATCAGCATAGCAACGTGTAGGTCATGACCGCAGGCATGCATCACGCCTACTTCTTTGCCGCGATATTCACTGACGACAGTTGATTTAAACGGCACGTCGGTTTCTTCGGTTACGGGCAGGGCATCCATATCAGCGCGCAGCGCCACGGTCGGGCCGGGCTTAGCGCCCTTGAGCATTGCCACCACGCCGGTATGGGCGATGCCGGTTTCGACCTCCAGCCCCAGGCTGTGCAGATGATCGGCAACCACTTGTGCGGTGCGGAATTCGCGGTTACTGAGTTCCGGATGCTGATGGATATCGCGTCGCCACTCGATGACCTTCTGTTCGAGTTCAGGCGAGATCTGAACGATGTCTTGTTGCGCCGCAGCGCTGCCGGTAAAACTGATGCCGGCAAGCAGTGCCAGCGATAAAGCAGAACGTTTTAACATGAGATGACCTCGTCGCTTCTTTTTGTTGTTATTCGGCCGCTTCGGCGGCTTCACTAGCTTCACTTGCTTTAGTAGCGTTCCAGTTAATCGCCTGCCAGCGGCCGTCGCGTTTAACCAGCACGCCGGTATTCAGGTACTTCTGGGTAGGCGCGTCGGGATCATGATCCGCTTCGGCAAGCAGGGTGAAATTCACGATCACGGCGTCAGCCAGGGGTTTAATTTCGATATCTGCTGCCCGGTACCAGATGATCGCGCCGCCTTCCTCCGGTTGCTCGGCGTCGCGCATGCCGGCCATCAGCTGGTCTTTGCCAAAACGCAGCCCGCCCGAACTGGTATAGGTGAGTTCCTCTGCCCAGAAGTTTTCGTGCGCTGTGGGGTCGTTAATACTGGCGCCAGCGAGAAAGAGCTCCAGGTCGGTAACAATGTCTGCTTTGTCCTGTTCGGATATCGCCGCGCTGACCGGCGGCGCAAGCGTAACGAGCATAAAGGCAAATGACAGGGCTAATACACGCAGCATGACGGGTGTCCTTATAGATAAAATAAGTAAGAACTCCAGATTAGACTGACGACTCTGTGCTAGCAAGTAAGTTGTTCGGGGATCTGCAGATCGGCGGGTAACAGGCGGAAATAATCGTAATCCGGCAGCGGCGCGGTCACGGCGAAATGCTGGCCCTGATAGTCGAATCGCAATTGCCAGGCATGCAGTTGCAGATGCTCAGCCGGGGCGCCCCCATAGCGGGTGTCGCCGCAAATAGGCGCACCCAGACTTTTCAGTGCGACCCTTAACTGATGGGTGCGTCCAGTCAGCGGACGCAGGATGTAATAGCGTATCCCGGGTTCCAGTGAGTAACTGATAAAACGTGTTTGCGCGGGGCTATTCTGAGTGCGCAGCAGCCGCCAGTTGCCGCGCCGGACTTTATCCATATCGCCGCTGATTAGCCCCTGTTTTTTATTGGGTTTGCCGGCGGCAACCGCAAGATAGAACTTGGTGATAGTGCGCTCAGCAAACAGCGCGCTGAGGCCGGCCGCCGCAGCCGGGTTGCGGGCAATCAGCAGGGCCCCTGAAGTAGGGGTGTCGAGCCGGTGCACCGGGTACAGGGTTTCGCCGGTTTGCGCGGCCAGCTGATGCACCACGCTGCGCTCATCATCGTTGGCATGCATAGGGGCGCCGGCGGGCTTATTAAGCACATAAAAGTCAG
>CAYWXF010000047.1:0-15139 GCA_964462025.1 uncultured Pseudomonas sp. | reverse complement strand
GAGCTCCCCATTCGCGCCAACCTAGTGTTTGCATGCGCTGATTTTAATCCTTTTGCTGTCTGACTGTCGAACAATCAATAGTAGCACGTTTACAAGTGTTCGTTACGACTGGCCTGTAGCTGGCGCAACCACTGAATAAATTCGTCCAGCGGCCGGTCCAGCGCGCTTTCAGGCACGTACAGCTCATAGCCCAGCAGCTCACGCAACTGCCGGCAGCGAATGGCAAACAATGCCTGCACCCCGGTGTAGCGGGTACCGCTGGGGGCGATAAACGCATCCGGGATATCAAAATAAGGGCTGTAGTCATGAATATCCGGCCGCTCGTGGCGCAATGCCGTGGTCAGCAGGTGCCGTTGCTCGCCGATCAGGTGCGTAGAAAGTCGTGGTGAGATGCACTGCAGTATGGGTTCGATATCACGCACACAGAACCCCACATAGGGCAGTTCGACCGCATCCAGGCCTTTATGGGTGCGGGGGCAGTCAACCCGCACCACGTTATCCCAGTCCAGTTCCCAGGTACCGCGATGATGCAGGTACTCAATGCGTTCGGGAGTAATATTGAGGCTCACCTCAGGTTCAAACACCTTGGCCCAGCCCAGAAAAATCAGCGCGGCACTGATTATCCAGAGCAAGGCCCAGGCGGGGGTTGGCAGCGGCGCCTCAATCAGCCATAAGAACATGCTGGCAGCAAAAATAAACAAACCCAGCAGGGCAAACCCGACGCCATGTCTGCGGGCGGCGGGGCTGATACTATGCATGACTTTCGGTATGGGTGCGGTCATCCGGCCTCCTCTGTAGGTACCCCTGGATTACTGCTTTGCGGATCCAGCTGAAAGGTCTCACAGATAATCTGCCAGGTAAAACTTGTCTTCAGGTAAAAGCCCCGTGGCAGGGTTTTAATCAGTTGCCCCTGTTCACCGATAGCGTCGGTGGTCACGCGGCCGTTAGCGGCTTTGGGGCGTAGCTGCAGTACATCTCCCTGATGCGCTGTGATCTGTTCGACCTGACCCAGTGCGATACGGTCCATATGTTCCTGCCAGTCACGTTGCAGTTGCAGCTCCTGTTGCTCACTGGGCTGCCAGAAAAATGCGGTGCCGACGGTGCGCTCGGCCAGCGGCACCTCGCGGCGGCCGTCGATGGGGATCCACAGCACGCATTGCAGTTTGTTGCGCACGTTACTGGTTTCCCAACTGAGGTCATCAACATGGGTCAGCGGCGCGGTGCAGACGAAAGTGGTCTCCAGCGGCCGGCCACGGGCATCCAGCGGAATGGTTTTAAGCTCCACGCCAAGGTCAGGGAAATCCTGCAGTGCCTGTGAACCCGCCGCCGCGCCCAGCGCGCTTTCCAGCAATTGGCCCACCCAGCCTTTATGGCGGCGCAGATCCGCCGGTACCTTAATTCCCTGGTCTGCCGCCAGCTCAGCGAAGCTGCGGCCCGCTAACGCGCTGGCCCGGTGGAACAAGGTTTGCAACTTTGTCATATAAATGAATAACTCCTTTCATTAGTAGCGTGATTATGGAAAAATCCCAGACAGAAGTCGAATTTAAGAGGATGCCCGCGTGATAGACGCAGAAGGATTCCGGGCGAATGTCGGGATCATCATCTGTAACGATCAGGGACAAGTGTTTTGGGCGCGTCGATTTGGGCAACATAGCTGGCAGTTTCCACAAGGTGGCATTGATGATGGCGAAACCGCCGAACAAGCCATGTACCGGGAACTCTATGAAGAAGTCGGGCTGAAGCCCGAGCAAGTTGAGATTGTGTATACCAGTCGCAACTGGTTTCGCTATCGCTTGCCAAAACGGTTAGTTCGACGCGAACAACGACCGACCTGTATTGGTCAGAAACAAAAGTGGTTTTTGCTGCGACTTGCCTGCAACGAACAGGACGTAAACGTGCTGTGTTCAGGCCATCCGGAATTTGATGACTGGCGTTGGGTCAGTTACTGGTATCCGGTGCGACAAGTCGTGTCGTTTAAACGGGATGTGTACCGGCGCGTGATGAAAGAATTCGCGCCTGTGGTGATGCCGGCCCCAAGCCAGCACGCACCTAAGCATCCGAAGCGGCAGCGACCACCACGTCGGAAGCGCTGATATGCTGCGAGTACTGCAACGCATTGTCGAAGCTGTGAATCAGGCGCCGGACTTTGAGCTGGCGCTGAAAACCATGGTGCGTCAGGTAAAAGAAGCGCTGCATACCGATTCCTGTACTGTGTACCTGGCCGACCATGAGCAGAAGCAGTTCGCTTTAGCGGCCACCGATGGCCTGGAAGTGACCTCGGACCAACCGATTCATGTGCCCTTCGGCGAAGGCGTGATCAGCCTGGCCGCACGCCGTGAAGAACCCCTGAATTTAGCCAATGCCTATGAGCATCCCAGCTTTCTGAAACTACCGCAGGTGGACGAAGAGCGCTATTGCGCCATGCTGGCCGCGCCGGTGATTCACCAGCGGCGGGTGCTGGGCGTGTTGGCGGTGCAGCAGGAAAGCGCACGCGCCTTTACCCGAGATGAAGAAGCCTTTGTGGTCACCCTGGCGGCGCAGCTGGCGGTGGTGATTGCCCATGCCGAAGCCAAGGGCTTATTACGTACCGCGAACCAGTCGGCCTGGCTACATACCGTAAAAGGCCTGCCAGCGGCACCCGGCGTTAGCATCGGTGAAGCTTATGTGGTCAAGCCGCCGGCGCGGCTCAGCAGCGTCACACCCAAACGTACCGATAAACCCGAATTTGAGATCCGCCGCTTTCGCAGCGCCGTGGCGCACACCCGGCAAGAGCTGAACGAACTGAGTGAGCGCATGCAGGGGCAGGTGGCGCAGGAAACCCTGGCAATTTTTGATGTCTATCATGCCATGCTGGATTCCACCAACCTGGGGCAGGAAGTTGAACAGAGCATCAACCAGGGCTGGCGCGCCCAGACCGCGCTTAAGCAGGTGGTGGAAAACCTGGTCAATCAGTTCGAGAACCTCGACGACGAATATATCCGCGAACGCGCCAGTGATGTGCGCGATCTCGGCCAGCGCATTTTATCCTACCTGCAGGAGCGCGATCGTCGCCATCACAGCACCCCGGACCAGTGCATTCTGGTAGCTGAGGAAGTAACCGCGGCGATGCTGGCGGAACTGCCCCACGCCGATATCATCGGCATGGTGTCGCTGCGCGGTTCAGGCAATTCGCACGCTGCCATTATGGCGCGCAGCATGGGCATACCAGCGGTGCTGGGCGCCAACGATATCGACCTGAACGATGTCGGCGGCCAGACGCTGATCGTTGACGGCTATAACGGCGACGTGTTTGTAAATCCGCCGCTGCAGGTAGAGAACGAATACCGGCAACTGGCCGAAGAAGAGCTGGAACTGCGCGAAAAAGTAATGGGCGCGCGGGGGCTGCCGGTCGAAACCACCGATGGCGTGAAAGTGGATCTGCAGCTGAACGTGGGATTAAATACCGAGCGCGACTGGCTGAAAGAACTGGATGTAAAAGGGGTGGGCCTGTACCGCACTGAAATCACTTTCATGGCCCGCGACCGGTTGCCTACCGAAGATGAACAGGTGGAACTCTACGGCCAGATCCTTGAGCAGTTTGCCGCCGGGCCGGTGGTGATGCGCACCCTGGATGTAGGTGGTGACAAGCCGCTTCCCTATCTGCCGATTGTTGAGGATAATCCGTTTCTGGGCTGGCGCGGCATTCGTATGACGCTGGACCATCCGGAAATCTTTCTGGTGCAGATCCGGGCGATGCTGCGTGCTTCGGTGGGGCGCAACAACCTGCAAATTCTGTTGCCGATGATCACCACCGCCGAAGAAGTGGATGAATCCGCCCGCATGGTGCGCCAGGCCTACCACGAGGTGGCCGAAGAATTTAATGGTGACGGTGAACAACGCCTGCAGGAGCCGAAAATCGGCGTGATGATTGAAGTGCCGGCGATGATTTACCAACTACACTCGGTAGCCGACAAGGTTGATTTTTTCTCGGTTGGCACCAATGATTTAACTCAGTACATGCTGGCGGTGGATCGCAACAATCAGCGGGTTGCCGGTTTGTACGATGCGTATCATCCGTCGGTGCTGCATGCGCTGCAACAGATCGCTGAGCGCTGCCGTGAACTGAATAAGCCGGTATCAATTTGTGGCGAGCTGGCCGGCGAACCCGGTGGTGCGCTGCTGCTCATCGCCATGGGTTACCGTACGCTGAGCATGAATAGTTACAACATCGACCGCATCCGGTGGATTATTCGCCACAGCAAGGCAAGCGATCTTGACGCTCTGCTGCAACAAGCGCTGGCGGCCCGCTCGCCGCAGCAAGTGCGGCAGGCGGTCACGCTGTTACTGGAACAAACCGGACTGGGCGGCTTTGTCCGCGCCGGCGGGTAATAGCCCAAAACAACAGAAGGAGAACGAGTGCTCATCACAGGCTGGTTATGGTGTTTGGCCGGGGGTATGGTTGCCGGATTGCTGGCAGGCATGCTCGGTATTGGTGGTGGGCTGGTGATTGTTCCCCTGCTGATTTATCTGCTGCCGATACTGGGTGTTGAGCAAGAGCTGGTGATGCAGATGGCGATTGCGACCAGCCTGGCAACCATAGTGATGACCACCTTAAGCTCAGCCCGTTCGCACCTGAAACACGGCCAGATCAGCTGGTTCTGGGTACGGCGGCTGATCCCCGGCCTGATGGTGGGCGCGGTATTTGGCGCCTGGCTGGCAACGCTGCTGAAGCCAGAATGGCTGCAGCGGATCTTCGCCGGGGTATTAATGATTCTGGCGGTGCGCATGTTGATCCCGCAACGCACTGGTGAGCCGCTGACCGATGTGTCAAAACGGCTGATGGCCCTGATCAGTTCCTGCATGGGAACCCTGGCGGCGCTGGTGGGCATCGGTGGCGGCTCGCTCACGGTACCCCTGCTGCAGCGGCTGCGGGTACCCATTCGGCAGGCGATTGCAGTGTCCTCGGTAGGCAGCTTAAGTATCGGCCTGACCGCGGCCATTGCCTTTATCGTGCTGGGGCAGCAACTGGAAAGCAGCTCCGGGCTGCTGGGTTACGTGCACTTTGAAGCCTGGCTGGCGATTTCAATCGCCTCGGTGGTATGCGCCCCGCTGGGTGCCACGCTGACGCAGAAAATTCCGGTGAAGCGCCTGCAACTGGGCTTTGCCTTATTTTTAGTATTTATCTCAGTTAATCTGGTTATAGGATAATCCATGCAATCCGAGTCGGCGTTTAGCAACTACATGGTTCACCCCAATATCGACCCTATTATTGTCAGCATCGGCCCGCTGGATTTGCGCTGGTACGGGCTGATGTACTTGCTGGGCTTTTTGTTTGCCTGGTGGTGGGGTAACCGCCAGTGCGATATGCCGCATTATAAGCAGGCCGGCTGGACCCGCCAGCGCTTCAGTGACTTACTGTTCTGGGGCTTTATCGGTGTGATTATCGGTGGTCGCGTAGGCTATGTGGTGTTTTACCAGTTTGACTACCTGCTGCAGAACCCACTCTACCTGTTTGATATCACCAGCGGCGGCATGTCCTTCCATGGCGGCCTGCTGGGGGTAATCACTGTGCTGCTGATCTTCGCCCGCAAGATGCAGCTGAGCCTGTTGCAGGTAGGTGACTTTATCGCGCCACTGGTGCCTGTCGGGCTTGGCCTTGGCCGCATAGGTAACTTTATCAACGGCGAGCTGTGGGGGCGGGTAACAGACGTTCCCTGGGCAATTATCTTCCCCGCCGCAGGCCCTGAGCCACGGCACCCGTCGCAACTTTATCAGGCCGGGCTCGAAGGCCTGTTGCTGTTTATTATTCTGGCGGTATACAGCCGCAAGCCGCGGCCGACGGGCGCCATCAGCGGGCTGTTCCTGCTGGGCTACGGGCTGGCGCGCTTTATCGTTGAATACTTCCGCGAGCCGGACCGCCACCTGGGGCTGCTCTCCATGGGCTGGTCGATGGGGCAGTGGTTATCCGTGCCTATGGTGATGATTGGTGCGGCGCTGATTATCATTGCTTACCGGGCTAAGCCACCAATTACGCCACGGGCTAAGGGGCGTAAAGCATGAACCAGTATCTGGCCTTATGTCAGCGCATCGTCGATGAAGGCGTGTGGGTTGAAAACGAACGCACCGGCAAACGCTGCCTGACGGTGATCAATGCCGATCTGGAATATCGCGTTGATAACAACGAGTTTCCGCTGATAACCACCCGCAAGAGCTACTGGAAAGCAGCCATCGCTGAACTGATCGGTTATATCCGCGGTTACGACAATGCGGCGGATTTCCGTGCTATCGGCACGCCCACCTGGAATGCCAATGCCAACTTAAATGAAGCCTGGCTGAATAACCCGCACCGCAAGGGCGAGGACGATATGGGTCGGGTATACGGCGTGCAGGGCCGCGCCTGGGCGAAACCTGACGGCGGCAGCGTGGATCAGCTGCGCAAAGTGGTCGATAACCTGAAGCAGGGCATCGATGATCGCGGCGAAATCATCAGCTTCTATAACCCCGGTGAGTTCCACATGGGCTGCCTGCGGCCGTGCATGCATACCCACAATTTCTCACTGCTGGGCGATACCCTGTATCTGACCAGCTTCCAGCGCTCCTGTGATGTGCCGCTGGGGCTTAACTTCAACCAGATTCAGGTGTTTGTGTTCCTGGCCCTGATGGCGCAGATTACCGGCCATAAGCCAGGCATCGCCTATCACAAGATAGTGAACGCTCACATCTACGAAGACCAGCTGGATTTAATGGTTAACGAACAGCTCAAGCGCGAACCCTTTCCGTCACCGCAACTGGAAATTAACCCGGATATCCGTACCCTCGAAGACCTGGAAACCTGGGTAACCATGGATGACTTCAAGGTGCATGGCTATCAGCACCACCCCGCCATTCAGTATCCGTTTTCGGTGTAACCGGGCATGAGTGATCAGCGCTTCAGTGGTATCCAGCGGGTTTACGGCAACACCGCTTTTGAGGGGTTTCAGCACAGCCATGTGGCCGTGGTGGGTCTTGGCGGCGTGGGTTCCTGGGCGGTGGAAGCGCTGGCCCGCAGCGGCATTGGCGGCATCACCCTGATCGATCTCGATGACGTATGCCAGAGCAATATCAACCGGCAGCTGCCCGCCTTAAGCAGCACCGTGGGCCAACTGAAAACCGAGGTGCTGGCCCAGCGCGTCAGAGATATTAACCCGGCCTGTACGGTGCGGGTAATTGATGATTTTCTCGGTGAAGAGAACCTGGACAGCTACCTGGGTGAGCCGGTGACTGCGGTGCTGGATGCCATCGACAGCGTGAAAGTGAAAGCGGCACTGATTGCCTGGTGCAAGCGGCGTAAATTACCGCTGATCACCTGTGGTGGGGCTGGCGGCCAGCTTGACCCGGGTCAGGTGGTGTCAGGTGATCTGGCCAAAGCCACGCAGGACCCGCTACTGGCAAAAGTGCGTGCTAATTTACGCCGTGACTATAATTTTTCGCGCAATCTCAAACGCAGCTTCGGGGTCACCGCGGTCTACTCCACTGAGCAATTGCGCTATCCTACGGCGACCGGCGAATGTACCTTTGAGAAAACCAGCACCGGGGAAGTACGGCTGGATTGCAGCTCCGGTTTTGGCGCCACCATGCCGGTAACCGCCACCTTTGCCATGCATGCGACGGCGCTGTTGCTGAAAAAAATTGCCTCAGCGCACGCCCGGGGCTGACTCTTTTAGCTGAGAGACCGCAGCGCGCAGGCCATTACGGCGTGAACTGCTGACAAAATCCGTCAGCCCCAGTGCCGCCAGATGAGCATCCAGATCGTAATCCGCCAGTTGCTGCACCGAGGCCCCGTTAACCGCTTGCTGGATTAATGCCAGTAACCCCTTAACCACCCGCGACTCGCTGTCAAAGCGCACTTCAATGTTATCTTCAGGGGGCAGGTTCAGCAGCAGCCACACCCGCGCCTCGCAGCCGAATACTTCCTGGGCGATATCGCGCTCGGTGGCACTGAGCGCCGGCAGGGTCGCGGCTTGTTGCACGAGAAATCGTAGCCGCTGTTCACGGCCGCCCATGGCGGTTCTGAGTTGCTCAAGATCGGATTCTGTTAGTACTCCGTACACCTGCTGCTCCACAAAATTTACGCTGAAATCAGCCAAAATCATGCCGCAAGAGTACCATTTTTACCGAAAAAAATGTTAATCTCCGTGCACTCCCGATTTTAAAAAGTACAGGAACCACAACGATGAAAGTATTAGTGGCAGTCAAACGGGTCATTGATTACAACGTGAAGGTTCGCGTGAAAGCGGATCGTTCAGACGTTGATCTGGCCAATGTAAAAATGGCACTGAATCCGTTCTGTGAAATCGCCGTAGAAGAAGCGGTGCGGCTGAAAGAAAACAATATCGCCGATGAAGTGGTGGTGGTTTCGATTGGCCCTAAAGCCGTGCAGGAACAACTACGCACCGCGCTGGCGCTGGGCGCCGACCGCGCCATCCAGGTTGAAACTGACGACATGCCGGATTCGCTGGCCGTAGCCAAGCTGCTCAAAGCAGTAGTCGAAAAAGAACAGCCGCAACTGGTGATCCTGGGCAAACAGGCGATCGATTCGGACAATAACCAGACCGGCCAGATGCTGGGCGCGCTGACCGGCATGCCGCAGGGCACCTTTGCTTCTAAAGTAGAAGTAGCCGACGACAGTGTGCAGGTTACCCGTGAAGTCGACGGCGGCCTGCAGACCGTGAAGCTGAAGCTGCCGGCGATTGTGACTACCGACCTGCGACTGAACGAACCGCGCTATGCGTCGCTGCCAAACATCATGAAGGCCAAGCGCAAGCAGCTGGACGTGCTGACTACCGACGAACTGGGCGTGAGCGTAACCCGCAGCGTGAAATTACTGAATGTTGAGCCACCGGCCGAACGCAGTGCCGGCGTGAAAGTAGCAGACGTGGCTGAACTGCTGGATAAACTGAAAAATGAGGCGAAAGTAATATGAGCATCCTCGTTATCGCAGAACACGACAATAAAGAACTGAGCACCGCCACGCTGAAAACCCTCACCGCAGCGCAGCAGATCGGCGATGATATTCATGTACTGGTAGCCGGTGCCGACTGCCAGGGCGTTGCCGACGCAGTCGCCAAAGTTGCTGGTATCAAGAAAGTGCTGGTGGCGGATAACGCCGCTTACGGCCACTTCCTGGCAGAAAACCTGGGTGAGCTGGTGGCGCAGTTAGGTAAAGATTACAGCCACATCCTGGCGCCGGCGACCACTACCGGCAAGAACTTTATGCCGCGTACCGCGGCGCTGCTGGATGTCGCGCAGATCTCTGACATTATCGGCGTCGAAAGCGCAGATACTTTCAAGCGGCCAATTTATGCCGGTAACGCCATTGCCACTGTGCAGTCAGAAGACGCCATTAAAGTGATCACTGTGCGTGCCACGGCGTTTGACGCTGTTGCTGCAGAAGGCGGCGATGCCAGTACTGAAGCTGTTGATATCGTGATTGATAACGACAAAGCCGAGTTTGTTGGCGAGCAGGTGGCTGAATCTGAGCGGCCTGACCTGACTTCAGCGCGGGTTGTTATTTCCGGTGGTCGCGGTATGCAGAACGGCGAGAACTTCCACTTGCTGGAAAAAGTAGCCGACAAACTGGGTGCTGCCGTTGGTGCGTCGCGGGCTGCTGTTGATGCCGGCTTTGTACCAAACGATATGCAGGTTGGCCAGACCGGTAAAATAGTTGCGCCGGATCTCTACATCGCGGTAGGTATCAGCGGTGCCATTCAGCATCTGGCGGGGATGAAAGATTCGAAAATCATTGTTGCTATTAACAAAGATGAAGAAGCCCCGATCTTCCAGGTTGCGGACTACGGTTTAGTCGCTGATTTGTTTGATGTATTGCCGGAACTCGAGAAGCAGCTGTAAGCGCAGCTGCATTACCTGTTTGAAAAGGGCGCCTGACACCATCCGGCGCCTTTTTTTTGGTTAACTTTTCTTGATCGACTACTTGCATATTTGTAACTCATCGGACATGATTGAACGCATCACGTGTTTTATAACGTTTAAAGAACGAGCCAAGCAAGCTCCCGGGATTAGGTGGCTAACATGAAAAGAAGAACAACTATGCTAAAAAAATTACCACTCGCGACAGCAATAGCGCTGGCATTTTCAGGAACCGCAGCCGTACAGGCCGCTGAATTCACTGCCGGCGATTTCCGTATCAAGTTTGACTCTATTATTTCCTACGGCGCCGCCTGGCGGATGGAAGATCGGGACCTGCGCCTGATTCATCCGGGCAATATGGATGGCGGTATGGGCCAGTCGGGCGTAGCTGATGATGGTAACCTGAACTACGATAAAGGCGACCTGGTATCATCAGTTATCAAAGGTGTGCACGATTTAAGCATTGATGGCGGCGATTACGGCGCCTTTGTTCGTTTCAAGTACTGGTATGACGATGTCATTAAAAACCAGGAAGTGCCACACGGTCACACAGCCACTAACTATTTCCCTGACGTAACTCTTGATAACGACGGCCTGGATGATTACTCCACCGGCTCTGGTTTTGAGTTACTTGATGCCTTCGTATACAGCTACTTTGATTTAGGTGAACTGCCGGTTAACGTGCGGTTAGGCCGTCAGGTACTGAGCTGGGGCGAAAGCACCTTCCTGTTCAGCGGTATTAACGCCATTAACCCGGTCGATGTGAACGCGATTCGTCGCCCTGGTGTTGAGATTAAAGAAGCGCTGCTGCCGGTGGGTATGCTGAGCGCGAACATTGGTCTGACCGGTGGCACCAGCTTAGAAGTCTTCTATCAGTACGAGTGGGACAACACCAAGCTGGATGGCTGCGGTACCTTCTTCTCAACCGTTGATATTTTAGGCGGACCAGGCTGTAACAAAGTGACCCTGAACCCGACCCTGATTCCGGGCAATCCGGGTTCATCACTGAGCGACCGTGAATCGGTGCAGTTCGGCGCCTATCTTGACCGTTCACCGAATATCGAGCCAGATGACGGCGGCCAGTATGGTTTTGCACTGCGTCATTATTCAATGGATCTCGACATTGAATTCGGTGCTTACTACATGAACATCCATAACCAGACCCCGATTGTATCGGCGATGAACTGGGTTGAGCAGCCATCTGCTGGTCTGACGCATCCGGATGGCTATCCGATTGCTGGTCCAAACTACCTGCTTGAATACCCGGAAGATATCGAAGTGATGGGTGCCAGCTTCAGTACCAACGTGGGCCTGTGGGCATTAGCCGGTGAATATAGCTTCCGTCCTGATCATCCGATTCAGATCAATACCACTGAAATCCTGACTGCTGGTTTACGCGCAGGCGTACCAAGCACCTTCAGTAACCGCATTGAGCGCGACAGCACCGGTGCTATTACTAACTTAGGCGAACTGCAAAGCGGCTATGATGAGCACGATGTCAGCCAGATCCAGGTAACCACCATTCGTTTCTTCGAAAACGTGGCCGGTGCCGAGCGGATCACCTTCATTGCTGAAGGTGGCGTGAGCAAGGTGCATTCACTGCCAGGTTTGGATGAGCAGCGTTACGGTCGCAACCCGGTTTATGGTAAGTGCCTGACCATGGCTGACCAGATGCAACTAGGTAACCCGTCACCAACTGCCGACATCAACTGTGAAGGCTTTGTGACGTCAAGTTCATGGGGCTACCGGGCACGCCTGGTGGGTCAATACTCAAACGTATTCCAGGGCTGGAACATGGTTCCTACCATTGCCTTTGGTCATGACGTAAAAGGCTACTCGTCGAACTCGAACTTCCTCGAAGGTCGTAAGACAGTGGGTCTGAGCGTTGATTTTGACTACCTGAGCGCCTACAAAGTTGGCCTGAGCTACAACACCAATAGTGGCAGCGACTACGAGCCGGCTTCGGATCGTGACTTTGCCGCAGTAAGTTTCAGCTACAGCTTCTAAGCTCAGCGACAATAAGTCTGCAATGAAAAACCCGCTTCGGCGGGTTTTTTTCTGTTTAACAGCAACAAACGGCCGCTTGTCGATTTGACCTTGCGAAATCCGTCCGGCTGCGCAATCCTCGATTCAGATAAAAAACGTTTTAGCGAATGATAACAAGGGAATCTAACCATGAAACGCATCCTTACTACAGCATTGCTCGCTGCTGCCACGGCCACCGCAGGTTATGCGTTGCCAGCCAACGCGGCTGAGCAGAGTGCCAAACAGCAATCGAATAGATTACAGCTCGATGACGTATTTCAGCTTGAGTACGCCAGCAGCCCGGCGGTACACCCGGGCGGTGGCTACACGGTGTTTGTCCGTAACTACATGGATATCATGAGCGACCGTCGCGTGGGCAACCTGTGGCGGGTGGACAATAAAGGCGAACTGCGTCCGCTTACCGGTGGTCAGTTTATCGATCATTCGCCGGTGTGGTCGCCTGACGGCAAACAACTGGCTTTTGTCTCCAACCGCAGCGGCAGCATGCAGGTGCACCTGTACTGGACCGATAGCCGCGAGCACGCGCCGGTTACCCGCCTCACCAGTTCGCCTTCAAATTTGAGCTGGTCGCCGGATGGTAAATGGATTGCCTTCAGCATGTTCACACCGCGCCAGGCCAAACCGCCGGTCAGCCTGCCAGGCAAGCCCAAAGGCGCCGAATGGGCTGAACCAGCCCGTTACATTGATAAA
Source organism: uncultured Pseudomonas sp. (assembly GCA_964462025.1). Classification (GTDB taxonomy): domain Bacteria; phylum Pseudomonadota; class Gammaproteobacteria; order Enterobacterales; family Alteromonadaceae; genus Pseudidiomarina. Next base: position 2,518 of record CAYWXF010000047.1, on the reverse strand, counting down.
GACAATTATCGCTACGATGGCGCCGGCTATGCGCCTGAAGGCTATACGCAGATCTACGTGATGCCGGCCAGTGGCGGCTCACCCCGCCAGCTGACCTTTGATGACTACAATCACGGCGGCACCCTGACCTGGAACGGCGATTCCAGCCAGATCATCTTCTCGGCGAACCGCCGCGAGGATGCTTTTGAGCAGCCCCTGAACTCTGAGCTTTATGCGGTGACCCTTGATGACCGCAAGGTCAGCCAGATCACCACGCGGGTCGGGCCGGATCACTCACCGCAGGTGAGCCCGGACGGCAAGCGCATTGCCTGGCTGGGTTTTGACGACGAGAAAATGAGCTACCAGCTGACGCAGCTGTACGTTATGGAACTGGGTGGCAATAAGCCGCGCCTGCTAACCGGTGAGCTGGATTACAGCGTCGATGATATCCAGTGGGCAGCCGACAGCCGCGGCCTGTACTTTTCGTACGATAAGCACGGCAACGGGCATATCGCTTATCAGAACCTTAGCGGTAATCACAGCGTACTGACCGACAAGATGGGCGGCCTGAGCTACTCACGTCCGTATAGCGGCGGCAGCTATGATGTCGCCGACGACGGCAGCCTGGTATTCACGCTGGCGCATCCACAGCGTCCGGCCGACCTGATGCTGCAGACCAGTAAGCTGAAGCGCAAGCTGACCAGCCTTAACGACGATCTGCTGAACTTCAAGGAACTGGCCCGGGTTGAAGAAATCTGGTACGAATCCAGCCACGATGGCAAGCAAATCCAGGGCTGGATTGCTTATCCGCCGGGCTTTGATGCCACCAAAAAATACCCGCTGATCCTGGAAATCCACGGTGGCCCGCACACCGCTTATGCCGGCTCGTTCGCGGCTGAAATCCAGCTGATGGCCGCCAAAGGCAATGTGGTGCTGTATACCAACCCGCGGGGCAGCACCAGCTATGGCGAAGACTTTGCTCAGGAAATTCATCATAACTATCCGAGCCATGACTACACCGATCTGATGGACGGCGTGGACGCGGTGATTGAAAAAGGCTTTATTGATGAAGATAAACTCTATGTAACCGGCGGCAGCGGCGGTGGCGTACTAACGGCCTGGATTGTCGGCCATACCGATCGCTTCGCGGCCGCCGTGGTGGCAAAGCCGGTTATCAACTGGTACAGCTTTGTGCTGACCGCTGATGCCTACAACTACTTTACCAAGTACTGGTTCCCTGGCGTGCCATGGGAGCATACGGAACACTACATGAAGCATTCACCAATCAGCTATGTGGGCAATGTGACCACACCGACCATGCTGCTGACCGGTGAGTCGGATTACCGCACCCCGATTTCTGAGTCTGAGCAGTATTATCAGGCGCTGAAACTGGCGGGCGTGGAAACCGCCATGGTCCGTGTTCCGGATGCGCCCCATGGCATCTATACCCGGCCCAGCAACCTGATGGCTAAGGTAGCCTATATTCTGCACTGGTTTGAAAAATATCCGAAAGCAGAAGATAAGTAAGGGCTGACATGAAAGAGTGGTCGGACGTAATCGGCGCGGAAAAGCAGAAACAATACTTTAAGGATCTGTTGGACCGCGTTGGCGCCGAACGGGCGGCGGGTATAACCATCTATCCACCGGCCGACCAGGTGTTCAATGCGTTTAAGCTGACGCCTTTGCACAAGGTAAAGGTGGTGATTATTGGCCAGGACCCGTATCACGGTCCTGGCCAGGCCCATGGCCTGTGCTTCTCGGTGCCAAAGGGGGTTAAAAAGCCGCCGTCGCTGCGTAATATTTTCAAAGCGCTGAAACACGATTTCCCCGATTATGAGGAACCCGACCACGGTAATCTCGAGCACTGGGCGGAGCAGGGCGTGCTATTGCTGAATGCGGTACTCACGGTTGAACAAGGCAAAGCCCATGCGCATGCCGGCTGGGGCTGGGAGCGTTTTACTGACAAGGTGATCGAACAAATCGATCGCCACTGTGAAGGGGTGGTGTTTTTACTCTGGGGCAGCTATGCCCAGAAGAAGGCCGACTTTGTTGACGCCAACCGCCATCATGTACTGAAGACAGTCCATCCGTCGCCATTATCGGCGCATCGGGGTTTTCTGACCTGCGGCCACTTTGCCGAAACCAACCGGCTGCTGGATGAGCCGATTCGTTGGTAAATTAGTATTCCAGTTGGTCGAGTTCGAGATCCAGTCCGAAATCCATATCCTGTAGCTCCTGGCGCAGCCGATATTTTTCTTTTATCGCTTCAATTTCCCGCCATTTGCGCTTACCTGCACTTGCTTTATCCGCTTTAGATTCATTTTGAGATAGGTTATCTGAATGATCCACGGGACCCTCCTGGCTCTGATGTTTCTTGTTAAGTTAAATTTTTAGCGCAACATCTAGATAACACAGAGAAAACATCCGGTCAAGCAATGATCGATCCGGCCGCACCCGGTCAGAACAGATAATTGCCTGATGCTAAAATTTAGCCTATAATCCGCGCCCACAAATGTTCTTTCACAGTACAGGTAATTGG
>CAYWXF010000046.1:0-16314 GCA_964462025.1 uncultured Pseudomonas sp. | reverse complement strand
TCAGTACCGCGCAGAAGCTGGATAAGCTTGGCATGCGTGGCTCCAACACCTGTGAACTGGTATTTGAGAACTGCCGGGTGCCGGCTGAGAACATCCTCGGCGAACTGGATGGTGGCGTTGAAGTGCTTATGAGCGGCCTCGACTACGAGCGCGCAGTACTAGCTGCCGGCCCGCTGGGCATCATGCAGGCTTGCCTGGATGTTGCCGTTCCTTACGTTCATGATCGCAAGCAATTTGGCCAGGCTATCGGCAACTTCCAGCTGGTACAGGGCAAATTAGCTGATATGTATACCCGTACCAATGCCGCCCGCGCTTATGTTTACGCGGTAGCGCAGTCCTGTGACCGTGGTGAAACCACCCGCAAAGACGCCGCCGGTGCTATCCTGTTCTCTGCGGAACTGGCCACCCAACTGGCGCTGGATGCTATTCAATTGCTGGGCGGTAACGGTTACATTAACGAGTACCCGACAGGCCGCTTATTGCGCGACGCCAAACTCTATGAAATTGGCGCCGGCACATCAGAAATTCGCCGCATGCTGATCGGCCGTGAGCTGTTCAGTGAATCTGTGTAATCAGGGAGTACGAGCGTGACGGTACTAACCAGTGCAATTAATCCGAAAGACGAAACCTTTATTGCGAATACGAAATCAATGCAAGAGGTGGTCGATGATCTCTATGCCAAGGTCGATCAGATTAAACAAGGCGGCGGCGCCAAATACCAGGAACGGCATCTGGCCCGGGGCAAATTGCTGCCGCGCCAGCGTATTGAAAAGCTTATCGACAGCGGCTCGCCCTTTCTTGAGATAGGCCAGTTCGCAGCCTGGGACTGTTATGAAGACTACGTTCCGGCCGCCGGAGTGGTCGCAGGGATCGGCACCGTAGAAGGCGTTCAGTGTATGATCGTCGCGAACGACGCCACGGTTAAAGGCGGCACCTACTATCCGCTTACGGTGAAAAAGCACCTGCGCGCCCAGGAAATCGCTGAACGTTGCCACCTGCCCTGTATTTATCTGGTCGATTCCGGTGGTGCTAACCTGCCACGGCAGGATGAAGTATTCCCGGATCGCGATCATTTCGGCCGGATCTTTTTCAATCAGGCCAATATGTCAGCCAAGGGGATCCCGCAGATTGCCGTGGTTATGGGCCTGTGTACCGCCGGCGGCGCTTATGTACCGGCCATGGCCGACGAAAGCGTCATTGTTAAAGAACAAGGCACCATTTTCTTGGCCGGCCCGCCGCTGGTTAAAGCAGCGACCGGCGAAGAAGTCAGCGCCGAAGAACTCGGCGGCGCCGACGTGCATACCCGGATTTCAGGCGTGGCCGACCATTTTGCCCTGAACGACGAACACGCCCTGGCGCTGGCTCGTCGCTCGGTGGCCCGCCTCAATTATCGTGGCGCCAACGCAGTCAAACAGCATGACGTCAAACCGCCCCGCTACGACGCCGGTGAGATTTACGGTATCGTCGGCACCGATCTGCGCAAACCGTATGACGTACACGAAGTGATCGCCCGGGTGGTTGACGATTCCGACTTCGACGAATTTAAACAGAACTATGGCACCACCCTGGTCACCGGCTTTGCCCGGATCCATGGTTACCCGGTGGGCATAGTGGCCAATAACGGCATTTTGTTCTCCGAATCGGCGCAAAAAGGGGCTCACTTTATTGAGCTTTGCGCGCAGCGGAAGATCCCGCTGGTGTTTCTGCAGAACATCACCGGCTTTATGGTCGGTAAAAAATACGAAGCCGAAGGCATCGCCAAGCACGGCGCCAAGATGGTGACCGCGGTAAGTTGCGCACAGGTGCCTAAGTTTACCGTGCTTATTGGCGGCAGTTACGGCGCTGGCAACTACGGCATGTGCGGCCGCGCCTATGACCCAACCCTGATGTTTATGTGGCCGAATGCGCGTATCTCAGTAATGGGCGGTGAACAGGCTGCCGGCGTGATGGCGCAGGTTACGAAGGATAATCTGGCGCGCAAAGGCGAAAGCATGAGCGCTGAAGACGAGCAAAAACTTAAGCAGCCCATCGTTGAACAGTATGAGAAGCAGGGTCACCCCTACTACGCTTCGGCGCGCCTGTGGGATGACGGCATTATCGATCCGGCACAAACCCGTGATGTGCTGGGCTTAAGCCTTGCTGCGGCCAATAACGCCCCGATAGCGGACACCCGTTTCGGCGTGTTCCGGATGTAAGGAGAGCTCATGAGTTACCGTTTTATAGAACTGAGCCTGACCGATCAGGTCGCCTGGTTAACCATGAACCGGCCTGATGTGCATAACGCTTTCGACGATCACATGATCGCCGAACTACTTGATGCGCTGGCCGCGATCGAAGCAAACAACGACGTGCGCGTAGTGGTGCTGCGCTCCAACGGCAATAACTTTTCGGCCGGCGCTGATCTGAGCTGGATGCGCTCAATGGCAGATAAAAACTACGACGAGAACGTCGCTGATGCCACTGAGCTGTCGCGCCTGATGCAACGTCTGGATGAACTGAGTAAACCAAGCATCGCGCTGGTTCAGGGCGCCGCTTTCGGTGGTGCCGTGGGCCTTGCCGCCTGCTGTGATGTGACCTTTGCCGAGCCAGGTGCCAGCTTTTGCCTGAGTGAAGTTAAAATTGGCCTGATCCCGGCTGTGATCAGCCCCTATGTGATGCGGGCCATGGGCACGCGGCAGGCGCGCCGTTATATGTTATCGGCCGAGCGCTTCGATGCCACCGTGGCCCAACAATTCGGGCTGGTGCACGAGGTAGTTGACGATCTGGACCAGGCCGCACAACGCCTGATCAAGCAGTTCCTTGGTAATAGCCCGGCCGCGGTCAGCGCAGCCAAACAGCTGATCAAAGATCTGGACCAGCAGCCGCTGGGCGAGCAAAGCCGCCGCACCACCATTGAACGTATCGCAGAAATTCGGGTGTCAGACGAAGGTCAGGAAGGTCTGAGTGCCTTTTTAGAAAAACGAACGCCTAACTGGAAACAAGGATAAGCAATGTTACAGAAATTGCTGATAGCCAACCGCGGTGAAATTGCCTGCCGCATCATTCGTACTGCCAGAGCACTGGGCATCCGTACTGTAGCCGTTTATTCTGATGCCGACCGCCAGTCGCAGCACGTCAAACTGGCTGACGAAAGTATTCATATCGGCCCGGCTCCGAGCGCCGAAAGTTACCTGGTCATCGACAAAATTATCGCCGCGGCCAAAACCACCGGCGCTGATGCGATCCATCCCGGCTATGGCTTTTTGTCAGAGAATGAAGATTTCGCTGACGCCTGCGCCAGCAATAATATTATTTTCGTTGGTCCGCCCACCAGCGCCATCGCCGCCATGGGCTCGAAGAGTGCCGCTAAAGCCATTATGAGCGAGGCCGGTGTGCCACTGGTTCCGGGTTACCATGGCACCGAGCAAAGCGAAGAAAAGTTACTGGAAGAATCGCGCAAGATCGGCTTCCCGGTGTTACTGAAAGCTGCCTACGGCGGCGGCGGTAAAGGCATGCGCGTGGTCGAATCTGAGCAGCACTTCCACGATGCGCTGCAATCCGCTAAACGCGAAGCTCAGGCTTCGTTCAGCAACGATAAAATGCTGGTCGAAAAATATATCGGTAACCCGCGTCATGTCGAAATACAGGTGTTCTGTGATGAGCATGGCAACGGCGTGTATCTGGCCGAGCGCGACTGCTCGGTGCAGCGCCGCCACCAGAAAGTGGTGGAAGAAGCGCCGGCGCCTTCCCTCAGCACCAGCACCCGCACCGCCATGGGTGAAGCGGCCGTACGTGCCGCCCAGGCCATCGACTATGTCGGCGCCGGTACCGTTGAGTTCTTACTCGACACCGATAATAAATTCTATTTTATGGAAATGAATACCCGGTTGCAGGTTGAGCATCCGGTCACTGAGATGATTACCGGGCAAGATCTGGTCGCCTGGCAATTGACCATCGCCAGTGGTGAGCCGCTGCCGCTGGCGCAGGATCAGATCGAGGTCAACGGCCATTCGTTTGAAGCACGAATCTATGCTGAAGATCCGGCCAATGAGTTTCTGCCCAGTACCGGCACCCTGCATGTGCTACGCACCCCGGAAACAAACACTGCGCTGCGCATTGACAGCGGCGTCATCGAAGGCGACGAAGTCAGCGCCTATTATGACCCTATGGTGGCTAAGCTCATCGTCTGGGGTGAAAACCGCACCGTCGCATTGCGGCGCCTGATCCAGGCACTGAATGACTACCGGATCGCCGGCGTTCGCACCAATATCGACTTCTTGCGCCGTATCGCCAGTCATCCGCAGTTTCAGCGCGCCGAGCTCACAACGCGGTTCATCGAAAAGTATGAACAGGATCTGTTCCCGGATACCAGCGATCTGATCAACGATTATGCTGTTATCGCTGCGCTCGCCGAGCAACTGGCCGAGCAACAATCAGCCACCAGCTCACCCTGGCAGCAGCTGCGCGGCCTGCGGTTAAATCAGCCGGCCCGGTTTGATATCGAACTACAACATCAGGATGACCTGCTCACCATCGCCCTGCAGGCCACCAGCGGTGGCTGGCAGCAACAGGGAGAAGACACCCTGTGGCAGGCTGAAGCGGAGCAGGATCGGTTGCGGGTAACCCGCGACGGCCATCAGTTCAACGTGTATGTACTGCGCACCGACACCGACATTACCGTATTCAGTGAGTATGCCAGTATCCGGTTTACCCGGCATAAAATCGCCGACACCCTGCAGCAGGAAGCCGCAGCCGGCACTCTGACCGCGCCGATGAACGGGACTGTGGTTGATGTAATGGTGCAATCAGGTGACCAGGTAGTAGCGGATCAGCCATTAGTGGTGATGGAAGCCATGAAAATGGAATATACCATCCGCGCCCCACGCGACGGCGTGGTCGCACAGGTCTATTATAAAGCAGGCGAACTGGTCAGTGACGGCGCAGAGCTGATCAGCCTGGAAGACGAATAGGAGCCATCCATGGCACTGCCAAAGCAGGTGAAAATTGTTGAAGTTGGTCCACGCGATGGTCTGCAGAATGAACAGGCCGTATCGCTGACCGCCAAAGTTGCCCTGGTCAATGCGCTGGCAGAGGCTGGCCTGACTTACATCGAAACCGGCGCCTTTGTCAGCCCTAAATGGGTGCCGCAAATGGCCGACAGTGGCGAAGTGTTTAAAGCCATCGAGCGGAAGCCTGGCGTCACTTACGCTGCCCTGACCCCGAACCTCAAGGGGTTTGAGGCCGCACTCGACGCTGGCGCTGACGAAGTGGCGGTGTTTGGTGCCGCCTCAGAAGCTTTCAGCCAGAAAAATATTAACTGCAGTATTGCCGAAAGCCTGGATCGCTTTGCCCCGTTAATTGCCGCCGCCCGTGAACAGAATATCCGGGTGCGCGGTTATGTAAGCTGTGTGCTGGGTTGCCCGTATCAGGGTGATGTCGCCATAAGCGACGTGGTGCGGGTAGCCAGCGAGCTCTACCGCATGGGCTGCTACGAGATATCCCTTGGCGATACCATAGGGGTTGGTACCCCACTGCATGCGCAGAATATGCTCAAAGCGGTCGCCGAAGAGGTTCCCATTGAGCATCTGGCACTGCATTTTCATAACACTTACGGCCAGGCTCTGGCCAATATCGCCGCCTGCCTGCCGTTGGGTGTTGCCACCATAGATACCGCCGTTGCCGGCCTGGGTGGTTGCCCTTATGCCCGCGGCGCCAGCGGTAACCTGGCCACTGAAGACCTGGTCTATATGTTACAGGGAATGGGCATAGATACCGGTATCGACCTGGCTAAGCTGATCCATGCCGGCACCCAAATCTGTACCCATCTGAATCACAGCCCGCGCTCACAGGTAGCCCTGGCTGAACTGGCAAAACAGGAAACCTAATTATGTCGAGCTCTATACTCTGGCGACCTGACGCCGATCAAATTGCCGCCGCCCGGATGACTGATTTTCTGCAACAGGTCAATCACGACTTTGACCTGGCGCTGGCCAATTATCATGAGTTACACCAATGGTCAGTCGACCACCACGCGGATTTCTGGGCCTACCTCTGGAATTACTTTGACGTTATTGGTGAACAAGGCGACCGGGTTGTTGAAGATGCGGATAAATTACCCGGTGCCACCTGGTTTCCCGACGCCCAACTAAACTTTGCGGAAAATCTGCTGCGTCATAAGGACAATCAGATTGCCCTTATTTTTCGGGGTGAAGATGGCAAGCGCCAGCAACTGACGTACGCGGAGCTTTATGCCGAGACCGCCGCCCTGGCCGCTGCCATGCGCGCGCAGGGTGTTACCGCGGGTGACCGGGTTGCCGCTATGATGCCCAACTGCATTGAAACCATTATCGCCATGCTGGCCACCACCAGTATCGGTGCGGTCTGGTCAAGCTGCTCGCCGGATTTTGGCGTCCAGGGTGTGGTTGATCGGTTCGGCCAGATCGAACCCAAGCTTTTCATTACCGTTGACGGCTATTTTTACAACGGCAAGAAGCTGGATATCAGTGACAAAGTAGCCGCTATCCGGTCTGAATTAAGCTCGCTGGAACATACCCTGCTGGTTGATTTCGCCGGCCTTGGCCAGCAGCCTGGCGACGGGGTAACGCGCTGGGACGATTATCTGGATCGGAGCGCGACTTCCATCACCTTTACGCCAATGGCGTTCAATGATCCCCTCTATATCATGTACAGCTCGGGCACCACGGGTGTGCCTAAGTGCATTGTGCACGGCATTGGCGGTACCTTGCTGCAGCATCTCAAAGAACACGGGCTGCATACCGATCTGGATCGCGATGACGTGATGTTTTACTTCACCACCTGCGGCTGGATGATGTGGAACTGGCTGGCCTCGGGCCTCGCCTCAGGCGCCGCCCTGGTGCTTTTTGATGGCTCGCCCTTCTATCCCGAACCCAAAGTACTCTGGGACATTGCCGACGAAGAGCAAATCAGCGTATTCGGCACCAGCGCCAAGTATCTTTCCGCGCTGGAAAAAGCTGACTATAAACCTGCCGCCCATCACGAACTGGCGGCACTGCGCGCTATTCTGACCACAGGCTCTGTGCTGGCTCCTGAGAGCTTTGATTTCGTGTATCGTCACATTAAGCACAATGTCTGCCTGTCGTCGATTTCCGGCGGTACCGACATCGTTTCCTGTTTTGCTCTTGGCTGCCCGGTTCTGCCGGTTTATCGCGGCGAGTTACAATGCCGTGGGCTTGGCCTTGATGTGCAGATATTTAACGAAGATGGCGAACCGGTAACCGGCGAAAAAGGCGAACTGGTTTGCCGTAACAGCTTTCCCTGCATGCCGATAGGCTTCTGGAACGATGACGATGGTCAACGTTACTACAACGCCTATTTTGCCCGTTTTGATAACACCTGGGCTCATGGCGACTACGCTGAACTGACCGGGCATAATGGCGTGATCATATATGGCCGGTCAGACGCAGTACTGAACCCGGGCGGCGTGCGCATCGGCACCGCTGAAATTTACCGTCAGGTCGAAAAAATCGACGCTGTGCTTGAAAGTATCGCCGTCGGCCAGAACTGGCAGGACGATGAGCGCGTGGTGCTGTTTGTGCGCCTGCGCGAGGGCTGCACCCTGGATGATGAACTCAGACAGCAGATCCGCAAGGTGATCCGATCCAACACCAGCCCCCGTCATGTGCCGGCGGTGATCGCCCAGGTCGACGATATTCCTCGTACCATCAGCGGTAAAATCGTGGAGCTGGCCGTACGCCAGGTTATTCACGGTGAGTCGGTTAAAAACACCGATGCCCTGGCCAATCCGGAAGCTCTCGAGCAGTTCCGTGATCGTGCCGAACTGAAGTCGTGACGATGCCGCCATGGACAGCGTAATCCGGCGTAGCAAACTGTTAGCGGTCATCTTCTTTGTGGGGATGGCGCTGACTTTGGGCAGCACCCGGATGTTGCTGTCGGTTGAGCAGGATCACATCAAACAACGCCTGAACCACGACGTCGGCCAGTTGGAAATTCAGCTGCGACAACTGTTACTTACCTACCTGTTCGCCAGTGAATGGGTGGTGCGCGAACTCGAACACAGCCCGGTGCCGCTGCAGCAGCGCTGGTCAACTGAAGCCCAGGCCTTGCTTGAGTTTTATCCGGCAATTCGTCATGTGCTCTGGCTCAATCAGCAGTTTCAGATTGAGTTTTCCAGCACCGCCGATAACACCAGTAGTTTTTTTCAGGCCGAGTTCGATAACCAGCAGTTACGCGCGCAACTTGAGCAACAGATTAACGACCGGGTGTTAACCGGTGATGCCGGCCAGCTGTCGCCAGCGGAAGACGATATTGTCATTATTGGCCAGGTGCAACGGGCCATCGACAATGGCTACTTTGCAGTAGTAGTGAATCTGGATTCATTTTTTGATCGTATCATTCGCACACAGATCACTGAGGGCTACCAGCTCGAAATCCATGATCGGGATCATCTGGTATTTCAGTTTGCCGGCGATCCGACACTACGCGACAGCTGGTCGGTCACCCAACCGCTGAATGTCCTGGGTAATCAGTGGGAAATTATCCTATGGCCGGCCGAGTACCGCTTAGAGGCGATGTATTCGGCTACCATCCGGCTGGTATTCTGGGGTGGCGTTATCTTAACCCTGTGCGCCATGCTCATTGGCTGGCGTTTGCTCATGCATCGCGAAACTAATGAGACATTGCGTAAACGAGCCCACAGCTTAGAGCGTAAGCTGCAGAATTTACATGCAACCGAGCAACAGCTTGCTTATTTATCGGAGCGGGACGAATTAACCGATATTGCCAACCGCACCGCGGTATTACGTTATCTGCGTGAAAACCTACCCCGCCTTGAACAGCAACAAGGGCAACTGGCCGCCTTCCATATAAACCTGGATGGCTTCGGTGCGCTTAATCGCTCTCTGGGCCATCAGCTTGGTGACGAAGTACTCAAACGCATTGCCCACCGGCTGAAGAAGCTCTGTCCGGCCCATGGCCTGGTGGCACGTCTCGGTGGGGATAACTTTATTGCCCTGATACCGGACCTCAGCCAGCCCGACCAAGCTGAAGGGTTTGCCCGCGCGATTATCGACAGCATGCAGCAGCAGATCTTTACCAGTAACCAGGAAGTCTATTGCTCGGTATCAGTTGGCATTGCATGTGCCGACAAGGCTGAGTATGACGCCGAAACCTTATTAATCCACGCCAGTACCGCGCTAAACCAGGCTAAGCAACAGGGCTTTTATGGATTAAGCCGGTATAGCGCCGACCAGCAACAGCAATTAGAGCAGCGGCTGGAACTGATGGCCAGCGTCCGCCAGGCGGTAGAAAATAACCAGGTCGAGGTGCACTATCAACCGGTTTTCGATTTACGCACCAGTTCGGTGGTTGCCGTGGAAGCGATGCTGCGACTGCGCCTAGCCGATCAGTCGCTGGTAGCGCCCGAGTTCTTTTTGCCAGTAATCGCCAATACCGGGCTGATGTCAGCGCTGACTGAAACCATTATCAAGACAGCGCTGCAGCAACTCCGCCACTGGCATCAGCAGGGGGATGAGGAACTGTCCGTAGCACTTCACCTCTCAGCCCGGCAACTGGCACTGCCGAAGTTGCCCGAACTGCTTTCGGAGCATATCCGGCGGCAACAACTTCCGGCCGATCGGGTGCAGCTCGACATTTCCGAAAGCGATTACCTGCAACTTTGTCAGTTCCGCAAGGCCAGGTTGCAAAAACTCAATGATACCGGCATCCGCCTGGGCGTTTATCATTCTGGGATGAACCAGGACACCCTGCAGATGCTGACAACCTGCCCGCCACACAGGATGAAAATTGGCGGACAGCTTATTGCTTCCTTGCCAACGGATCAAAACCGCAGCAAGCTGGTTGAAATGCTCATCAGTCTGGCTCAGCATCTGCAATTGCCACTGGTCGCGGTCGGCGTCGAAAATCAGCAACAAATCGATTTTCTGCTGCAGCGTGACTGTATCCTGGCACAAGGGGATTATTTATCCCCGGCTGTTGCGGCGCAGGAATTAAATACGAAATTATTCAAACCCGGGTCCGACAATCCTGGATCTGACGGAAACTTTTTATAGTGCAGGAGAACGCTATGCAACGCGAAAGTATGGAATTTGATGTAGTCATCGTCGGCGCTGGCCCTGCAGGCCTGGCAACTGCCTGCAGACTAGCTCAGCTGGCACAGGAGAATGAACAGGAACTGATGATTTGCGTGGTCGAGAAAGGCTCCGAAGTCGGCGCCCATATCTTATCCGGTGCCGTGTTCGAAACCCGCGCCCTGGACGAGCTGTTTCCCGACTGGAAAGAACGGGGCGCACCATTAAAAACAGAAGTAACCGACGACCACATCTTCTATTTCAAGAACGACGAAGCAGCAACCCGTTTACCCGGCTTTATGGTGCCCAAGACTTTCCATAACAAGGGCAACTACATTACCAGTATGGGTAACCTGTGCCGCTGGCTGGCCGAGCAGGCTGAAGCACTGGGCGTTGAGATTTTCCCGGGCTTTCCGGCCGCCGATATCATTACCGGCGACGACGGCCGTGTTGAAGGCATAGTGACCGGCGACATGGGCGTTGGTGCTGATGGCGAGAACAAAGGCAGTTTTGAGCCTGGCATGGAGCTGCGCGCAAAATATACCGTATTCGCTGAAGGCAGCCGCGGCCATCTGGGCAAGCGCCTGCAACAGGAATTTAAGCTTAACGAACACCGCTCACCCCAGCACTACGCCCTTGGCTTTAAAGAGATCTGGGACGTTCCCGCGGAACAGCACCAGCCCGGCCTGGTTGTGCATAGCACTGGCTGGCCATTGACCGGCGATACCACTGGTGGGGGTTACCTCTATCACGCCGAGGATGGCCAGGTTTATGTCGGCCTGATCGTCGACTTGAATTATAAAGACCCTTACCTGAACCCATTTGGCGAATTTCAGCGCTTTAAAACGCACCCGGAAATTGCCAAAACACTGAAAGATGGTAAGCGCGTAACCTATGGCGCGCGGGCCATTACCAAAGGTGGCTTTTATTCATTGCCAAAAATGGTATTCCCGGGTGGCGTGCTGGCAGGCTGTAATGCCGGCACCCTGAACTTTGCCAAAATCAAGGGCAACCATACCGCCATGAAGTCAGGCATGCTCGTCGCCGAGTCGATTTGTGCGGCGCTGCAGCAGGATAATCCACCAGCAGAGCTGCCGGACTTCGAACAGCGCCTGAAAGATTCGTGGTTGTACGATGAACTGTATCGCTCACGCAATTTTGGCCCGGCAATCCACAAGTTCGGTACCTGGCTTGGTGGCGCCTACAATACCGTCGACCAGAACCTGTTTGGCGGCCGGCTGCCCTTTACTTTTAAAGATGACGTTGCTGATTACGCCAATACCGGCAAAGCCAAAAATTATAGCCCCATCGATTATCCGAAGCCGGATAATAAATTGGTTTTTGATCGCCTGTCGTCGGTTTATTTGTCCAATACGAATCATGAAGAAGATCAGCCCTGCCATCTCGTTTTAAAAGACAAGGACATTCCCCTGGACGTAAATCTGCCAGAATATGCGGAGCCTGCTCAGCGTTATTGCCCGGCCGGCGTTTATGAAGTTGTTGAGGTAGATGGCAAAGCGGAATTTAAAATAAACGCGCAGAACTGCATTCACTGTAAAACCTGCGATATTAAAGATCCGTCGCAAAATATTACCTGGGTGACGCCTGAAGGTGGCGGTGGCCCGAATTACCCGAATATGTAATAGGCGTTAATTTGCTATACTTGCTTTGTAATATAATTTTGTAAGATGCGGCTGACAAAAGATTAATATTGTCAGCTTTCATTTTATGCTATTTAATAGAGCGGCAAATTAACATCTGGTGGAATTAAATTATGAGTGAATTTTTAAATATTTTAACTCACGGACGACGTCTTAAAGCTGCGACAAAGGAACTCAGCGTGGCACAACTTGAAGAAGTCAGTAATAAACTGGATAAAGTTATTGCTGTGCGGCGTGAAGAAGAAGCCCAGCAACGGCAACAGGAAGCTGCTAAACAACGCAAGATTGACGAGCTGCGTCAGGCAATGACAGAAGCCGGCATTGGCGTTGAAGACTTAGTTGGTGAAGCTGCACTGGCCGCAACACCTAAAACTCGTCGGAAGCGCGCTCCGAAGCCACCGAAGTATGCAATTATTGATGCCAATGGCGAGCGCATCACCTGGACTGGCCAGGGCCGTATGCCCAATGCATTGAAAGCCGCAATTGTGCGTGGCGAAAGTATTGATAATTACTTAATTAAATAACAAATAAACAACTAATAAAATAAAAAAGCCCGCTACTATTTGCGGGCTTTTTATTATTTAAATTAAAGTTAACAATTAATCTTTAATTTCAATTCGGATTTCGCCAATGCCGGTTTCTATTTCAACACGGGCATCGCCTGATCCTTGTCCCTGGCTATTTGAACTAATAAATGCGCGTTCACGCTGACTATTATCAAGGCCGGTAATTCGGGTTTCACCAATACCAACTTCTGCGTCAACAGACTTAACATCGCCGTAAATATCAAGGTCTACTTCACCAATTCCCAGTTCAACCGATAAATCAGCCGCATATAATTCACCTTTCACTTCACCAACACCCAGCTCGGTGACTACCGACTTCAGTCGCGGCAAAGTGATGTCCCAGTCCAGTTGAATATCGTCCTGTTTCGGCACTTCAAGCATAAGTTGATCGCCCTTCTGATTGGCGACTAATTCAACTTCATCAAGCGAGCCATTTTTCCAGAAATTATCTTCATCGGCTTTTGCGCGTATTTTTACAATAACCTCATCGCTGTCATGGCGGTGAAAGTGAATTGTGCCAACACCTGATTCGACATAAAGAGTGGTCGCGCTGGTCACCTCATAGGTGGCTTCCATTCTTTTCTCACTGTCGGCGGCGCGCGCATTAAAAGGTAAGCTGGCTAGCGTAACGCTGCCAATTAACAGGAATGCTGTGGTCCATACAAATTGCTGTCTGCTCATTTTTATTGTCTCCAGAATGCGGTAAAAGCAAAGTCATTTCTTTTCGTCGATTGATAACAAGCAATTAAGATGCCAACTATGCATATCACTTATTTTTCAAGTGCTTACAATTATTTCGGGCGGGTAAGAAATAAATCGTCGCCCTTATCGTTCGCCAAACTGACCAAAATATGCTGAAATTTGCTTACTCTCTGTTCAGGTTTTCACTTCATGCAGCATCAGTTAGATATCATCGGCTACGTTCGTTCGCCTTACCGTCAGAAATTTGCCGTGCCCCGTCAGCCGGGTCTGGTTACCGCCGCTACCAGTCAAATCATTCTGAACGAAGGCTACAGTCATCCCGATTGTCTGCGCGGGCTTAATGAGTTTAGCCATATCTGGGTATTATTTCTGTTCCATGAAACCCTGGCCGGTGGCTGGAAACCCCTGGTTCGCCCGCCGCGGCTGGGAGGTAACGCCCGTAAAGGTGTGTTCGCTACCCGCGCCACTTTCCGACCTAACGGTATCGGCATGTCGGCTGTGCAGCTGGCCGATGTTTCCCATCATAACGGCCGCAGTCAGATCGATGTGATTGGTGCAGACTGGGTCGATGGTACCCCGGTTATCGATATCAAGCCGTATCTGGCTTATGCTGACAGCCATCCTCAGGCGCGAAGTGGCTTTGCCCAGGATAAGCCGCTGGCGGGATTTACCACTCGCTTCAGCCCGCAGGCCGAGCAGCAACTGGCGGCCTTGCAAACGGACTATCCGGGGCTTGCTGATTTTATCGCCCAGGTGCTGCAACAGGATCCCCGCCCCGCCTATAAACAAAGTGCCCATAAAGACAAGGTCTATGGCATGTCACTTTATGATCTCAACATCAAATGGCAGGTTATCAATTCCGAAAATCACGTGATTAGTATCAGTAAAGACTTTTGACCCGGGCCTGCTACTGATAGAATTCTGTTATCTTCGATAAGCCATCGATCCGTTACTTTGAATGGGGAACACATGCGTACCAGCCAGTATTTATTGGGCACATTAAAGGAAACTCCTGCTGATGCTGAAGTGATCAGTCATCAGCTTATGCTGCGTGCCGGAATGGTCCGTAAGGTTGCCGCCGGATTATATACTTGGACGCCAAGCGGCCTGCGGGTACTGCGCAAGGTTGAAGCCGTGGTGCGTGAAGAAATGGAACGCGCCGGCGCCTTAGAAGTGCTGATGCCGATGGTACAGCCCGCCGATCTATGGCAGGAATCCGGTCGCTGGGAAGATTACGGTCCTGAATTGCTGCGTCTGCATGATCGCAACCAACGCGACTTCGTATTGGGCCCGACCCACGAAGAAGTTATTTCTGAACTGGTCCGCAAAGAAATCACCAGCTACAAACAGCTGCCAATGAACCTGTTTCAGATCCAGACCAAATTCCGCGATGAAATACGCCCGCGTTTCGGTGTGATGCGCGCCCGTGAATTCATCATGAAAGATGCCTATTCATTCCATCTTGAGCAGGACAGCCTGCAGCAGACCTATGATGCTATGCATGCCGCCTACTGCCGCATCTTTGAGCGCCTGGGCCTGGATTTCCGCCCGGTCATCGCTGATACCGGCTCTATTGGCGGTAACGTGTCTCATGAATTTCATGTGCTGGCCGATTCCGGCGAAGACGATATCGCCTTTTCTGATAGCTCAGATTATGCCGCCAACGTCGAACTGGCTGAAGCAGTGCCTGAGCGCTCCGAAGCGCCGGCAGCGACCGCTGATATGGAAAAAGTCGCCACCGCCAACGCTAAAACCATCAAGGCACTGACCGAACAGTTTCCGGTGTCCGTCACCCAGACCATCAAAACCCTGATCGTGAAGGGGAGCGAGGACGATCTGGTCGCCCTGCTAATCCGCGGCGACCATGAGCTGAATGAAATTAAAGCCGCCAAGCATCCGCGTGTGGCAAGCCCCCTCACCTTCGCCACCGATGATGAAATTCGCGCGGCAGTGGGCGCAGGCCCCGGCTCGCTCGGCCCGGTTGGCATGCCGCTCTTTACCATCGCTGATCGTAGTGTGGCGGTGCTGGCTGACTTCGCTGCCGGTGCCAACGAAGATGGCTACCATTACTTCAATATTAACTGGGGCCGTGATGTTGAGACGCCCGAAACCGCTGACCTGCGCAACGTAATAGAAGGTGACCCCAGCCCTTGTGGCAAAGGTCGGCTGCAGATTAAACGCGGTATTGAAGTCGGTCACATCTTCCAGCTTGGTAAGAAATATTCCGACGCGCTGAAAGTGGGCGTGCTCACCGAATCCGGTAAGCATGAAACCCTGACGATGGGTTGCTATGGTATCGGTGTTTCCCGTATCGTCGCCGCCGCTATTGAGCAGAACCACGATCAGCACGGCATCACCTGGCCACTGGCGCTGGCGCCGTTTCAGGTCGCGATTGTGCCGATGAATATGCATAAATCTGTGCGCGTTAAAGAAGTTGCCGAACAACTTTATAATGAGTTGACCGCCGCCAACATCGAAGTGCTGTTCGATGACCGCAAAGAACGCCCGGGCGTTATGTTTGCCGACATGGAGCTGATTGGAATCCCGCATCAGATCGTGGTGGGCGAACGCAATCTCGATGAAAATGCGGTTGAGTACAAGAGCCGGGTAAGCGGTGATAAAGAGAAAATTGCGATTGAAGACGCCTTGCGCCTGATCTTGCAGAAGTTTATCAGCTAAATAGCCATAAAAATGACTAGCCCCGCCCTGAAATATGGCGGGGCTTTTTTTTGCCCGAGCCTAGATGCTTTCGTGCCCGGCCAGCGGCTCAACATAGTGCAGGTACATATCCCAGGGAAAGTGAATCCAGGTTTCCTGATCCACATCAGCGACATGATCATCCACTAAATCAACACCCGCAGGCTTCGCATAGACAGTAACAAATCGTGCTTTAGGGAAGCGTTTGCGCAAAAACTTCAGGGTTTTACCGGTATCTACTAAATCGTCAATAACCAGGAAGCCCTCGCCATCATCCGTAGCGGACGCGTCATTAAGCATAGTCACCGTATCGCGCTGGCTGTCGTGATCGTACGAGCTTACTGAAACACAGTCGACCATACGAATATTCAGCTCCCGCGCCAGAATAGCCGCCGGAACCAGCCCACCGCGACTTACCGCAATGATGCCACGCCACTGCTCAGCCGGCAGCTGCCGCCGAGCCAGCTCTTTCGTCGCCCGATGCAACTCTTCCCAGGAAATATAAAACTCACGATTTGTATGCCAACCCATAGCTCACAATCCCTACATCAATGAATAAAATAACTAAGATGCGTGCCAGTATACCAACATTTCCCTGTAGCCCGTACTTCTAGTACGGGT
>CAYWXF010000045.1:0-16362 GCA_964462025.1 uncultured Pseudomonas sp. | reverse complement strand
ATGAAGCTAACAAAAGAAGAGCTACAACAACTCGAAGATTTCGAGCGGCGTCGTATCGCTCTGAATCAGTCGGAGTGGTGGGAGCGCTTATCCATGGATCAGAAGTTTGGTGTCTACCAGTTGCAGAAGTTCGGCTATGACTTAGCCTTCATCCGCAACAATCCGGACAGCGGCCCCATTGCCGTGGTACGCCGTGGCGTTGAGTTCGCCACTGTGGATAGCGAGGGCGATGTCGACCTGAACCCCGATATCGTTATTCGCGACTAGGTTCGTCACGAAGCGCTAACGATTTACCAAATCCTGCCGGAGTTTCGCCAGCACCGGTGCGGTTTCAGGCTCCAGCCCCCCATGCCAGATGGAAAAAGCCACCCCGGCCTGTTCGACCAGCATCCCCAATCCATCGCGAATTGCACCGGCGCCTGCCTGCGCGGCATCCTCCAGGAAAGTTGTCGGCCGGGCACTATACATCATGTCGTAAACCCAGCCAGCGCCTGCCAGTACCTCACGCGGCAACTGCAGTGTTGTGCCTGTCAGCGAGGCGCTGGTCGCATTCAGTATCAGATAAGGCTCAGGCAGCGGCTGCAGCTCGCCAGCTTCAGCAACTACCGGCTGGTACCGGGAAAAATCATGCGCTAACTGCCGGGCCCGGGCCGTGGTCCGGTTCACCAGGGTGATTTGTTTAACCCCGGCATGCATTAACGCCGGCAATACGCCGCGGGCAGCGCCACCGGCCCCCAGCAGAATAACCTGCAGCCCCGGCAAGCGCACACCCGCGGCTTGCAGATCGCGAACGAGCCCCAGGCCATCGGTATTGTCACCCAGCAACTGGCCCTGCCCCAGTGGCACCAGGGTATTAACCGCGCCGGCCTCACGGGCGCGCTCGCTCAGATGGGTTGCTACCTGAACGGCGGCTTCCTTGAATGGCAGGGTGACATTGGCACCGGCACCACCGCTGCGAAAAAAGCGCGCCACCGTTGCCGGGAACTGGCCAGCCGTACATAAGCTGCGGGAGTAGGTATTGGTCAGCTGAAACTGAGCGGCGAAGAGCTCATGGATCTGTGGCGACAGGCTATGCCCGATTGGATTACCGAATACCGTAAATAAAGCCATCTCAATTAGCTCCTGTCCGCCGGGTTAAAGTTCATTAAGCCAGTCGCGGGGCCGCAGAAAATCGCGGTACAGCCGGGCTTCCGGCGACCCGGGCTCGGGCTGGTAGCCATATTCCCAGCGTGCCAGCGGTGGCATCGACATCAGTATCGACTCAGTGCGCCCGCCGGTCTGCAGGCCAAACAAGGTACCCCGGTCCCAGACCAGGTTAAATTCGACATAGCGGCCACGCCGGTACAGCTGGAACTCGCGCTCGCGCTCGCCATATGGGGTATCTTTCCGCCGCCGGATAATCGGCAGGTAGGCATCAAGATACGCATCGCCGACCGCTCGCATAATAGCAAAGCATTCGTCAAAGCCACGGTCGTTAAGATCGTCAAAGAACAAGCCGCCAACACCACGGGTTTCGTTGCGATGCTTGAGCCAGAAGTAGTCATCGCACCAGGTTTTAAACGCCGGATATAAGTCAGGACCAAAAGGTGCCAGCGCATCGGCGGCTACCTGATGCCACAGCTTCACATCCTCTTCGAACGGGTAGAAAGGCGTCAGGTCAAAACCGCCGCCAAACCACCAAACGGGGTCAGCCCCCTCTTTTTCGGCGATGAAAAAGCGCACGTTGGCGTGGCTGGTCGGGATATATGGATTATGCGGATGCATAACCAGCGAGACCCCGCAGGCATTAAAATTGCGACCGGCCAGTTCAGGCCGGTGGGCAGTGGCAGAGGCTGGCATCTGCTCGCCAAATACATGGGAATAGCCCACGCCGCCCTGCTCCAGCACCTTGCCGTCACGCAGGATCCGTGACCGCCCGCCGCCACCGCCTTCGCGTTGCCAGCTTTCTTCCTGAAAGGTGCGGCCGCCGCCGTCCGCTTCGGCCAGCGCCGTACAAATGCGATCCTGCAGATCCGTTAAATAGGCATTCACCTGGTCCAGCATGTCATTGTGCATAGTTAGTCCCGGAAAGTTTTTGAGTTCAGGGGGTCAATGATTTTAGTCGGCCGGGCTGCCCCGCCGGTTGGCGCGTCCATTACCCAGGCTACTTTATCACCAAAGATTTCGCGCACATCGTCAGCCCGCACTAGCGGCGGCTGGCCGTTATAGTTGGCACTGGTTGATACAATCGGACTATTTAATGCCCGGCAGAGCTGACGCGCCGGCTCATGGGCCGTTACCCGTACCGCTATTTGTTCAGAATCGCCGCGCAGCCAGCGCGGCACATGGGCTGCTGCCGGCAGCAACAGCGTGATGGGGCCGGGCCACTGCGAAAACACACTGAAGCGTTTGTCCTGAGGTATCGCCAGGTCATCAACAAAAGCAACCAGTTGGCTGTAATCGGCCGCCAGCAGGATAAGGCCTTTTTCCGGGGCCCGCTGTTTAAGCGCCAGCAATTTCTCTACCGCCGCCTGATTACGCGGATCACAACCCAAGCCATAAACCGCCTCGGTCGGATAGGCTAATAGCTCGCCTTGCTGAAACGCGTCACGTGCAGCCTGCCAGTCCATGAAGTACTCCTGAATAACCGATTAAAACTACGAAATTGGTGACTTGTACTCGCACTCTGGCTGCGCACAGACCATGCGCTCACCGGCAGCGGTACGTTTTTTCAGTAACAGTGCATAGCCGCACAGCGGACAGGACTCTGCTACCGGGGGAAGATTAACGGAAAACTTGCAGGCTGGGTACTGATCGCAGGCATAAAACGAATTCCCGAAGCGGCTGGTTTTCTGTACCAGCTTGCCGGCCTTACACTCAGGACAAGCGACATCGGTGCCAGGGTCGAAGTCGGCCGCGGTCATATAGTCACAGTCAGGATAGCCGCTGCAGCCTACGTAGAGGCCATAGCGGCCTTTTTTAAGTTGCAGTTCGCGCTCGCACCGGGGACAGGGAACACCCAGTGGTTGTGGTTCAAGAAAGTTATCGGCGGTCATTTAATGCAACAGACCTTCCGGCTCCTCAAACAGTAAGCCTTCCATCTGGTCATAAGCGTCTTCGCGTCCGGGTACATTAAACAGCACCATCAGCACCACCCACTTAAGATCATCCAGCGTAAACTGCGGCGTATCCAGTTCCATCACCCGGTCAATAACCATTTCGCGGGTCGCAAAATCCAGTACACCCAGATTTTCCAGATACATCAGAAAGCCACGGCTGGCACAATCCAGACGCGCTACTTCTTCAGCTGTATAGACACGGATAGCACTGTTCGGTGAACGATTTAAGTAAGGTTTGGTCTGGCTGTCCTGTAGTTCAGCCAGCCGCTCTAACCACGCCAGAGCTTTAAGAATTTCCTGCCGGTGAAAACCTGCCCGGGTCAACTCATCCGTCAACTCATCGTGATCAACCACTACTTCCATGTCCGAATGGATATAATTCTCGAACAGGTACATGAGGATATCAAACATCGTTAGCGCCTCCCCATCTTTATGTAACCACCGGCTACTGAGACGATGTGCCCCTCTAATTCGAGCAGTACCAGCTGCTCTGTCACGATCGCGACCGGTAGTCCGCTCCGTGCTATTATAGTGTCAACAGAGGTCGTCTCATTGCCCACATTAGCCAACAATTTCAGGTTTGCCAAGCTTCCACTACATTTATTTTCTGTGCCATCACTGGTATGTATGGGCGATGGCGCAAAATTCAACTCTTCCAGGATCTCAGCGACCGCCGTTATCAGGGTTGCCCCCTCTCTGATCAGCTGATGACAACCCGCCATGGCCGGGTCCCAAATCGAGCCGGGTAACGCGAATACCGTACGGTTATGCTCAGCTGCCAGGCGGGCGGTAATTAACGAGCCACTCTGCCGCTGTGCCTCTATGACCAGAATGCCCTGACTCAGTCCGCTGAGGATGCGGTTGCGCCTGGGAAAATGGTCGCGCCGGGCGGTCATACCCGGCGGAAACTCACTAACCAGCAGCCCGCCCTGAGCGATCTGTTGCTGCAGTTGCCGGTTACGCGGTGGATAGTAAATGTCAGGGCCAGTAGCAAGTACTGCCAGTGTGGTGCGTTCGCTTAGCGCGGCCCGGTGTGCTGCGCTGTCGATACCCAGGGCCAGCCCACTGCTGACGACAATGCCAGCACGAGCCAGTCCGGTAGCGAAATAACTGGCGCTGTGCAAACCCACCGGACTGGCTTTGCGGCTACCGACAATACCTAGCTGGGGTTGCTGCAACAGGTCCGGCTCGCCATGCACAAATAAAGCTAACGGAGGGTGGGATATTGCTCTGAGCTGTTCCGGGTAAGCGGCGCTAAACCAGTCAATCAGATGATGGTCAGGATGGTTAAGCCAGGTCAGGCTGTGATCCAGATCCGCCGGCCGGACCGCGGATTCGTCCGCGAGCAGCCGACGCGCCGCCGACCAACTGCTTTGCCGCTGAATCTTGCGTTGTAACCGGGCGGGCGCCCGCAAGGCCTGTAATAAAACAGATAGTTCGTCAGCATCCATGCTGATTGGTGCTCCATGCTCATGTCAGAAATCAGTTAATCGATATATTTAGGCACGTAATAGTCGCCTACTTTGAGCCAGTCTTCCGAACCCACCACCATGGCGTAGCTCGAATGGTCATTGACCTCAATAACCAGTAACTCTGCGGTTACCTGTGCTGGCAGCTGCGTGGTTTCACGCCAGAAGCGCGACAGATCGTCTGAGGGCTTGTAGCGGTTGACTGGTTTTGGTCGCTCACCACCGGTAAAGATAATAACGCCCGGCCTGACCGCCTGATACATCTGGCCGATTCTGACCCCGTCTGCGGCGCCACGATCAAGTACCACCACGTCAAATTTACCCTGTTCCAGCCGCTCATTTAAGGCCGCAGCAATGTAACCGTCAACTTCGGCACCGCTCTGCGGCACAATTTGTTCCGGCAACTTAACCCGATCGGGGCTGAGCAATACGTCGCCCCGCCGAACTTCGCGCTGCAGGTTAGTCAGCTCGGCTTCCCACAAATCGCCCTGCTGCATGGTCACCCGGGCGTTGGCTACATAACGTACCAGTTGCTCGCCCTGCAGTGAGGTAAACGGCGTGAATACCCGATATGGACCGGGTTCCACGTCGCCCTCAATAAATACCGGCGCCATGCCATTAACGCGCGGAGCACCCCGATTGTCGCCCAGTATATGAGGCGCTCTTTCAAAGTCCTCAATGCTCATCACCCGGTGCTCGGTCAGGTACGACGCAAGCTGTTCACGGGAAAACATCGGAATGGCCTGATCCTTGGGCTTGACCTCGCCATCTGGCAATAGTGTCTTCTGCTGTTTACGGACCAGTTGCGGCCGGCCGTCACGCCAGAGCAGGTACAGCCGGTCGCCCGGATATATCAGATGCGGGTTAGCAATGTCGTCATTGACGCGCCATAGCTCGGGCCACAGCCAGGGATCATCCAGAAATAACTCAGAGATATGCCACAGGGTGTCACCCTTTTTAACGACATATTCCTGCGGCGCTCCTTCGCGAAGACGTAACACGTCACCCCGGGTCTGTGCGTCGGCATTCATGCCGTCGTCGCTACTCGTGTCAGCGATACCCGGTGCGCTGAGTAGAAAGCCGATTAACGCAATCGGCAGAAATCGCCACCTGACCATGTTGAGCTCCATTGTAAATCCGTGTGTTCATCACCAAATTACGTTAAAATTGCTGAAGATGAAACTAGCGAATTACAAGTTATGACTAAATTGACTATTTTAGAATACCCTGATGAGCGTTTACGCACCATGGCTCAGCCTATTGCCGAGGTTGACGATGCCCTGCGCGCAACCATAGATGACATGTTCGAAACCATGTATGACGCCAGTGGTGTCGGCCTCGCGGCCACCCAGGTGGATGTACATAAGCGGCTGTTCATTGCTGACTGTAGCGATGATCAGAGCGAACCCCTGGTGTTTATCAATCCTGAGATTACAGAAAAATCAGGAGAATTCGCCAACGAAGAGGGTTGTCTGTCGTTTCCCGGCGTTTACGCAAAAGTGGAGCGGGCTTCGAACATCAAGGTACAGGCGCAGGATCGTCATGGCGAAACCTTTACGCTGAGCGCCGAAGGCCTGCTGGCGATTTGTATCCAGCACGAGCTTGACCACCTTAACGGCAAATTATTTGTGGATTATCTGTCGCCGCTGAAGCGTGACCGCATCCGCAAGAAACTTGAAAAAGAAGCTCGTCTACGCGCTGAGTAAAGCCATGCGACTAATTTTTGCGGGAACACCGGATTTTGCTGCGCGTCACCTGGCGGCTCTGCTCAATGAGCCCGAGTTTGAGGTGGTCGCTGTTTACACCCAGCCGGATCGCCCCGCTGGTCGTGGTAAAAAGCTCCAGCCAAGTGCGGTAAAACAGCTGGCACTGGCTCACGACTTGCCCGTTGAACAACCGCCCTCGCTTAAGTCCGCTGAGGCCCAGGCCCGCTTAGCCAGCTGGCAGGCCGATGTCATGGTGGTGGTGGCTTATGGCTTGATCCTGCCGCAGGCGGTGTTGGATATTCCGCGGCTGGCCTGCGTCAATGTTCACGGCTCATTATTACCCCGCTGGCGCGGTGCGGCGCCCATTCAACGCGCCATCTGGGCGGGCGACCCGGAAACCGGCGTGGCCATTATGCTGATGGCAGCGGGCCTGGACACCGGCCCGGTGTTGCTGGAGCAACGTTTGCCCATCAGCCCGGCTGACACCTCGGCGAGCGTTTATGAGAAGCTTGCTCAACTCGGCCCGGAAGCCTTGCTCGAGTGTCTGCATAAATTGCCGGATTATCTTGCCGGAGCCCAGCCGCAACCCGAAGATCAAGTTAGCTACGCCCACAAACTCACCAAAGAAGAAGCAGAATTAGACTGGCAACAGCCGGCAGCCGTGCTGGAACGTTGGGTGCGGGCGTTTAATCCGTGGCCCATCTGCTGGCTACAGACGCCCGGCCATGAGGTAATTAAAGTGTGGTCAGCCATGGTGGTGCCAGGTGAGCATGGCGCCGCACCAGGAACCATCATCAGCGCTGATAAGCAGGGTATTGTGGTACAAACCACCGACCAGGCGTTGGCGCTAACCCAACTGCAACCGCCCGGAAAAAAACCAATGTCGGCCGGGGATTTCCTGAATAGCCGCAGCGACTGGCTGCAGCCCGGTATGCAGTTAACCATGAAGGAGGCCGATTAGTATGGCGACGCCGCATAGTGCCGGGGCTGATAGCCGCGCCGCTGCCGCCCAGGCGCTGTTTATGGTACTTGATCAGGGTCGCTCCCTGAGTCAGGCCTTACCCTTGGTCACCGGTTCGCTCAGCGGTCGGGACCGCGCGCTCTGCCAGACACTCTGCTACGGTGTACTGCGTTTTTTACCCCAGCTTAATTTTGTTATCTCCCGCTTGCTTGCTAAACCGCTTAAAAAAGACCTAAGCATTTTGCACTCATTACTGCTAGTGGGCACTTACCAACTGATATTTCTGCGCACCTCTGACCACGCCGCTATTTCAGCCACGGTAGAAGCCGCTGTGTTACTTCAGCGCAGTCGTCAGAAAGGTTTAATTAACGGCGTGTTGCGCAATGTGCAGCGCCAGCGCGAGCAGCTTGAGGCGGCACTCGCCAGTCATGATGAGCTGCAACATAATCATCCGCGCTGGCTGGCTGATCGCATCCGCAGCCATTATGGCGCGGATCAGGCGAATGCTATTTTTTCGGCCAATAATCAGCAGGCACCCATGTGGTTGCGCATCAATGAACAGCGCACCGATCGGGCTCAGTATCTGGCTCGCCTTGCCGAAGCAGATATCGGCTACCACGAGGAGTCGCCACTCAGTTCCGCCATTCAGCTGATACACCCGGTCGATGTACAGCGCTTACCCGGCTTCGCGGAAGGCATGGTTTCAGTGCAGGACCTTGCCGCTCAGCACGCCGCCTGGCTGCTTAGCGTCGGCGCCGGAGAGCGTGTGCTTGATTGCTGTGCCGCTCCGGGCGGGAAAACAGCGCATATCCTCGAGCGGCAGCCTGACTGCGAGCTGGTGGCCCTGGACAGTGACGCGACCCGGTTACAGCGCGTACACGACAATCTGCAGCGGCTGCAACTGACCGCAGAGGTGATCAACGGCGATGCCATGCAACCCGATAGCTGGTGGAATGGCGAACGCTTTGACCGTATTTTACTGGACGCGCCCTGCTCTGCTACCGGCGTTATCCGCCGTCACCCCGATATTAAATGGTTACGCCGCAGTGAAGATATCGCCGCCCTGGCGCAGGTGCAGGCAGATATTCTGGATACCATGTGGTCATTACTGAAACCCGGTGGTACGCTGCTATACGCAACCTGCTCGATATTACCGGCTGAAAATTCAGAACAAATAGCAGCCTTTATGAATCGTCATGATGATGCCCGGCAAGTTGCTGTAGCGCCAACAGGATCACCCGACTGGCAATGGTTGCCCGGCGAACATGCCGGCGACGGATTCTATTACGCAAAACTGGAAAAGCGCACATGAAAATTATCATTCTGGGTGGCGGCCATGTTGGTGGCACCCTGGCAGAAAATCTGGTCAATGAAGATAATGATATTACCGTCATCGACAGCGATCCTGCAGTGCTAAGCGAGCTCGCTTCCAGCCATGATATCCGCACCGTTGAAGGGAATGGGTCCCACCCCCGGGTATTACGCAACGCCGGCTGTGAAGATGCCGACATGATTATCGCGGTAACTCCCAGCGATGAAACCAATATGCTGGCCTGCCAGATCGCCTACACCCTGTTCAGAACGCCCAAGCGAATTGCCCGCATCAGGTCTGAAGAATACATCGACTTCAAAGATCAGCTATTCCATAAAGACGACATGCCGGTCGATCACCTGATTTCGCCGGAGCAGCAGGTTACGCTTTATATCAAGCGCCTGGTCGATTACCCCGGTGCGTTGCAGGTGATGGAGTTTGCCGGCGGCCGGGCCAGTCTGGTGGCGGTGAAAGCCTATTACGGCGGACGCCTGGTTGGCCATGCAATCTCTTCGCTGAAAGACCACATGCCCAACATTGATACCCGGGTTGCCGCAATCTTCCGTAAAGGCCAGGCAATTAAACCCATGGGTACCACCATTATTGAAGCCGGCGACGAAGTGTTTTTCATTACCGACACCCGCCATGTGCGTGAGGTAATGGAAGAAATGCAGCGGCTGGAACACCAGTACCGCCGCATTATGATTGCCGGTGGCGGCAATATTGGTGCCGGCCTGGCCCGGTTGCTGGAGTCCGAACATCAAATCAAGCTCATTGAACAGAATCATGCGCGCGCCGAAAAGCTCAATGAAAGCCTGCGGAAAACCACTATTCTACAGGGTGACGCTTCGGATCAGCGGCTGTTGGTTGAAGAGCATATCGAAGATATTGATGTGTTTATTGCGGTTACCAATGATGACGAAGCCAATATTATGGCGGCAATGCTGGCCAAGAAGCTCGGCGCCAAGAAGACTATGGTGCTGATTCAACGGCAGGCGTACGTGGATCTGGTGCAGGATGATATTGTCGATATCGCGATATCACCGCAGCGCGCTACGGTTTCTGCCCTGCTCGCACTGATTCGTAAAGGCGACATCGTCAACGCCTACTCATTGCGCAAAGGCGCCGCCGAAGCCATTGAAGCCATTGCCCACGGCGATGAAAAAACGTCCAAGGTTATCGGCAAGGCCATCAGTGAAATCAAGCTACCGCCTGGCACCACCATCGGTGCGGTTGTACGCGGTAATGAAGTACTGATTGCCCACGATGACACCATTCTGCACGCCGACGATCACGTGATTTTGTTTTTGGTGGATAAAAAGTATATCCGCGAAGTCGAGCGCCTGTTCCAGCCAAGCGCCCTGTTCTTCTAAACGGGCGCTCTGGCCAGGTTCTGACCAGGCCCTGACCCGGTTCTGACTTAGGAACGCCAGAAGGTGGGTGTGAGCAATACCAGGATAGTGAATACTTCCAGCCGGCCAAACAACATGGCAATCACCAGCAACCACTTCGCTGTATCCGGAATATCGGAATAGTTAGCAGCGACATCGCCAAGTCCCGGGCCCAGGTTATTCAGACAGGCGGCGGTGGCCGAGAACGCGGTCAGATCGTCCATTCCGGTGGCCAGCAAGCCCAGCATAATCACGACAAATACCAAGGCATAAGCCGCGAAAAAACCCCATACGGCTTCGACCACGCGGGGCGCCAGAATCCGCTGCCCGAGCTTCACTGTATAAACCCCGGCCGGATGCACGAGACGGTTCAGTTCACGTACGCCCTGCCGGAATAGCAACAGCACCCGCACAACTTTAAGGCCACCGGCCGTTGAACTCGCGCAACCGCCGATAAAGCTGGCAAAAACCAACAGGATGGGAAGAAACAGCGGCCATCCGGAAAAGTTAGTGGTGGCAAAGCCCGCCGTGGTACTAATGGATACCGCCTGGAACATGGCCTGGTTAAAAGCCGTGCCTACATCGCTGAATATATTGTGGAGCAGCACGGTAGCGAACACGATCAAAACCAGCGCCAGCTGAATCAGCAAAAAGGCTCTTACTTCGGGGTCGTTCCAGTAGCTGCGGGCAGTACGCCCGGTAAGCGACGCATAATGAACAGCAAAGTTCATTGACGACAGCAACAGGAAGACAACGCAAATGGTATTAATGGTACTGCTGTCAAAATAACCCATACTGGCGTCATAGGTACTGAAGCCACCCACCGCAATGGTAGAGAACGAATGGCCGATGGCATCAAACCAGCTCATGCCGGCCAGTTTGTAAGCGATGGCGCAGGCCGCGGTCAGCGCCACATAGATGTACCAGAGATGTTTCGCAGTATCGGCAATTCGTGGGGTAAGCTTGGCGTCTTTCAGCGGGCCCGGCACCTCGGTACGATAAAGCTGCATGCCGCCGATACCCAGCATCGGCAGTATGGCAACCGCCAGAACAATGATCCCCATGCCGCCGAACCATTGCAGTTGCTGGCGGTAGAACAGAATACTATGTGGCAGGTGCTCAATGCCCTGAATAACGGTAGCACCCGTAGTGGTCAGCCCCGAAAACGACTCAAATACCGCATCGGTTACCGACAAAGGGAGCTCTTCGGCGAACCACAGCGGCATAAAACCTACCATGCCCAGCACGGTCCAGAACAATACCGTCAGCAAAAAACCGTCACGAACTTTAAGATCCGCATTCTGATTGCGGTTAGGGTACCAGACCACAAAACCGAGCAGGATAGAAACCGCAAAGGCCAGCATAAACGCCATGCCGCCACCGTCTTCGTATATCACCGCCACTACGGCCGGCGGCAGCAGCGTGGCACTAAATAAACAAATCAACAGACCTAAAATGCGAAATATTCCGCGTAGACGCACAGTTAATCCCCGGTTTTTATTGTTAACGCAACCCGCCCCTGGGTCGCGTTTTTTATATCGTTCGCCAACAGAGTAGCTGAGTCTGCCACAACTGCGAGCTGCAGTGCGACCCGTTCAGAAAAATCCTGTTCTGTAATTTCGGCAGCATAGCGCTCTAACAGGTGCTGAATCGCGCTCTGGTCTGCATAATCGTAGTGTATTGCGGCCGCTTTGCGTAGTATTTTTTCGCGTACCGGTAAATCCCTGAGTGCCTCGCTGACAGCCTGACTATAAGCCCGTTGCAACCCACCGGTACCCAGCTTAACGCCACCAAAGTAACGCACCACCACCACTGATACTTCACCCAGCCCTGAATGCAATAGTACATTCAGCATCGGCCGCCCCGCCGTACCGCTGGGTTCGCCGGCATCACTCATGGCATAGCAGCGACTATCCTGCGGAGCCCCATAAATGGCCGCAGTGCAATAATGGCTGGCTCCCGGCCAGCGCTGTTGGCAGTGCTGCAGGTGTCGGGTGGTCGCCAGGGAACTGTCGGCAGGTTCAACTGACGCGATAAAGCGGCTATTTTTTATCGTGAGTTCCGCTACAAAGGGGGCTGACGGAACCTGATAACCTGCCATACTGATTAACGCCCTGCCGCTTTCCGGCTGATCTCCATCGGTATCAGCTCAGCAAACACCGGCGTTTCATCATCACGCAGATCCCGGTAGATTTGCTGATAAGCCAGCACGTTCTTCACGTAGTCACGGGTTTCCCGGAATGGAATCGTTTCAATCCAACGGTCGACCGCCAGGGGTTCCTCCGGTAGCCATTCGTATACCCGGTAAATGCCGCCGTTATAGGCAGCAGTGGCCAGCACCCAGTTGTTGCCCAACCGACCACGGAGTTCGGCCAGATAGCTGGTGCCAAGCCGAATGTTGGTCGGCACGTGTTGCAGCTGCTGGTTACTCATAGGTTTACGTTCAAGGTACTCGGCGGTGCGCGGCATGATTTGCATCAGGCCGTGGGCGCCAGCCGGTGAATGGGCGTCAAAGCGAAAAGCACTCTCGCGGCGCGAAATCGCAAAAGCCCAGTTCGGGTCAATGCCAACCCGCTCCGCATAGCTTTCATGGTCGCTGCGGTAGGCCTGCGGAAAGCGTACGCTGACGGCATCGTATTCGCCCAGCTGTCCCAGCGTAAATATCGCCTGATCATACCAACCCCACTGATGGGCAAGCACCGCCGCCAGTTGCTGTTCCTTGCCGTCAAGCTTAGGCAGTAACTGGTTCCATTCGCGCCGGGCAGAAAGGTAGCGTCCCAGCTGCAAAAACTCATAGGTTCGGCGAATATCAGCACGCTCGCGCAAAGCGGCTATATCGGCGGGTTCGTAGTTAATAGCTTCGCGGGCCAGGCTATGGGGTTGCCCCAGACGGGCCGCGGCGAGAAAGCCATAATAATGGCGCTCACGGGCCAGCGCCTGAAAGATGGGTCGCGCCAGCTCTTCGTTGCCGGTTTCGGCATAAGCCCGGGCTAACCAATACTGCCATACCGAATATTGTTGTGTGACGACCGGCATCCGCGGCACGAATTCAATCAGCGCCTGCCAGTTGCCGGTGCGTACCCAGCTGGCCAGCTGCCACTGCAACGACTGATCGTTATGTTCTTCAGGAGCCAGCTTGGCCAGCCACTCATCGGCACCCGGATGATTTTTAGAGCTCAGTGCCACGCCAAAGCGCTGATACAGATACGTACGCTGATCAGCGGTCAGGTTTATGGTCGCCGGCAAGTTCTGCAACAGACCCACCGCGCGATCCGGATCCCGCCAGATCAGACGACTCAGGCCGTAGGTAACAATCTCGGCTTCGTGTTCAGGGAACGCGCCGGTGAAATAGTGCATATGCCGAACGTTAGCCGGATCACGACGTACCCGGTGATAGTGATCCGCAAGGTAGCCCATAGACTCGGGCAACAAGCGCCCAAGGTAAGGAATCAGGGTATGGTTGCCGCCTTCTGCCGCCAGCTTCAGCCGCGCCCAAATCAGCTCGTCCGTACGATGGCCGGCCTGCTGCCAGCGTTCCAGCAACGGGTCACAAGCTTTCGGTAAGGAATCCCCATTCTGCCAGAGGTGGTCTACCGCGCGGTAGATAGCATCAGTCGGGGTGAGTTCCAGATCCAGCTGATAACGGTAATTCAGGCACTGGTTGGCGATGCTGCCCGGCGGCGAGAAATCACGCACAAAACGGGCTTTTTCATCGTTGCGGGCCAGATAAGTCAGCCAGACTTGCCGTAGTTGCCAGTCCATGGGGGTGTTTTTATAACTATCCAGGAAATTAAGCACCCGCTCTTCATTCGACAGGTAGCCCACTTGCTGCAGGCGTTTTAATTCCAGGTAAGGAGCCAGCGGATAGTCACCCAGCTGCTGCAGTAGCAGCTGGTACTCAGGCAGCCGGCCCCGACTGGCGGCGTATTCGGCTTTAACGAATAGCTCGCGCTGCTGAGCCAATAGCTCGGCATCACCAATGAGAGGATCATCAATGAGCGGCTCGGCCTGACCCAGCGGAATCAGGATAACCGTAAAAAACAGCGTACAACTGAACACAACTTGCTTTAGCATAATTTCAAACGCACGTTTAAATAATCATTGAAAAATGAACCTGATCAGGCCAAACTCTTGTCTGACTACTTACAAGACACTTTAGCTCATCAGAGCTTGGATGACCTTAGATAGTACCACTTTAACCTAAAGCAATCTGAGAATCAGTAAATGCTGAGGAGACCGAATATGATTTATCAGGGTGATAGCATTCAGGTCGAATTTGTTGAAGACGGTATTGCCGAACTCCAGTTCGCAGCCGCCGGCTCAGTAAACAAATTTGACCAGAAAACCTTGGAAGAATTCAGTAACGCGCTAACGAAACTTGCCGATACCGATAAATTGCGGGGCGTTATCGTCACCAGCAGTAAGTCGACCTTTATCGTGGGCGCGGATATTACGGAATTTTTGACACTCTTTGCTGATCTTGACCAGACCAAAACCTGGGTTGCTAAAGCGTCGCGGGTATTTGACCAGCTCGAAGATCTGCCTGTTCCCACCGTTGCTGCGGTTACCGGCTTCGCGTTAGGCGGCGGCTGTGAAGCAGCGCTGGCCTGTGATTACCGGGTGGCGGATACCACCGCCACAATCGGCCTGCCGGAAGTGAAGCTGGGCTTGATCCCCGGTTTCGGCGGCACCATGCGCCTGCCCCGCATCATCGGCCCGGATAACGCACTGGAGTGGATCACCACCGGAAAAAATAACAGCGCCGTTGATGCCCAGAAAGTGGGCCTGGTTGACGCCGTAGTCGCCCCGGAAAAATTGCGCGAAGCAGCCCTGGCCATCGTACGCCAGGCGGCTGATGGTGAACTGGATTGGCAGGCCAAGCGCCAGCCGAAACTGGATCCGCTGCAGGCTAATGATACTGAGCTGACCATGACATTGGTCACTGCCAAGGGCATGGTCGCGGCCAAAGCAGGCAAACATTATCCTGCTCCGCATGCTGCCATTAAAGCCATTGAGCAAGGTGCCCGCGAACATCGTGAACAAGCGTTAAAAGCCGAGAACGAGGCCTTTGTTGGCTTAACCCAGACCGATGCCTGTCAGGCCATGGTGGGTATTTTCCTTGCTGATCAGAAAGTAAAAGGCAAGGCCAAGAAAGCCGCCAAACAGGCAACCAAAGAAATTAAGCGCGCCGCCGTATTAGGCGCCGGCATCATGGGCGGCGGTATTGCCTATCAGTCGGCCTATAAAGGCGTACCTGTGGTCATGAAGGACATCCGTCAGGATGCGCTTGACCTGGGCATGGGCGAAGCAAGCAAGATATTAGGCAAGCTGGTTGAGCGCGGTAAGATCGACAATAAGAAAATGGCAAAAGTGCTATCTTCAATTACACCGACCCTGCTTGATGAAAGCGTTAAAGACGTCGATATCGTGGTCGAAGCCGTGGTTGAGAATCCGGATGTGAAAGGCAAAGTGCTGGCGCAGACCGAATCGGTGGTAGATAAAGATGCCATCATCGTATCCAACACCTCAACGATTTCGATCGACCGGCTGGCTAAAAGCCTGAAAGATCCGTCGCGCTTCTGCGGCATGCACTTCTTTAACCCGGTACATAAAATGCCGTTGGTAGAAGTGATTCGCGGTAAAGATACCTCGGATGAGACCGTTGCCGCCGTGGTGGCCTATGCCGCCCGCATGGGCAAGACGGCTATAGTGGTCAACGACTGCCCTGGCTTCCTGGTAAACCGGGTGCTGTTCCCGTACCTGGCCGGCTTTTCACAAATGGTTGATGAAGGCGTCGATTTCGCCGGCATCGATAAAGTTATGGAAAAGCAATTCGGCTGGCCCATGGGCCCGGCTTATCTGTCTGACGTGGTTGGTATTGATACCGCCGATCACTGTACTGAAGTGATGGCCGAAGGCTTCCCGTCGCGTATGCCGCGTGATAAGAGCAGCGCTATAGCCAAGCTGGCGGAAGCCGGCCGGTATGGTCAGAAGAACGGCAAAGGTTTCTATAACTACGGCGTCGACAAAAAAGGCCGTCCAATGAAAGAAAAAGCACCGGAAGTGTACGAGATGCTGGGCATTTCCGGTAAAGAGCTGAGCGCTGACGAGATCATCGCCCGCTGCATGGTGCCTATGGTCAACGAATGTGTCCGCTGTCTGGAAGAAGACATAGTTGCATCCGCCGCCGAGTGTGATATTGCCCTGCTGTACGGTTTGGGCTTCCCGCCGTTCCGTGGCGGCCCATTCCGCTATCTGGAAACCATGGGGCTGGACAAGTTTATTGAACTGGCTGACAGCTATGCCCATCTGGGCGAAATGTATCAGGTAACCGATGGCCTGCGCGACATGGCCAAGTCAGGTAAATCCTATCTGGCCGGTTAAATCAGCGCAGAGCTAACGGAGGAATTTATGAAAGACGTAGT
>CAYWXF010000044.1:3230-16405 GCA_964462025.1 uncultured Pseudomonas sp. | reverse complement strand
GCGCTGCCATCAGCCTCAAAGCCTTTCTTGTACAGCAGCGATACCGGAACTTTCACGCCGTCAGCAGTGGGTGCCCAGGTACGGGCGGTTTCATACTTGCTGGCATCGTAATTCGGTACCTCAGTCTCTTTGAGCACCGTGCGCGCGCCCGAGTTCATGTCGTAGGCATAAACGATTGCCGGTGTTTTCAGCGAGGTGTAGCTATAGCGCAGGGTATCGGTGTCCTGCTCAGGGTTGCGCTCGAAATACATGGCGTAGGCTGGTTCATCCGCCGCAATGGTGGTTGAATTATCCATGTCATCCCAGCGAATAACCCGGATCTGACGTAAGCCATCGTTACGTTCGTTCAGCGCCAGGTGCGATTTGAATACGGTAAAGTCCTGGATAAATACACTACTGCTGTGTTCAACCAAAGGCTGCCAGTCCGCTTTATCGCCCAGCTGATCTGCTGCAACCTGCATGATCTGATAGTTTGGCGCATTCAGGTCGGTACGAATAATCCAGCGGCCATCAAGGTGGTCGGCTTCATATTTCAGGTTGCGCTCACGCGGCGCGATGACCTGGAAGCCAGCCTCAAGATTACTACCATTCATTACATGCACTTCATCGGATACCGTGGCATCCAGATTAATCATGATGTACTCGCCGTCGGTGCTGTTATTCACCCACATATAAAAGGTGTTGTCCTGCTCTTCATAGACCAGTTCGGCAGCATCAGGCGATTGACCAATTTTATGCTTCAGAACGCGGGTAGACAGCAAGGTCTGCGGATCGTTTTCAATAACGAACAGGGTTTCGTTATCCTGGGCCCAGGCGATTGAGGCGGACAGACCTGCCATGCCGCTATTAGTAGTCTCACCGGTTGCGAGGTCGCGCACATGCAACTGATACTGGCGACGGCCGGTATTATCGACCATATAAGCCAGTAACTGCTGGTTCGGACTCACCTGCAGATTACCAACCTGCATAAAGGACTCGCCTTCGGCCAGCAGATTCACATCCAGCATGATCTGCTCATCACCCGTCTCAATATGGGTACGGGTATAAATAGGATACTCTTTTCCCTCTTCGTATTTTACCGCGTAACTATAGTCACCCTTGGTATACGGAACCGAGCTGTCGTCCTGCTTGATGCGGCCGATAATCTCCTTTTCCAGCGTCTGGGTCAGTTCGCTGTAGTCCGCCCGGTACTCATCATAGTAGGCATTTTCTGCCTCCAGGTAGGCAATTACTTCCGGTGCAGCACGGGCATCGTCGCGCAGCCAGTAGTACGGATCCTCCCGATCACCATGCGGTGACGCCACAACATAAGCTTTCTGTTCGGCAACCGGCGCACTGCTCTGCGCGGGCGGTGCCTCACCGGAACAGGCAGCCAGCATCAGCGCCAGAATCAGTGAAGGAATA
The DNA here is from genome assembly GCA_964462025.1 of uncultured Pseudomonas sp. GTDB lineage: Bacteria > Pseudomonadota > Gammaproteobacteria > Enterobacterales > Alteromonadaceae > Pseudidiomarina. The sequence goes on along the minus strand of CAYWXF010000044.1, from coordinate 15,001 downwards.
AGCAAGGGGTTGCGTGTACGGGTAATAGTCATATTATTTGTCTCTGTAAGTACCTGATGGCATATATCTCATAGAACGCGGGGAAAAAGCACTATCGAAGTGTAAAAAAATATTTCTTTGGCAACATTGTAATAACATTCATGCATGTTATGGTACATAGATGCTGTTCATCGCATGAGCAATTGCAGTTGTCTGACCAGTTCGGTATTCTTCAATGAACAAAATATAACGCTTTTTTATTTCAGGGAATTTAGCAACACGTGACCGCTAAACGGAATTATAAGCCCCTCTTTCAATACAAAATATTCCTTTGTATTGCCTTTGTCGTGGCTCTCATTCAGCTCAGTCCGCCGGCGTTGTCGCAGGAGCTGCCTGACGTCGATCCCACGATAGAATCCCGGCTCGATGAGTTACTGAACAGCGCAGGCTCTGCCGAAGAAGTCGCCGCCGAGCTGCAAGCCATCACCGACAGTCTGACCGACGCAACCCCGGTAATGAGCCGGGTTCGCACCTTGACTTACCTGTCTATGTATAAAGCATACGCCGGGGAAGTTGATGAAGCCTATGCGATCCATGACCGCGTCGAGCGCCTTGCGACCGCATCCGGCATCCCTGATGCCATCGCTGAAGCCGCTGCTAACCACATTGAGCTTAAGCTGCTCGAACGCAAGTTAACTGAAGCCTATACGCTGCTGAATGAAGCGATCCTTCCGTTGCAGCACGCAAAATTGCCGCGGGTACGCTACTACATTCATAACCTGGTAGCCCGGGTCTATAGTAATAAGAATCAGTATGAGCGGGCACTCGAGCATTTAATTCAGGCGGCCGACGCGGTCGACGAGACCGATAACTCCCGCACCCCTATCCGCCGCATCCATATCAAGTTACGGATCGCCGAGCTGCAGACCCAACTCAAAAACTATGAGGAAGCCATCCGCCATACCGATGAAGCGCTGGTGCTGGCTGAGTCATTGCAGCTGACAGATATCTTTTACGGCGACATCCTGTTTCAGAAAGCCGTTACCGAGACCGAGCGCGGCAACTACGACGATGCCCTTGCGGCCTACCAGCAACTGGAAAGTCACTATGCTGGCGACGAAGAGAACGGCGACCTGTATGGGATTGTGCTGAATAATATGGCCGATCTGGATATCCGTACCGGCCGCTACGATGATGCCGAAGCACTTCTTAACCAGGCTCTCACGCTGGCACGGGAACACGATGACGAAGTGAGTGCCGAACTGATTCAGTTTAACCTGGGGTTTGTGGATGTTCATCAGGGTGAGCACGAGCAAGGCCTGAGCGCTATGAAAGAAGCAGTGGATAGCTTCCGTGGCACCTGGATCGACTCCGAATTTGAAGGCGTGCTGGGTGAATATGCCGAAGCCCTGGGCATGGCTGGCCAGTATCAGCAGCAGGCAAAAGTTTTACTGGAGCAACGGGAGCTGCGGGACAAAGTTTTCAGCCTGGAACTACAGAAAAACCTGACCGAGCTGCAAAGCCTGTATGACAACAAAGACAAAGAACAACAAATCAAGCTGTTGCAGCAGCAGAACGATCTTAAACAGCAGTTGCTTAAAAACGAAGAGCAACGCCAGTTGATCCTGACGCTGCTGGTGATCCTGGCGGCAATTGCCGGGGTGTTGGTTTACTTCTTGTACCGCGCCGCGCGCAAGTCCAATCTGAAGCTTAAAGATGCCAACGCCAAGCTCGCCGATCAGTCCATTCGCGACCCGCTAACTGGCTTATTAAACCGCCGGGCGATTCAGCAGGAACTTGAGCGACAGAAGAAAGAACAAAGACAAACCAAACGCGAAGACGCAATGATCCTGCTCGATGTCGACTATTTCAAGCGCATCAACGACCATTACGGCCACACCGCCGGCGACGCGGTACTGATGGAGATTTCCCGGCGACTGGTGGAGGTCTCACGTGATTCCGATAAGGTGGTGCGTTGGGGCGGCGAAGAATTCCTTATTTACCTGTCGGACGCCGAACATGATGCCCTGCCGCGGCTCACCCAGCGCGTACTCGACGCCATTGGCAGCCAACCGGTTTCTCACGACGGACACAGTATCCCGGTTACCGCTACTGCCGGTTTCATCAGCTTCCCCTTCGCCGATCTTGATAACAATGAGATGGACTGGGAAGAAACCCTGCAGCTGGCCGATATGGCGCTTTACGCCGGTAAGGTTTACGGCCGGAACCAGGCCTGGGGCGTTATGGAACTGAACGAGCCCTTTGAAAAGGCCCGCAAGCGCCTCGAAACCGACCTACCTGGTGCCATCAGTGAGAACATTATATCCGTCACTGTCATTCATGGTCCGAACCAGGAATAAGATCCCCGAATAAAAAAAGCCCGCGTTTTTAACGCGGGCTCTATTCGTTTCAAGTTTCCTTTCCTACTAGCTTATTCCAGTTCAGACAACTTAGTAACGCCCATGTTATACAGGGTGAAGCTATGAATATCTGCCCACTGCTCGATGGTTTTAGATACCGGAGTACCCGCGCCATGGCCGGCATTGGTTTCAATGCGAATAAGTTGCGGATACGGGCCGTTGTCTTTGGCCTGCAGCTCAGCGGCAAACTTGAATGAATGTGCAGGTACCACGCGATCATCGTGATCGCCAGTGGTGATCAGGGTTGCCGGATAACGTACGCCCTGCTCCACATTATGAACCGGTGAATAGCCATACAGATACTCGAACATTTCCTGGCTGTCTTCAGCGGTACCGTAGTCATAAGCCCAGCCAGCCCCTGATGTGAAGGTATGGTAACGCAGCATATCCAGTACTCCTACCGCAGGTAACGCCACCTGCATCAGATCCGGACGTTGTGTCATGACCGCACCAACCAGCAAGCCACCGTTTGAGCCGCCGCGGACTGCCAGTTTGTTGCTGGACGTGTAGTTTTCCTGGATCAGGTACTCACCTGCGGCGATAAAATCATCAAACACGTTCTGTTTATTAAACTGGGTACCCTGAATGTGCCAGTCTTTACCGTACTCACCGCCACCACGCAGATTGGGCACAGCATAGACGCCGCCGAGTTCCAGCCATACTGCGTTGGCAACACTAAACGACGGTGTCAGGCTGACGTTAAAGCCGCCATAACCGTAGAGCATAGTCGGGTTGGTACCATCCAGCTCCAGGCCTTTTTTGTGGGTAATAATCATGGGCACTTTGGTGCCGTCTTTCGAGGTATAGAACACCTGCTTCGACTCATAATTATCACTGTTAAAGTCAGCCTGCGATTTCTCGTAAACGACTGATTCGCCCGACTCCGGGTCAAATTCGTAAATAGTTGACGGGGTATTGTAGTTGGTGAAGGTGTAATAGACTTCTTCATCGTCACGATCGCCACGGAAGCCACCGACACTACCGACACCCGGCAGTTCAACAGTACGGATCAGTTCGCCGTCATAGCCGTACTGCTGAACCTGGGCAATTGCGTCAACCATGTACTCGGCAAAGATATAGCCGGCGCTGGTTGAGGGGCTCAGCACATTTTCAGTTTCGGCGATAAAATCCTGCCAGTTGGCTGGCTGCGGATTGCTGGCATCCACTGTCACCACGCGCTTATTTGGCGCTTCCAGGTTGGTCACCAGATATAAAGTGCTGTCCTGGTTATCCAACAGATAGGTATCTGAATCGGTATGATCCAGTATGGTCACCATGGCGCTGCCCGGCTCAGATAAGTCTTTCAGGAACAGCTTGTTGCCTGAAGTTGATACCGCCGCAGAAATCAGCAGGTAGCGATCATCTTCAGTGACTGAGCCACTTACGTAGCGATGCTTCTGTGCTTCAGTGCCGCCAAATACCACTTCATCTGCTGACTGTGGTGTGCCCAGCTTGTGATAGTACAATTTGTGCTGGTCGGTTTTCGCCGACAGCTCGCTGCCTTCCGGCTTATCATAGCTCGAGTAATAAAAACCTTCGTTGCCATACCAGGAAATGCCGCTGAATTTGACGTCATCCAGCTCAGGTTCCAGCTGCTCTTTGGTTTCTGCGTCTATAACGATGATTTTACGCCAGTCGCTGCCACCTTCTGAAATCGCGTAAGCTGCCAGTGAGCCATCTTTCGAGAAGCTTAAACTGGCCAATGACGTAGTGCCGTCTTCACTGAAGGTATTAGGGTCAAGAAAGACTTCGGTGTTGCCCTCAGCATCAGTGCGATACACCACGTACTGGTTTTGCAGGCCGTCGTTCTTGTAGAAATAGGTGTACTCACCCTCGGTAAAGGGCGCGCTGATTTTCTCGTAGTTCCAGAGTTCTGTCAGACGCTCGCGGATATCATCGCGGTAGGGGATCTTTTCCAGGTACTCAAAAGTTACCTCGTTCTGGGCTTTAACCCAGGCTTCAGTCTCGGGGCTGCGGTCATCTTCCAGCCAACGATAGGGATCCGCTACTACCGTACCAAAATAAGTGTCACTGACATTACCACGATAGGTTAGCGGGTATGTCACCTCAGTATCCACCGCAGTTTCCGCTTCTTTGTTTTCTTGCTGTGGTGAGCAGGCCGCTAACAGCGCCGCGCCAACCATAACGGAAAGGTATTTCATTCTGTATGCTCCATAAACTGATAATTACTGTTGCTCACTATACATTAACTCAGCGCCGGATGGGTATTGGCAAACCACGGCTGGCTGTTTAACGATGCTAAAAATTGTTGTAGTGCTGGCCACTGATGAATGTCCAGGCGCTGGCGGAACTGAGCCCAACTCAGGTAACAGGCCAGCCGCAGCTGACCATCGGTATAAGGGCCTTCTGACGGCAGTTCACGCTGATTCAGATCCGCCAGAATACTCTCGATGCGATCGCGCTGGCGCTGTAAGTAAGGGCTTTGTTCCGGCGTCAGGCCATCGCGTTCCAGCAGAAAGAGGTTGATCTCGGTATCCATAGCCGTACTGACCATGCAGAAGAGATCAAAGTCGGCGGCATCGTCACAAAAGGGTTGATCGGCAAGGTTCCGCAGATAACGAATGATCGCAGCGGAGTCATGCAACCTTACCCCTTCATGTTCAAAATAGGGAACCCGCTTGGTCGGACTTTGTCCCGCACTGGCGGAAAAATCCACCGGGATAAGCTCATGATTCTGCTGGTTCATTTCCAGCACGATGCGGCAATGCCGCACGTAAGGCGAGGTATAACTGCCAAATAACTTCATACTGAGTCCTGAAAAACGTTAAGCTATAGGTATGTTGTACAAGAGATTAGCATAATGAAAAGAGTGCTTCAGTATTTACTCAAGGGCCTGGCAGTATTATTACCTATTGCCCTGACCGTGGCCCTGGTACATTGGTTACTGGTAACGGTAGAGGCCTGGTTGCGGCCGCTTTGGATTGGCCTTATCGGCGAGGATTATTACCTGCCCGGGCTGGCTTTCGTCAGCTTTCTTGGCATTGCGGTCTTTATCGGCTTCAGTACCCGCTGGCGCATCGTCAACAAATTCTGGGCTCTGCCGGGTAAAATTATCGAGCGCATGCCGGTACTGAGTAACCTGTACGGCACCCTTACCGAGGCCGTTGACCTGATGTCCGGCAAGAGTTTCGCTGATGAGTCGGTGGTGCTGGTGACCCTGCCCGGTGATGTGCGGTTGATCGGTATTATCACCAAGCGCAGCGGGCTCGACGGTGACCGGCTGTCGGCGCTGCTCGACGAAGACCATGTCGCAGTATTACTCCCGATGAGTTACAACGTCGGTGGCTACACTATTATCGTGCCACGCAGTTGTATTAAACCCCTTGATATGTCCCCTGCCGACGCCATGCAACTGACCATCAGTGCTGGCCTGGGGAAAAATAAAGCGATTCCAAAAAGTAAGGATTAATAACACGATGTCGTATTTGCCCTGCGTTGAAATTGAGCCGGATCAGCCGGCCAACCGAGCAATTATCTGGCTACATGGCCTTGGTGCTGACGGCAATGATTTTGCACCGCTGGTACCCCACCTGCGGTTACCGCAATCGGCTCAGGTGCGGTTTATCTTCCCCCACGCGCCGAAGATTCCGGTAACCATTAACGGTGGCATGGTGATGCCGGCCTGGTATGACATTACCGATATGACTATCGATCGTAAGGTCGACACCGGGCAGTTACGCGCGTCAGCCGCCAGTGTAGCGGATCTGATTGCACGCGAGAATGAACGCGGCATCCCCACTGAGCACATCGTGATAGCAGGCTTTTCACAAGGTGGCGCGGTAGCATATGAAGCTGCCTTGTCGCACCCCGAGCGCCTGGCCGGGCTACTGGTACTATCCAGTTATCTGGCCACTGCGCCCTCCATAGAGCTACATCCGGCAAATCAGGATGTCCCGGTGCTGATTCAGCATGGCCGACAGGACCCTATTGTCGCTGAGCGGCTGGGCCAACAGGCAAAATCATGGATGATGGATCGTGGCTACAAAGTGGATTACCAGGCGTTTGATATGCAGCATCAGGTCTGCCCGGAGCAGATTCAGGAAATCAGTAACTGGCTGACTAAGGTACTGGCGACTTAGTTCGCCAGCACCTGCAGTTTGTCGGCCCACTGTTTAACCCAGCGCAGTGCGCTGTCGCGATCACTGACGCGGACATTAACGTGGCCGACTTTGCGCCCGGGGCGGGCGTCTTTATTGTACCAGTGGCAATGGGTGTCACTGTGATGCCACAGGCCGACCGGGATTTTTTCCGCGCCGATGACATTAATCATTAAGGTGGGTTCAAGCCGCAGCTCAGGCAAGGTCATCCCTGTCAGCGCACGGATATGCAGATCAAACTGACTGCAATTGGCACCTGTCATGGTCCAGTGTCCCGAGTTATGCACCCGTGGCGCGATTTCATTAATCAATAAACGGGCATCATCGCCCTCTCCGACCACGAAAAACTCAATAGCCAGCACACCGATGTAATTCAGCGCATCCGTCAGCCGCCTGAAGCAGGTTTCTGCGCGGCGTTGCAGCTCTTCCGGGACGCTGTCGATGGCGCCCAGGCTATAGCTCAGAATGCCACTCTGGTGAACATTGGTGATTAACGGATAGCAGCAGATACTACCGTCTTTACCTCGCGCGCCAACCAGCGACATCTCGCGTTCAAACGGGATCAATTGTTCAGCGATACCGGACTGCCCGCCCGCTTCGGCAGCCAGCGATGCCGCGTCATCACCTGGTTTAAAGCGCCACTGCCCTTTGCCGTCGTAGCCGCCGCGGGCTGTTTTCAGTACCAGCGGATAATCGGTTTGCTCAAGCAAACGCAGCAGTTCAGCTTCGGTGTGGTAACTTTTCCAGGGTGCGGTTGGTAACTGACAATCATCGAAAAGCTTCTTTTCAGCGCGACGGTCGGTCAGGCTCTTTATGCGCGCCGGGTCCATCAGGAATTTGTCATGGGCGGCGGCAATGATATCAGCCGGGATATCTTCATGTTCCCAGCTCACGGCATCGGCCCAGGCGATGGCGTCAGCAAGACTCATGTGCAGGTCAACCTGCGCTGATAAGGGTTTTACTTTTTCGGTGCGGGTACTGTACAGCAGGCACTCATGCCCGTGGCTTATCGCACTGCCGCCGAGCATCTGGCCCAGCTGGCCGTCACCGATAAAAAGCAACTTCATTCCGGCAACTCCAGCTTGGCGCCACTCATCACTTTTTCGCGTTGCTTGGCGCGGAACTGCTGCACCCGGTCACGCACTGACTTATCGCTGACGCCGATAATCTGCGCTGCCAACAGACCCGCATTCGCTGCGCCAGCCGGGCCTACCGCCAGGGTACCGACAGCGACGCCTTTTGGCATTTGTACAATCGAGAGCAGACTATCCAGCCCTTTTAACTGTTTGCCCGGCACCGGTACGCCCAGCACCGGAATCGCAGTAAAGGCTGCCAGCATACCGGGTAAATGTGCAGCGCCACCAGCGCCAGCAATAACCACGGGCACATCGTCCTGCTCCGCCTGCTGCATTGTGGTCTGCAGTAAATCCGGAGTACGGTGAGCAGAAACAACTTCAGCGCGCCATTCAACGCCGAGATCTTTCAGCATTTGCGCTGCATGTTGCATTACGGGCCAGTCGGATTGCGAGCCCATCAGAATAAGTACAGGTGCCATGAGGTGCTCCTTTTGGAAAGGTGCGAATTGTAGCCAGCCTCGCCAGCGGGTGCAAATTTATTGCGCAATCTTCAGCCGGTTGCGCCCCTGGGCTTTCGCCTTGCCCATAGCCGCATCCGCCGCCTCCACTACGTCATCCCAGCTCTGCCCCGGCTTATGTTCAGCAACGCCAGCGCTGGCGGTAACTGTGGTCATCATGGTCTTGACTGAGAAAGGTTCATGGCGAATGCGATTCAGCACCTCGCTGCCGATATCAGCAGCTTCTTTGAGGGACGTAGCTTCTAGCAGTACGGTAAATTCAGCACCACGACTGCGGATAATGGTCGCCTCGTTACCCACACTCGACCTGATGCGGCTAACAGTTTCCTGCAATACCCGATCACCAAACATATAGCCGTATTTATCATTCACCGACTGAAAGGAATCGAGATCAAGCACCATCACCGATAGGGGCTGCTTACGGCGGATAGCTTTAGTTATTGCCTGCTGCAGCAGCTCGGAAAGATAATCCCGATTGTAGCAACCGGTCAGGGTGTCAGTAGCGGTGGCTTGATCCAGATTGCGCTGCAGCCGTGCCATCAGTAACAGAAAGATTGCGCCAACGCCGATCAGCACCAACATTGACAAAGCGATACGCCAGGCATAATCGAACGGCAGAAACCAGTACGTGACTGCCGCAAAGAGCGCATAGACCAACATAATAACGAGTACAAAAATGGCTTTATCAAACATGAAAAAAACCATCGCCAGCACCGGATACATCCAGTACACGCCGAGTACGCCCGTTTGGCGCATGGAAATACTTACCAGTACACCAAGCGCGCAGATAAATACAAAGTTAAGCCATTGGGGCGCCAGCTTGTTACGATAAATATAGCCCGCTACCAGAAAAGCCAGGCCAGTTAACAGTAATGCAGCGCCACCGATCAGTTTCTGGTCGATGAAATAAAATACGGCCATTCCCACCAGTACCAGGCCGACACCAAAATAGATAAGCCGCATGGCGTGCAGTCGGAATTGCTGCCAGAGGCTGAGTTCTGATGAAGTTGTATCAATATGCAGTGATTTCATGGTGGTCATCCGGTCAAGCTAGTGGTTGCGCCAGGCAGCGTCTTGCCAGTTATCACGTTGTCGCTGTGTTTAAACTATAACCTACAACTGTGAATAGCAACTCGTTTGCGGCACAATAGACAACTATTAACTGAGCATAGTAAGGATTCAAACCAATGCTACTGAAAGCTGCCGAAAGTCTGCTGGTTATTGTCGATGTCCAGGAGCGGCTGGCGCCGGTTATTCACCAGCGCGATCAACTTATTGCGCGGATGCGCTGGCTGGGCGAAATAGCGAATGAGCTACATGTACCGGTAGTAGTTACCGAACAATATCCGAAGGGGCTTGGCATCAGCGTGAGCGACCTGGCCGGGGTGATCGAAAATGCCCGGGTGGTTGAGAAAATTCATTTCAGCGCGGTGCAAGAGCCACACTTTATGGACGCGCTGGACGAAATCAAACCCAAGCAGGTCATCCTGATGGGCATGGAAGTGCATGTCTGTATTTTACAGACTGCCGTAGAGCTCCAGCAGCGTGGCTATCAGGTCTACGTGGTTGAAGACGCGGTTGGCTCGCGGCGCCCAAGCGACAAAGAAACCGCTTTAGCGCGACTGCGTCAGGCCGGCGTTTGTGTTATTTCCTCAGAAATGGCCGCTTATGAATGGCTGCATCGTGGCGCAACCGACCAGTTCCGGCATATCACCAAGAACTGGATTCGGGGTTAGAACCCTTGTCATAGCGGGCGTTAATAAAAGTTTAATTGACAATAATCTGATTTCGCGTATACTGACTGTCGCTAGAAAAATTCGGCTGTTGGATTGTGGTCTGTTACGAAGTCTATTGCTGTACCTCGTTTTGTAAGTCCCAAGTAAATACACGTATTTTTATTAGCAATACCCTAGATTTTCACATGCAATACGAGGAATTCACAGCATGTCTACAGTAACTGGTAAAGTAAAATTCTTTAACGAAGCTAAAGGCTTCGGTTTCATCGAGCAAGAACAAGGCGCAGACGTATTTGTACATTTCAGTGCAATCCAGTCTGACGGCTTCAAAACTCTGGCTGAAGGCCAGCAAGTTCAGTTCACTATCGCTCAAGGCCCTAAAGGTCCACAAGCTGAAAACGTAGTACCTATGTAATTACTGCATAAGGTGCTCGCGTAAAGCGAACTCTTTATCGAAAAAGCCGCTCACTGAGCGGCTTTTTTTATTCCTTTTTCCTGTTCTGCCGACGCTCAGCGGCTTGTTGCTCGGCGGTGATGAAGTCCACATCATCGAGTTCAACCTCAGGCAGCTTTTCACAAACGTCTCCGCCCAACTCGTTTACTGCCTTGCATAAGTCACTGACTTTTTTATCCAGTACATGGACATGATCCAGCATACGGCCCATAGCCGTCGCTACCGGATCCGGATTATCTGCCGAAATCGCGTAGGCGTCGAAACCGTATTCTTTAGCTATTTCTTCACGGCGTTTAACCGCTTCTTTATCCTGAGGTGAACTGGCTACCCGCGCGGGAATTCCCATTACCGTAGTATTTGCGGGTACCGCTTTCACAACCACAGCGTTAGAGCCAATACGCGCATTTTCTCCCACTTCGATTGGCCCCAGCACTTTGGCTCCAGCACCGATCACCACGCCATTTTTAAGCGTGGGATGGCGCTTACCACCGTCCCAGCTGGTGCCACCCAGGGTAACCCCATGATAAATGGTGACATCATCACCAATTTCCGCGGTTTCGCCGATCACCACACCCATGCCGTGATCGATGAAGAACCGGCGGCCGATGCGGGCGCCGGGATGGATTTCAACGCCGGTAAACCAGCGCGATATAGTCGAGATAAAGCGCGCCAGCCAGTACCAGCGCCAGGTCCATAGCTTATGGCTCAGGCGGTGAAACCATACGGCGTGCAGCCCCGGATAGGTAGTCAGCACCTCAAAGGCGTTGCGGGCGGCCGGATCCCGGTTAAATACACTTTTTATATCTTCGCGAATGCGTGTAAACATCTATCGTCTTACCATCAGATCAAGGTTTCTGTGGTCTAGTATATCAATTTACGTGCTATAGCGTTAATTCACCTTGAATATCGGTCGGGCTGCCAGTCGTCCGCTTGATCTTGCAGCTAATAGCAGCGTAAGGTGAACCTATCACTAACCAAAAACAGAGAAGACAGCATTATGCGTAAATTACTAGGTATTGCCGTGATTGCGGCCTGTACGCACAGCGCCCAGGCTGACACCTTAGTCTATGCCGGCACCCTGATTGACGGCACCGCCAATGCACCGCAGCAAAATATGACTGTGGTCATTGATGGCGCCCACATTGTCGCTGTGGAAAAAGGCTTCCGTAAAGCCGCGGTCGGCGATGTGATTATTGATCGCCGTTCGGGTACCGTGATGCCGGGCTTTATTGATATGCATACGCACCTGACCTCACAAATGGCGCGTGGCAGCTACATCGAGCGCTATACCAAGAACGCTGCCGATGTAACCCTGGACTCGGTTTACTACGCTGAGAAAACCCTGTTAGCGGGCTTTACTACGGTACGTGACCTTGGCGACTCCTTTAATGCCAGTATCTCGCTACGTAACGCCGTCAATGCCGGCAAAGTAACAGGACCGCGCATTTTTACTGCGGGTAAATCGATTGC
>CAYWXF010000044.1:0-3130 GCA_964462025.1 uncultured Pseudomonas sp. | reverse complement strand
TCAATGCCGGCAAAGTAACAGGACCGCGCATTTTTACTGCGGGTAAATCGATTGCGACCACCGGCGGGCATGCCGATCCTACGAATGGCGCGCGCGAAGGCCTGTACGAGTCGCCCACCCCGGCTGACGGCGTCGCTAACGGCCCCTACGAGGCGCGCCAGGCCGTCCGCGAGCGTTATCAGGATGGTTCTGACTTAATCAAGCTGACGGTTACAGGCGGCGTATTAAGCATGGCTAAAAGCGGCCAGAACCCACAGTTCATGATGGACGAACTCGAAGCCGTGGTAGCTGCAGCGAAAGACTACGGTATGAAAGTAACGGTTCATGCCCACGGTAAGGAAGGCATGCTGCGGGCGATTAAGGCTGGCGTGGCTTCCATTGAGCATGGCACCTACATGGATACCGAAGTGATGGACGCTATGAAAGCCAAAGGCGTCTACTACGTACCCACCATTACCGCGGGCAAGTCGGTTGGCGAGCGCGCCAAGATTGACGGGTATTTTCCGGAAATCGTGCGGCCGAAAGCTGCTGCTATCGGACCACTTATCCAGAACACCTTTGCTGAAGCTTACAAGGCAGGCGTGAAGATTGCCTTTGGTACGGACGCCGGGGTATTCGACCATGGCGAAAACTATCGTGAGTTTATCTACATGGTCGAGGCGGGAATGCCACCACTGACAGCGATCCGCAGCGCCACGGCCGAAGCCGCTGAACTGCTGGGCGTTACTGATATCGGTACGCTTGAGGTAGGAAAGCGGGCCGACGTGGTTGCAGTAACCGGCGACCCGTTAAAAGATATTACCCTGTTGAGCGCGGTTGACCTGGTCATCAAAGACGGCCTGGTCTATAAAAACTAAGCTTTTCTTTCGCTGAAATCCTCACGCAGCTGACGGACGTCTTTTAAGATGGCGTCCTTCAGCTCGCGTTCATAACCTTCCCGCTCTTCATCCATGCGCCGGATTTCCTTTTTCGGAAACTGCTTGCGGGCATCATGGGTGGGCATGTGCTTAATCCGTTCATACATATCATGCAACGCCGGGTATTTGCCCGCATAGTCTGGTTTTTCCGGCTCAGCCCGGTGATCCAGTAATACCACAATGCGCAACGCACCCTCAGAGAAGTCACACTGACCTTGCTCCATGGCGCGGGCGATGGTGGTAATGCTTTCATCCAGGCTGGTGTTGCGCTTGTTCATGGCATCCTGGCGGCGGCGTTGTTGCTGATACAGACGCGCCAGCAGACGCCCGGCAATGAACGCCAGCACGACAATAACAGCTATTGCTGCGGCAATGACAATCCAGCCCCACAGGGGTATCGCATAATCAGTCATCGTCTTCCCATTCATCATCGTCATTCAAATCAATACCAAGTTGCTCAGCCAGCTGGCTGAAGCGCTCAGTACGCTCATCTACGTAACGCAGATCGGCATCGCTTAACTCTTCTTCCTGATCCAGGCGTTCGAGCAGGGATTGAAGCCGCGGATCGTTTTCCAGCGCCTGCAGCTCGGCAAAAGCGGCTTCTTCGTCAAAAGCCTTTTGCTTTGGCTTGGGGGTGACTGCGGCAGTTACCGATGACACCAGTTCTACCGGTTTTTTGCTGCCAATGCGCGGGTCTTTCTGGCTTTTCTCGCTGGCTGATAACCTACGCCGGGTGGCTTCAGAAAGTTCATTCATGCGGCTGCCAGGCTTCCGCCCTTTACCAGGGGTGACCTTACTGGGTGTTGGCGTACGATCTAGTTCTGATTTCGGCTTCTTTGCTGCGGCCAGAGGGCCGGTCTTGCGGGTTTTCTTACGACGGGTCATAAACTATCCAGTTTAAGGGGCTTTACTGAATAATAGTCTACCTGAGTGCGGGGGCAAATAAAAAGGCGATGTCTCCATCGCCTAATATTTATTCTCTCTTCACAAAAGCGCACATGCAATTATGTTGAGAACGGTTGTCATATCTTCCCTGTTATCAAATTATAACGTCCCTGAACTTTCTTATTGTTGTTATTATTTTTTAAGCGCATTAACCGAGCTTTGTTGTTATTAGTCTGCTTGGTTAAAAAGGCCTCCTGGCCATGTTGTTATTCCCTGGATTAAAAGCTTTGAAACGCCGCTGTGGCGGCCTTCGATGGCATTCAGAGTACTGAATCCGAATTTTTTATCAATGATTTTTATGATCTATAAACAAAGTTTCTTATAACCTTTTTGTTTAAGTCATGGTTTATAACGTCTTTTCTTTACTATTTCTTTAACAAAAATAAAAAAAGGCAGCACTGACTGCTGCCTTTTTAACCAGGTCAATACCCGGCTGCATCGCGCTCGGCCCTTACATACAGGCCTTAGTACAAGCCTTGCAGGTAGCGCGACAGCATTTCAATATCCTGATCGGTCAGTTTGGCAGCGACATCGCGCATCATGCCGTTCGGGTCATTCGCGCGCTCACCTGAGCGGAACATCTCCAGCTGTTGCTGCGTATAAGCGGCGTGCTGGCCAGAGACATCAGGGAATTTCGCCAGCCCCATGCCATCGCCACGCGGGCCGTGACAAGCTGAGCATGACGGAATGTTACGCTCTGCATCACCACCGCGATAGAGTGGCTGGGCGTAAGCAACAGATTCTTCAGTGGCAGTACCAATTTCAGGATCCTGTGCGGCAAAATAAACCGCCAGGTCAGCCAGTTCCTGCTCATTAAAGGCGGCTACCTGCCCCTGCATGATGGCATTTGCCCGGCCTTCTTCACCATTGGTGGCGGCGGCGCGTTGATAATCAAGCAGCTGCTTCAGAAGATAAGGCGCGTGCTGACCGGCAATTTTCGGATACATATCAGACGATGAATTACCGCTGGGCCCATGGCATGCAGCACAAACACCAGCAAGCTCCTGGCCCCTGTCTGCGTCACCTTCAACGGTGTTGGCGTTGGCGGTCAGACCCGTATATAAACCAATATATAGCGCAACAAACAATGCGACTTTTTTCATAAGCGATATCTCTGCTCTGGATTTGGTAACAAAGGCTATTTTACACAAAACTTGTGCGGATTAAACGTCTAATCATGATACTATCGGGTTTCTGTCAACGCTATGCATGTCTATGAACACCACATTAAACTTTCAGCCAACACAATTTGTCACCAGCGCCGCCAC
>CAYWXF010000043.1:0-16544 GCA_964462025.1 uncultured Pseudomonas sp. | reverse complement strand
ACGACGAAAGTATCATACCCAATAACTGGACAACAACAAGAGCCAATATGATTTGTGGAACAGATGAAGCGGGCTGTGGCCCGCTTGCCGGCCCGGTTGTAGCGGCTGCGGTTATACTGAACCCCGATCGGCCGATCGACGGGATCACCGACTCGAAAAAGCTTACGGCCCGGCACCGGGAAGAACTCAGTGAGCTGATTAAAGAGCACGCACTGTACTGGGCGATTGCCCAGTGCGACCCGGCGGAAATAGACGAAATTAATATTATGCAGGCGGCATTGCTGGCCATGCGCCGGGCGGTCGAAGCCTTGCCGGTGCCGCCGGCGATGGTGCTGGTGGACGGCAACCGGATGCCGAAACTCACTGTGCCGGCCCGCACTATAGTGGGCGGCGATAGCCTGGAAGCCTGTATCGGCGCAGCGTCAATTCTGGCCAAGGTGGAGCGGGACCGGCAGATGGTTGAGTGGCATGAACATTACCCGCAGTACGATTTTGCGCGGCACAAAGCTTATGCCACGCCTGCGCATCTGGCTCTACTTGAGCAATACGGGCCGTCGCCTATTCATCGCATGAGTTTCAGCCCGGTGGCCCGGGCTGCTGAACGCATGATGAAGATAAAAGTCAGTTAATCACATACAGACGCGCTGGATCATCTGGCGCAGTTGCTTTAATGCCGGGTCGACTTCTTTCAGACGGATAAATTCATCGGGCTGGTGCGCCTGCTCAATGGAACCCGGCCCCATTACGATGGTTTCGCAGCCTAACTCCTGAATAAAACCCGCTTCAGTACAGTAATTCACCGGCGTTGCCTGGTTGCCGGTAATTTCTTGTGCCAGTGCGACAATAGAGGCGTTGGGATCACAGCGGAAGCCGGTTATCGGCTCGTGCAAATGGTTCAGGCACACGGCGCCGGGATACTTCTGGTTTACTTGATCCAGGCGCTTATCAATCAGCCCGTACAGATCATCCATCGACATGCCCGGCAGCGGTCGCAAATCAATGTGCAGCTCGCAGCAGGCGCAGATGCGGTTGGCCGCGTCACCACCCTGGATCGAGCCAAAATTGAGGGTCGGGTAAGGGATCTTAAATTCGTCGTTGGTATATCGGGTTTTGAAGTCTTCTTTAAGATCACGCAAGCCACTGATCACATCGTGCATCACTTCGATGGCATTCACGCCAGCGGACGGGTCGGAACTATGGCCGCTTTTACCCGTTACCCGGATGGCTTCGCTCAGGTGGCCTTTATGCATAATCACCGGCGTCATCGATGTCGGCTCGCCGATAATGGCGTAGTCGGGTTTGAGGTTGTCAAAGCGACCCAGTTCACGCGCGCCGGCCATGCTGGTTTCTTCGTCGGCGGTGGCCAATACGTAAATCGGCTTTTTCAGCTTGGTTAAATCCATATCCCGCAGGGTCTCGAGCACAAAGGCAAAGAAACCTTTCATATCCACGGTACCCAGGCCATAGAGCTTGTCATCGTCCTCGTGCAGCTGAAACGGGTCACGGGTCCAGCGGCCTTCGTCCCAGGGTACGGTATCGGTATGGCCGGACAGCAACAGGCCACCACTGGTGCAGCCTTCGGGGGTATAACGGGCCAGCATATTGAACTTGCCGCGCTGCCGATCCAGCTCCTGGATGGCCACCTGAAAGCCAAGGGTCTGCAGCCAGTTGCCAATTTTATCCACTACCGGCTGGTTACTGGTATCCCAGGGCGCATTGTCTATGCCAGAAATGGACGGAATGGCAATAAGTTCACGATACATTTGCCGGAACTTGGGAAGTTGTGACATAAAACGGCTCTCCAGACTGCAGGGGTATATTTTTCTTTAGCATAGCCGATTTTAATTGCTGGTATAAGCTAGTTTTTGGTTGTGATTAAGACCGTAAATTCATAGCATATACCCCTGTTCTTTCAGATTCCCGGACAACGACCTTATGAAATCCATCCCGCATATTGATATGAGCCTGTATGGCAAGAATTTTGATGACTTTGCCCAGCACGTAGGGGCTGGCTACGAAGCCAACGGCTTTGTCGCGTTAACCAATCATGGTGTGGATCAGCAGTTGATCGAAGACGCGCTGGATATCAGCCGCGATCTGTTCGATCTGCCCGCTGATGTGAAAAACAAATACCATATTCCGGGCGGCGGCGGTGCACGTGGCTATACGCCTTTTGGTACCGAAATCGCCAAAGACGCCAAGCATGTGGATCTGAAAGAATTCTGGCACGTTGGCCGCGAAATCGAAGGCGAGCCGCCGTTTCCTGAACTCACACCCAATGTGTGGCCGGAAGAGCTGCCGGCGTTTAAGACCAAAATCCTGAAATTATATGAAGCCCTGGATGCACTGGGCCTGCAGGTGCTGGAAGCGCTGGCGGTGTATCTGAAGCAGCCACGGGACTTCTTTAACGACAAAGTAAACCTGGGTAACTCGATTCTGCGTCCGTTGCATTATCCGCCCATCGTTGATGAAGGCACACCATCAGTGCGTGCCGGTGCCCACGAGGACATCAACGTGCTGACCCTGCTGGTGGGCTCACGTGAGCCGGGCCTGGAAGTGCTGGCGCGAGACGGCAGCTGGATTCCGGTAACCATCATTGAAGGCGCCATTATCTGTAACGTTGGCGACATGCTGCAGCGCATGACCAACCGCGTGCTGCCATCGACCACGCACCGGGTCGTGAATCCGCCTGAGCCATACAGCCGGCGTTCACGTTATTCGATTCCGTTTTTCCTGCATTTCAATCCGGACGTGATGATTACCCCACTGAAGAGCTGTATCACTGAGGAAAACCCACAACACTTCGCGCCTATCAGTTCCCATGACTACCTGATGGAACGTCTGCGCGAAATCGGGCTGGTGAAATGAGGTTGCGGCTGATTCCAGTACTGGCGGCGAGCTTATTTATCGCCGCCTGTGCCCAGCACAATGCGGCCTCCGAAGCGGACGGCGCCTTTCAGCTGGCAATCGGCCATATCAACGACCACCACTCGAACCTGGAGCCGGCTAAGCGCACCTCAGTAACGGTTGACGGCGAGACGCACCGGATCGAAACCGGTGGCTTTCCGCGGGTAGTCACCCAGATTGAAGCCATTCGTAAACGCCATCCGAACATGCTGGCACTGCACGCCGGTGATGCCATCAGCGGAACCTTGTTTTATACCGTATTTGAAGGGGTGGCGGACGCGGCCCTGATGAACCAGGCCTGCTTTGATGCCATGACGCTGGGCAATCATGAATTTGATAACGGTGACGCGGGCTTAAAGACCTTCCTTAACGCGCTGGGGATGAGCGATTGCTCAACGGCGGTGCTCGGCGCCAACGTGATGCCGGAAGTCGGAGTGTCGCCACTAACACCTAAAACCCGCTGGGATAGCTTCAAGCCCTATGCGGTTTATCAGTTCGGTAACGAGAAAGTTGGCATCATCGGCCTTGATATCGCGGTGAAGACCAAGCAATCCTCGATGCCCGACGCCACCACTGAATTCGCTGACGAATATACTACCGCTGCTTACTATATCGATGAGCTGCGCCAGCTGGGCATTGAGAAGATTGGCCTGCTGACCCATATTCAGTTCAGCAACGATATGGAACTGGCGCAGAAGCTGCCGGCGGTTGATTTTATTATCGGCGGTGACTCGCACACCTGGCTGGGCGATTATGCCGCCTATGGCCTGGATCAGGATGGTCCGTACCCGGCGCAAACCATGAATCTTGATGGCGAGCCGGTCTGTATTGCCCATGCCGGCGAATACACGCAGATGGTTGGTGAGCTGGTGATAGATTTTACCGGCGATAAGGTCAGCCACTGTGGCGGCCAGCCCCATCTGCTGGTCAGTGAAGACGCACCAGAGATAATCAAAGCGCTGCCGCAATTCACCGCGGTTGCCGAAGATGAAGCCAGTGTGATGCTGTTGGCAGAGTTCCAGCAGCAGCTTGAAGAAATGACGACCAAACCCATCGCGCAGGTGGAGCAACGCATGTGCATGAAACGGTGGGGGATGGCGACCACGCCTGACTGCGGCGTGGGCCGGCAGTCTGATGCCCACCGCCTGGTCGCTGAGGCCTTTTTGTTCAGTGCACCACAAGCTGATTTCGCGTTGCAAAACGGCGGTGGCGTACGGAACGAAATCGCTGCCGGGCCGCTGACCATTGCGGATGTGTACCGGCTGCTGCCATTTGCGAATACCCTGGTGACGGTTGAAATTACCGGCTCTGAGCTGCGGATACTGCTCGAGCAGGCGCTGGATTATGCACTGTCAGAAGGTGGTTCAGATGGTGCTTATCCCCATGGGGCCGGGATCCGCTTTGATGTGGATATGTCCGCCGCCAGCGGTCAGCGGATCGACAACCTTGAAGTCAAAAAAGACGGCCAGTGGCAGAGCCCGGGCGACAGCCAGAGCTACACCATGGTCACCAATAGCTTCCTGGCGCTGGGCAGTGATGGCTGGAAGCTGCTGGCAGAAATCAATGCAGACGGCCGGATAACCGATACTTTTGTAAACTACGCGCAGTCGTTTGTTGACTGGGCGCGGGCGCAGCAACGCATAACCCGACCTGAGTCGCACAGTACCCAGCTGTACATTCCACCGGCCGAATAGGATGACCACGCGGCCGGTCTCTGATCAAGCGCGTTTCGACTTAACGGTAGTAGTGCTGGCGCTGCTAACAGCGTTCGGGCCCCTTTCCATCGACATGTACCTGCCGGCGTTTGGTGATATCGCCGCCAGTTACAACACTGAATCTAACCGTATTGAGCTGTCGCTGACCTCGTTTTTTATGGGCTTGTTCATTGGCCAGCTGCTGTACGGCACTGTGTCTGATCGCTACGGGCGCAAACCGCCGCTCTATTTTGGCCTGACCCTCTATATTATTACCTCGCTGGCCTGTGCCTTCGCGCCCAACCTGGAGAGCCTGATTGTGTTGCGCTTCTTTCAGGCCATTGGCTCATGCGCCGGGCTGGTGATTGCCCGGGCCATGGTGCGTGATCTCTACACGCCGCAAGCTTCAGCGCAGGTCTTTTCGTTTCTGATCCTGGTGATGGGTATCGCGCCCATACTGGCACCACTGGCCGGTGCCTATGTAACGGCGGCGTTCGGCTGGCAGTCGATCTTTCTGATTATTGCCGCGCTGGCGGTGGCCTGCATGGTGATTGTGCATATCCGCCTGCCGGAAAGCCGGTTACCGGACAAGAGCGTACGCATCAGCGGTAGCCTGCCCATCTACTGGAAAGTGCTGAAAGACCCTTCATTCTTACGTTACTCACTGGCCGGCGGGGTGGCGCAGTCAGGGCTGTTTACCTACATAGTCGCATCGCCGCTGGTGTTTATTGAGTACTTTGATCTCTCGCCAACGCTTTACAGCTGGCTGTTTGGTGCTAATGCGGTGGGTATTATTGGCATGGCGCAGCTGAATGGCTGGCTGTTGAAACGCCGGGATCCGCGTAAAATCCTGAATAAATCGCTGCCATTGCTGGGCCTGATCAGTCTGATGTTGATGGCAAGTGGCTATTTCAGCTGGGGTTTCTGGGGCGTGGTGGTGCCGGTATTTTTGTACATCAGTACCCTGGGTATGGTATTTCCCAATGCCATGGCATGCGCGCTGGCTGAGCAGCAAGCCCGGGCGGGTTCTGCTTCGGCGGTTACGGGGAGTTTGCAGTTTCTGATCGCCGGCTTAGTGTCGGCGCTGGTGAATGCCCTGGGGCATTATGATCCCCTGGCTATGGTGTTCGTAACAGGCGGTTGCGGCATCAGCTCACTGATTATTTACCGCCTGCTACGAAAGCCAGTCAATCCTTAAGGGTTCGGATTGGGATAGTAGGTTGGGGTGTTAATACCAACCGGCATATCCAGTGCGAATACCCAGACGAAGAACAGGATACTCCAGCCAATCAGGAACATGATGCTGTACGGCAACATGGTCGCGATTAACGTCCCTATACCGATATCCTTCTTATAGCGCGCGGCCACCGCCAGTATTAAGCCGAAATAACTCATCATCGGCGTAATGATATTGGTTACCGAGTCGCCAATACGGTAGGCAGCCTGGATCACTTCAGGCGCGTAGCCAATCAGCATCAGCATGGGCACGAAGATAGGTGCGGTAATCGCCCACTGCGCCGAGGCCGAGCCCAGCATCAGGTTGACGAAGGCACACATCATAATAAACAGCAGGAATACCGCCGGGCCGGTCAGGCCCACTTCCTGCAGGAAGGTCGCGCCTTTCACCGCGAAGATACTGCCGAAGTTGGTCCAGCCAAAGAAGGCAACAAACTGCGCCGCAAAGAATACCAGCACGATGTACATGCCCATGGTACTCATGCTGTCCGACATCGCGTCAATTACATCCCGATCGCTGCGCATGACCTTGGTGATGCGGCCGTACACATAGCCCGGAATGGCAAAGGTAATAAAAATAAAGGCGACGATACCTTTAAGGAAAGGAGAGCCCGCCACATCGCCGGTTTCCGGATCACGCAGCACACCCCACTCAGGCACAATCGTCAGCGCCAGGATAATACCCAGAATCAGAAAGCTGAGGCCGGCACCGATAAGACCTTTCTTCTCAACCTTCGTCAGTTTTTCAATTTTCTGATCAGAGAGGTTGATGCTGGCCTCTTTCGGATCGTATTTACCCAGCTTAGGCTCAACAATTTTCTCTGTTACAAAGGTACCCATGGCGGCGATCAGAAACGTCGAGACCATCATGAAGTACCAGTTGGCCTCAGGGCCGACATAGTATTCAGGGTCGATCAGGTTCGCTGCTTTGGTAGTGATACCGGCTAACAGCGGATCAACAGTACCGATCAGCAGATTGGCGCTGTAACCGGCTGATACGCCGGAGAAGGCCGCTGCCAGACCCGCCAGCGGATGGCGGCCGAGCGAGTGGAAGATCATCGCCGATAAGGGCACCAGTACCACATAACCAAGCTCGGCTGCGGTATTGGAGATAACGCCGGCAAATACCACGGCAATGGTGACCATGCGCGGATGGGCATTCATTACCAGGCCACGCATCAGTGCCGATAACAGGCCTGAGCGCTCAGCAATACCTACACCCAGCAAGGCAACCAGTACGGTGCCTAACGGGGTAAAGCCGGTGAAGTTGGTCACCAGGCCGGTCACTATACGTTGCAGGCCTTCAGCGTTGAGCAGGCTGACTACCTCGATAACGCCGCCGCCGGGGCGTGGATCCTGTGCGCTTAAGCCGAAATAGCCGGCAATGCCGCTGCCAACAACGACAGCGATGGCAAACAGTGCGAATAATGTAATGGGGTGGGGGAGTAGATTACCCAGCCATTCAACGGTGTCCAGAAAACGTGTAAAAGCTCCGCGTTTACCGGTATCAGCGGATGGTTGTGGTTGCTTCATGCAGCTCCGGCTCCTGAGTTATAGTTATAAGTAAAGACGCGATTGTACACCAAAAAAAACGGCACTACAGGCGCAATGCTTAGCCACTGAACAAAACAACATAAAAAAACTGGAATTAATCCACATTGGGGCCGCTTGAAAGTAAATAATTTGTTTGAGTAAAAACAGGTCAAATGGTAACGTTGTTACATTAACGCAACATTACTTAGGGCTCATAAAATGGCGAAATTATCGAAGGCTGTGTTGGCAATGGCGGTGTTGTTAGCAATAAACCCGGCAGTAGCGGACGAACAGGTAAAGTCAGGTTTTGAACAGGATTATGCTGCCTATCAACAGGCATTGGACGCCCAGCTGTCAAACTCAAAAGTTGCGCCGCTGGCTGAGCAGGCGTATTTATCAGGAGAAAAATATTTTGGCCCGGATGACATCAATACCGCCAACCTGAAAATTAATTACCTCGCCGTGATAGATACAGATGATTTACGCTCTGAGCCGTCGCAAAAATTAGCCGGGGAAGTTCTCGCTGTATATCGCAAGGAGTATGGTCAGAATGCTCCGGAAGTGGTCGACGTACTGTTGATCGCTCTTGGCACGCATAACTTAGAGGCGACCAAAGCTTATTATGATGATCTGGTCAGAATTGCTGATGCCAATATGGAACAGCAGCCCGAATACATGTTCCGCGCTAAAATTGATGCTGCGTCGCAGTTGCTGAGTATCGGGAGCCCGGTCAGCCGTGATTTACTGGAACTTGCTGAAACTGCAGAGCAGCGTTTTGGCCCTAAGCACGAACTGGGCCTGCTGGCGAACTTCCATGCCGGACGCTATCTGGAAGCTAAGCGCGACGAGGATGCGGCCATCCATCGGTTTAAAAAAGTTGCCGCCGCAGAGGAGGGCACATTGCCACCTGGTCTGGTGACCGCCAAGTACATGAGCCATGCCCGCTTAGTTCATTTTCTTGAGCAGCAAGGCAAGAGTGACGAAGCCACAGCCCATTGTCTGGCTATTTCAAAAATGGGTTTCGGTATTCAGGATGAACGGGATCCTACGCCATTGTACCGGGTGAGCCCAAGGTATCCTTCATTTATCAGGGGGCGTGAGACTGGCGGAGAGGTTTCACTTAGCTATGACATCAATGAATCTGGATTTGTTGAGAACGTCCGGGTTATCGATTATTCGAATTCTACTTTTATTAAAGGCAGTGAAGATGCAGTAAAGCAGTGGCGCTACGCGCCGCGAGTTGCAGATGGCGCGCCGGTTACAACGAAAGGGGTTTCGGTCAAATTGATCTATGAGTACCCAGGGCGTTAGCAAACGCATAAAAAAGGCCGGGTTTTTACACCCGGCCGTTTATTAACTAACTGTAATTTAATTACAGATGTGCTCTTTGGCCCAGGCATGCGCGGCTTTACCCGCCATCAGCTCTTCGTGGGCAAAATCGTCGACGTTGATGACTTTCAGGCGGCCGGCTTCAGCGCGCTCTAACAACTCAACTTCGTCATCATTCAGCACGCCTAACTGCTTGCCGGTTGCCGCAACTTTATCCAGGAAGATAAAGCCCAGGCGCTTATCGCTGGCTTTGCGGACCTTCTCAAACAGTGGCTCGGCCGCGATGATATCTTTCAGGGCCTGTTCCAGGTAGCCAAACTGACCTTCCGGTGACAGGAACTGGCCTTCACCTAAGCGCTCGCGGCTTGGGTTAGGCTGCAACAGGATGCGGGCAACTTTGCGGTCGGTTTTATCAGACGGACGCTTAGCGATACGGCCAAACGGATACATGATGACACGCATGGTCTTGCCGATTGCGCCGAAGTTATCCAGCAGCGCCAGCTGACTTTCCTGCAGCTTATACAGGGTATCCTGCATTGCCCAGTGCATCAGCGGCAGGTCGTCTTTAAGACGGCCCTGGTCATCAAAGCGCTTCAGTACCGCAGATGCCAGGTACAGGTAGCTCAGCATATCGCCCAGCCGCGCAGAAATACGCTGCTTACGCTTGAGTGAGCCACCGAGCACGCCCATGGCAACGTCTGACAATAATGCCAGGTTCGCGCTGAAGCGGTTCATCTGCTGGTAGTAAATCTTGGTGCTGTCAGAGTATGGCGCTGAACTGAAGCGATAGCCGCCCAGGCCAAATGCCAGCGAGCGCACAAAGTTGCTCATGGCAAAACCGATATGGCCGAAGATAGCTTTATCAAAGCGTTTCAGACCTTCTGCGTTATGCTCGGCTGAAGACAACATCTCTTCAAGTACATAAGGATGGCAGCGGATCGCGCCCTGGCCATAAATCATCAGGCTGCGGGTAAGAATGTTCGCGCCTTCCACGGTAATAGCCACAGGTACGCCCTGATAGCCACGACCCAGATAGTTGCTTGGGCCCAGGCAGATGCCTTTACCGCCGTGAATATCCATGGCGTCATCCATGCACTCACGCAATTTTTCAGTCATGTGATACTTGGCAATAGCCGAGATCACGGATGGCTTCTCGCCCAGATCGATGCCTTTGGTGGACAGGGTAGTGACCGCGTCCATCAGGTAAGCGTTACCACCTAAGCGGGCCAGGGCTTCTTCGACGCCTTCCATTTTACCCACGGGTAAATTGAACTGACGGCGGATATAAGCATAAGCGCCCGTTGCCAGCGCGATAGACTTCACGCCACCAGCACTGTTTGAAGGTAGGGTAATTGCCCGGCCGACCGACAGACACTCAACCAGCATACGCCAGCCTTTACCTGCCATTTTCTGGCCACCGATGATGTAATCCAGCGGCACAAATACATCCTGGCCACGCACCGGGCCATTCTGGAACGGCACGTTGAGCGGGAAGTGACGACGGCCAATTTCAACGCCTTTAGTGTCGCGCGGGATCAGCGCAGCGGTAATGCCGAGTTCTTCTTTATCGCCGATCAGTTTTTCCGGATCCGAAAGTTTAAACGCCAGACCGACTACCGTGGCCACCGGGGCCAGGGTGATATAGCGCTTGTTGAAGTTCAGACGGATACCAATAATTTCTTTGCCTTCCCACTCGCCTTTACAAATCACGCCGGTATCCGGGATTGAACCTGCATCAGAACCCGCTTCCGGGCTGGTCAGCGCGAAGCAGGGGATTTCTTTACCTTCAGCGAGGCGTGGCAGGTAATGGTTTTTCTGCTCTTCAGTACCATAATGTTGCAACAGCTCGCCCGGGCCTAGTGAGTTAGGTACGCCGACGGTACTGGCCAGGATGGTGCTGACACCGGATAGTTTCTGCAGCACCCGTGACTGGGCATAGGCAGAGAACTCAAGACCACCGTACTGCTTCTTGATGATCATGGCGAAAAACTTATGTTCTTTCAGATAGGTCCAGACTTCTTCCGGCATGTCCGCCAGCTCATGGGTTGCTTCCCAGTCGTTGAGCATTTTGCAGACTTCTTCAACCGGTCCGTCAAGAAATGCCTGTTCTTCGTCGGTCAGCTGCGCTTTCTGAATGCTGTGCAGGTTTTTCCACTTAGGCGCGCCACGGAACAGCTCGCCTTCCCACCAGACGGTACCGGCGTCAATTGCGTCTTTTTCGGTAGTGGACATTTCCGGCATGATTTTGCGGTACATGCCCAGCAGCGATTTAGAAATGACGCCACGGCGGAATGCGGTCAGGTTCAGCGGAACCAGTGCCACGGCCAGCAATACCCAGAGTACCGGCCCCACAACGCCCAGCAGGCTGCCGATAGCAAACATGGCCACCAGACCGAGGCTGGTAACCAGCAGCGAGCTGCGGTAATAAAGTAACCCGCTGAAAACGAGTAAGGTGACTATAATCCAAAGCGCGACTATCATTATTTAAACTCCGGCTAAATTCTTGAGGTCAGACCAGTATACGATGGCTGTAATCTAGCGCGTTTGCGGCTTATTTTCAAGCGAAATTTGAACGCGCGTTTGAAAATGGAACCGGCCTTAAAATATGCGGTCTGAATGGGTACAACAAACTGTGAAGGAAAACATTGATGCTGAAACTGCTTGCGGGAATAGCCTTATTAGTTACGCCACTGGCATTACAAAGTGCTGAGCTAACCATCTATGAAACACACTACAAAGTGCACCGCGGCGGTTCCCACTATGGTGACGCGGTACGCGCCCTGAAGATTGATGAAGACGGCCGCTATCAGCTCTACACAGAAACCGAAATATCCCTGCTGTTTTTATCCGACCGCCGGCGTTACTGGAGTACCTTTAACTTTGAGGACGGCCAGGTGCAGCCGATCTTTTTTGAGTACCGCCGTACCGGTACGGGCAGTAATAAACGCTTTGCCGCCACTTTTAATCATGATAAACAGCAGGTGATCAACGCCGAGAATGGCGAGCCGGTTGCTATTGAATGGAGTGAGGATCTTATCGACGAGGCCAGCATGCTCGAGCAGCTGCGTTACGACCTACAGGCCTCAGACGCGGACGAATTTAACTACCGGGTTATTGAGGGCGACGCTGAAGAAGATCATCTGAAGTATGCCCGGCAGCAGCGCGAAATATTAAAATTGCCATATGGCGAGATTGAAGCGATTAAAGTAGTGAGGGTGCGGGAGAACTCAAGCCGAGAAACCGATTACTGGTTTGCGCCGCAACTGGACTATGTGCTGGTTAAGATGCAACAACGTGAAGACGGTGATGAAGTCGCCACGCTGTTGCTTGATACGGCAGAAGTAGGTAGCCCTGAATAACTTGCGGACTAAAAGTTTGACTATTCGTCTGCGTAGCCGGACGGGCCTAAAAGCTCGCCGTCCAGTTCAACACCTTTATCGGTCAGCTTTAAGCGGCCGCTGCAAAACCAACTGACCACCAGCGGATAAATGCCGTGTTCCTGGGTCTGCACGCGCTGTTGCAGATCCTGGGCGGTATCCCCTTCAAATACTGGTACCCGCGCCTGCAGAATCACCGGCCCGGCATCGAGCTCTTCAGTGACAAAATGCACACTCACACCATGCTCGGTATCACCCGCGTCCAGCGCCCGCTGATGGGTATTGATGCCGGTATACTTGGGCAGCAGGGAGGGGTGAATATTCAGCATGCGGCCATGATAATGGGCGGCGAAATCGGCCGTCAGGATCCGCATAAAACCAGCCAGCACCACCAGGTCAGGGCGGTAATTATCAATCAGTTTCTGTAGTTCGGCGTCATAGGCTTCGCGGGTAGGGTAGTCCTTATGCGAGAGCACTTCAGTGGCAATGCCGGCTTCGGCGGCGATATCCAGGCCGCGAACACCGGCTTTGTTGCTGATAACGGCAACCACATGGCCATCAATACGGCCGGCTTCGCAGGCCTCCACGATGGCCTGCATGTTACTACCCGAGCCGCTGATCAGAACAACAATACGCGCCATCAGTGAATTTCTACCTGAGCTTCGTCGCCCTTGCGTTCAGCCACTTCACCGATAACCCAGGCATCTTCGCCCTGTTCACGAAGCAATTCGACCGCTTTCTCAGCCTGGTCGCCGGATACCGCGATAATCAGGCCCACGCCGCAGTTAAAGGTGCGGTACATCTCGCGGGTGGTCACGTTACCCTGCTGCTGCAGCCAGTTGAAGATAACCGGCCATTCCCAGCTGCTGTCATCGATAACCGCTTTGGCGTTATCAGGCAGTACGCGCGGAATATTTTCCCAGAAGCCGCCACCGGTAATATGTGAGATGGCGTGCGCATCAACCTGCTCCAGCATCGCCAGCACGGATTTCACGTAAATGCGGGTAGGGGTGAGCAAACGTTCAGACAGCAGCTTGCCGTCGAGTTGTTCGTTGGCAACATCAGCGCCGCTGACTTCAATGATTTTGCGGATCAACGAGTAGCCGTTGGAGTGCGGGCCGCTTGATGCCAGCGCTACCAGCTTATCGCCGGCGGCGACTTTAGTACCGTCAATAATGCGTTCTTTCTCGACCACGCCAACGCAGAAACCCGCGATATCGTAATCACCCTGTTCGTACATGCCCGGCATTTCAGCTGTTTCGCCGCCAATCAGCGCACAGCCAGCCTGCACACAGCCTTCGCCGATACCGGTAACCACATCAGCGGCTACGTCTACGTCCAGCTTGCCGGTGGCGTAGTAATCCAGGAAGAACAGCGGCTCAGCGCCCTGAACAATCAGGTCATTCACGCACATGGCGACCAGGTCGATACCCACGGTGTCGTGTTTTTTCAGGTCAATCGCCAGGCGCAGCTTGGTGCCGACGCCATCGGTACCGGATACCAGCACCGGATGCTTGTATTTAGTGGGGAGTTCGCACAGCGCCCCGAAACCACCGATATTGCCCATCACTTCAGGCCGCTTAGTGCGCTTGGTTACGCCCTTAATACGTTCAACTAAGGCATTACCGGCATCAATGTCTACACCGGCATCTTTATAACTCAGAGAAGGTTTTTGGTCGCTCACGGGTGGCCCCTTTAGTGGTACGAATGGTGGTACGAAAAATTTGCGCGTAAGTTTACCACTTTAGCGGCGTCGGTGCGATACGGGATAACCGAATCTGCAATGAAAAAACTACTGCCGCGCTGCCTGGCCGGTTCAGGTATAATGGGGCCATGAAATTGCACTGCATAACCTGAGAAGTAGCCTATATGTCTGAAACCAGTACCGTTTTACTGACTCGCGCCAGCCGCGAGCATCTGGATGCGCTTGAGCGCATAGAAACGGCCAGTTTTATTACCGATCGCATCAGCCGCCGCAGCTTCCGGCGTTTTATCGATCAGGATATCGGCGATTTTCAGGTATTGCTGAGCGACGGCGAAGTTGTGGGCTACTACATTGTGCTGTACCGCCAGGCCACGCAGCTGGCGCGGCTGTACTCACTGGCGGTGGCACCGGAGCATCGCCGGCGGGGCTTTGGCACCAAACTGCTGGATGCCGCTGAAAACGATGCCGACGAGCGACACTGCCTGTTTATGCGGCTGGAAGTCAAAACCGATAACTTTGTGGCGCAGGCGATGTACCACAAGTCCGGTTACTACGATATGGAGATCCGCGCCGAGTACTATGAAGATGACAGCGACGCGCTGGTGCTGCAAAAGCTGCTGCCGAGCTTTGAGCTGCCAGAAGGCAGTAACGGCACCCAGCGGCTGGTGCCGTATCGCACCCAGACCACGGACTTTACCTGCGGCCCGGCAAGCCTGCTGATGGCAATGGCCTATTTTGATATTCCGTCGAACGATGCCCATTACGAAGAGCTGGAGATCTGGCGCGAAGCCACCACCATTTTTATGACGTCCGGGCATGGCGGCTGTGGCCCTCATGGTCTGGCGCGGGCAGCGCTGAAGCGTGGCATGCAGGTGACCCTGCATGTAAGCGTGGATGGGCCGCTATTGCTTGATTCGGTGCGCAACAACGACAAAAAGCAGGTGATGGCGCGCATCCAGGAATATGATATCGCCTCACTGAAAGAAGCCGGTGTGCCGATTGTAGTAGGGGATTACACGGTGTCACAATTAATTGCTGATCTGAACAATGGCAAGCTGGTGGTAGCGCTTATCAGCACCTACGTGTTTGATGAGAGCAAAGCGCCGCACTGGGTACTAATCTGTGCCGCCGATGACAACTATGTGTACATCAATGATCCGGACCAGGATACCTTCCCCTGGCAATCCGCTGCGAACCGGCAATATCTGCCGATTCCAATCGCTACATTCCGGCGTGCCTTTGGCTTTGGACGGCGCAAGCAGAAGGCGGCGCTGGTACTTGAAAAGAGTGACAACGCCCCCATAAATCAGTATAATGACGCTTAACACTTAGGGGCTGATTTGGATTCGACGGAATACACGAAACCCAAGGTGCATGCCGAGGTGAGGCAGGCCTCGTAAAAAGCCTCAACCTAATAGTTGCAAACGACGACAACTACGCACTAGCGGCTTAATAAACCGCTCTGCCCGTCCCCCAGCGCTTTGTCTATGAGACTGGATCAGGACGGCTAACCCTAAAGTAGACTCGCGTGGATGCTTCGCTCGGAGCTGAAGCGTTAAAACCAATCGAGCTCGTCAGTGTCGAAGCCTGTCAGCCGGCGTCGCACTGATTAACTAAATGACTGACTAAGCATGTAGTACCGAGGATGTAGGTATTGCGGACGCGGGTTCAATTCCCGCCAGCTCCACCAATCCGTAGCCCGTGGTTCCACCACGGGAAAAACAAAAAGCCGCTTTCACAAGCGGCTTTTTTGTCCCCCCGCGCCGCGCACGGATGTAGCCCGTGGTTCTACCACGGGGTCATTGCTTCCTGCACAACAGCGCCAGAGGTTTAAACGAATGAAGCTTGCCCGATTTATCCAGACACAAATGGATCAACTGCTTGAAGACTTTAGCGAAGCCGCGCTGGAAATCGCTCCGGAATTGAAAGGCCTGGATAAACGCGCCCTGGAAGATCATGCCCGTCAAATGCTGGAATTCATCGTTGAAGACCTCCAAACAGCTCAGACTGATCAGGAATCGGCAAGCAAAGCTCTGGGCAAGGCTAAAAATCCTGTTTCGCTAGCTGGTGATCAACATGGCACGGGCCGCCACGGCCAGGGTCTGTCTATGCTGCAGACGATACAGGAGCTGCGGGCGCTGCGGGCGCGGGTTATGAAGGCCTGGGGCGAGTGTCAGCATGGCCTCGACACGGATGATATCGAACAACTTTTACGATTCAATGAAGCCATAGACCAGTTGATAGTCAGCTCGGTGGCTAGCTACTCGGTCCTTAAAGAGCAGGACACACACCTGCTTGAAGCGATGCTGGAGGCGTCCCCCGACGCGTCGGCCATATTCGATGTTGACGGTAAGTTCCGGTTTCTCAATGCGCCGATGGCCTATTTGGCAAATACGACGGCCCGGAATGCCGTTGGTAAAACTTCTCATGAACTGACTCTGGGTCTTGCCAGGGAATTACATAACGCGATCGCCGCGACTGTTTCGTCTGGCAAGCCCCAGCATAAGCTATTTCAGTATACTTCGCCGTCAGGCAAGGAATTCTACTTTGACTGTCAGCTAGTCCCGGTTTTTAACAAAAAGCGAGAAATTAGGGCAGTCGCTAAGACAACACGGGATATTACTGAGCGCAAACAGGCAGAACAAGAAATCTGGCGCACCGCCAACTTTGATTCTCTTACCGGCACCCCTAACCGTCGTTTGTTTCTCGACCGTCTTGAACAGAGCTTGCGGGAGGCCGAACGAAAGGAGAGAACCTTTGCGC
>CAYWXF010000042.1:0-16619 GCA_964462025.1 uncultured Pseudomonas sp. | reverse complement strand
CTGTTCGCCAGACCACTGCCCACCAGTGACTTCGAAAGCTGGCTGGGCGCCCGTCAGCAATAACGAGACATAGCCTCTACTATGTCTTTATGCACGGCGCCGGCGGTTGCCTCAAGCCCGGCGCCAGGGCCCTCCACTGTAATAGTGCCCGCCGGATTATTGGCGGTCCATACCCGGAAATAAGCGCGGTCCGGCGCTAACCCAGCATAGGGCGAGTCCTCACTAACCGGCTCCAGCGCCGCACTCGCTTTAACCCCCTGCCCGCCATCGGTCTCCAGCCGCCCGATATAACAAAACTGCGTCGCCTTGGGATAATTCTGCAAGCGCCAGTTGTCGAAAGCCGCGTCCAACTTCTCATCCAGAGACGACGCCAATACCAAACTTTGGATATCCGCCGCAGCCAGATCAAAATCCCAGCCCGCCTCACGGGCAACAATCAGCAGTTTTTTGGCAACGTCCATGCCACCCAAATCGGTACGGGGATCTGGTTCGGTAATACCTTCTTCACTAGCTTTGCGCAGCCAGTCCGACAATTTATCGCCCGGCCGGTATTGCTGGAAAATCCAGGTCAGCGAGCCGGAAAAATTGCCCTCAACGCATAGCACGGCATCGTTATTCTCACGGCAGTCACGCACCACCTGAGGTATCGGCACACCGGCACCGACCGTAGCCCGGTACAGCCATTGGCGGTTGCTCTCCTGCAAGGCTTGCTGCACCTCCTGATAAAAAGCCGTATCCGCCGCACCCGCATATTTATTGGCGCTGATCATATCGGCGCCAGCGCGAATCCATTCCGGGTAGCAACGGCTTACAGCTTCGGAAGCAGTCAGATCCAGCACAAGTGGTGTCAGCCCCTTACTCGTTTCTTTTATTGCTGTGGTGGTAAGAGGGTTGCTGGAGTTGTGGGTGCTGTGTACGCGGGCGTTCGGCGGCAGGGTTGGGGCGAACTTTTCCAGCCAGCAACTGCCGACCTGGCCAACGCCGACCACCAGAATCGCAAATTCCTTGCCTGCCAGTGGCTTGTATTCTGCGGTAGTTCGCATTGCATTACCCTCCCGGTACCGTTAAGTTGGTTACATGATAAACAAAAAAGACGGGAATAATCATGAAGAACCTGCTTACTGCTCTGATAACTGGTGCACTGCTTGCCTCCGCCAGTGGCGTCGCCCAGGCTGAAAAAATCGCTCTGGTGGGCGGCCGCCTGATTGACGGCACTGCCGCACTGCCGGTCAAAGACAGCGTGGTGCTGATTGATAACGGCATTATACAGAAGGTCGGCCAGGTCGATTCGCTGCCAGTTCCCGACGGCTATCGGGTGGTTTCTACCGAAGGCCATGACGTATTACCGGGGCTGTGGGAAAACCATGCCCACATTCAACTGACCGGCCACTCGGATTATGTCCACTGGCAGAGCACCTACCCGGATCGTTTTGTGGATGAAATTATGCCCGCCAGCCTGGTGCAATTACTGTTGGCCGGCGTCACCAGTGTCCGTGACCTTGGCGCTCCGCTGGAAGATACCCGCATTATTAAAGAACGGCTGGAAACCGGTGCCATTCCCGGTCCCAATCTCTATGCGTCCGGCCCCTTCCTGCAATATGAAGTGGATGACTGGCAAAGCAGTTACCGCTGGGCCGTGCCAACGGTCGACGATGCGATCACCAAGGTGAACATGCTCGCCGATGCCGGCATGGAAATCGTTAAACTCATTGATCAGGATGACCTGCCGCGGGAAATTGCCCAGACCATTATCGATCAGGCTCATAAGCGCGGCATGAAAGTAGTCGCCCACGCCCATAAACCTGACGAAATCCGTCTGGGCGTAGAAATGGGTGTGGATAACTTCGAGCATACCGGCCTGACCACAGCACCTGAGTATCCAGAAGATGTGATGACAGCGCTGAAAGAGCGCACCGCTACCGGCATTTTCCACGGTCTGTTGTTCTGGACCCCTACGGTCGAGGGCCTGTGGAGCTACGAAGAAACTATTAAAAACCCTGAACATCTGGATGACAAATGCTGGCATCGCGGCCTGGAGCCGGACACCATCGCCGATATTCAGCAATCGATTGAACAGCCCGGCCATCTCACCTATTCGCAGTTGGTGCCCCTGCGCAAGCCAACGCTGAAGCGCAAAATTGAGCAGCTCAAAGAGTCCGGCGTTGTCCTGCTTATCGGTACCGATTCCGGCATCCCGATGAAGTTTCACTGCCAGAGTACCTGGCATGAAATGGCGGTTTGGGTTGACGACCTTGGCTTTGAACCCATGGAAACCATTCGCGCCGCCACCTACTGGCCGGCAGTCATGATGGGCGTGCAGGATCGCTACGGTTCCATCACTGAAGGTAAGGTAGCGGACATCATCGCTATCCGCGGCGATGTGCTCAAATACATGAACCTGACGCGCGATGTCGACATGGTGATGAAGGATGGCGTGATCTACAAACAGGACGGTATTGTCAACGAAGCTGCTCTGCAGCGCTAACCGCCAAAAGTTGCGGCCTCTGTCGTTGTGGGATAGCATTTACAGCTAACTATCCCACACGCATGAGAGCCTATTATGCCAAGTTTCGATATCGCTTCTGAAGTCGATAAAGTTGAGCTGAAAAACGCCGTAGACAACGCTAACCGTGAGGTGACCACCCGCTTCGATTTTCGCAATGTCGAAGCGCGCATCGAGTTAAAAGATCTCACCGTAACCCTGACCTCCGAATCGGAGTTTCAGGTGCGCCAATTGCAGGATATCTTTAATAACCATTGCGCCAAGCGCAATATCGACCTGGCCGGCGCCGAGATGCCGGATGAGCCCATCCACAGCGGTAAACTTCACAGCCTGCCGATTACCTTCAAGCAGGGCATCGAACAACCAACTGCCAAAAAAATCGTGAAACTCATCAAGGACCAGAAGCTCAAGGTGCAAGCCTCGATTCAGGGCGACAAAGTTCGTGTTACTGGTAAGAAAAGAGATGATCTGCAGCAAGCAATTGCCTTTTTAAAGCAGTCCGATATAGAGCAGCCGTTGCAGTTCGAAAACTTTCGTGATTAATTATTAACCAACCTTTTGCGTATGGTGTCTGTAACCGTGGACTGGCAGCAATTAATCAAGGATATACCTGGTGCTATTTATCAGTTTAAGAAAGATCCTGACGGGCACGTAAGCTTTCCATTTATGAGCCCGATCATGGCTGAGTGGTTTGGCGTATCCCCGCAGACCGTTAAAGAAGACGGCAGAGCAATTCTTGATTTCATTCATCCAGAGGATACCGCTTTAGTGCTTACCAGTGGTGACGAAGCAGCCGCTAACGGACAGGCCCGCCACTTTGAGTTCAGGATCAGAAAACCCGATGGCAGCTGGATCTGGCTGGAAGCTTATGAACGCGGCAAATTACTGGAAGATGGTACGCAAATTCGGTCGGGTTACCTCCACAACGTGACTGAGCGCCGGCAGCGCGCCGACGCGATTGCTTTGATGGCCCACACCGACATGCTGACGGGGCTACCGAATCGGCCCCATTTCAATGAACTACTGCAACATAACCTGGTGCGGGCTACCCGCAAAAACCATTCCCTGGCGGTACTCTTTATTGATCTGGATAAGTTCAAAGCCGTCAACGACGACCACGGTCACGACGTCGGCGATCTGCTGCTGATTGATGTTGCGAGGCGGTTGAAATCAGCCTTACGCCAGGGCGATGTCGCCTGCCGGGCTGGCGGTGATGAATTTCTGGTCCTGCTCAACGATCTGGACGCCCCTGATGAGGCGGAAACGGTAGCGCTTGAGATAGCTGAGCGCATCCGCGCAGAACTAGTCTGTCCGATTACCATAAATGACTTAACCCTGCACGTATCCGCAAGTATCGGCGTCGCGATTTTCCCGACGCATAGCATCGACAGCAGCGTTTTATTAAAACTGGCCGACCAGGCCATGTACAAAGCCAAAACCAGCGGCCGGAATTGTGTGTGGTTAGCCGGCGATAAGCCACGTGCAGCACCATGAGTTGTCCGCTGTGCCAGAGTAGCACGTCAGAGTTATTTTACCGTCAGCCCAAAGGACAGCTCTCGGGCCGGGAATTCCGGCATTGCCTGAACTGCCAGATGGTATGGGTGCCAGCGCAATACCAGCTGGACGAAGCGGCGGAAAAAGCCATTTATGACTTACACGAGAACGATCCGGACGACCCGGGCTATCGCCGGTTCTTAAGCAAAGCAGTGGAGCCATTAGCTGAACGCTTACAGCCCGGCGCAAGTGGCCTGGATTTTGGTTCAGGCCCGGGGCCGACATTATCGGGAATGATGCGTGATAAGGGCTTTACCTGCGCCGATTATGATTACTATTACGCCCATCATCCGCAATTGCTGCAGCAAAGCTACGACTTTATTACCGCTACCGAGGTGGTTGAACATCTGAGCGCACCGCGCGCCATCATTGAACAACTACTAAGTTGCCTTAAACCCGGTGGCTATCTGACCATCATGACCAAGCACTGGCGCGACGCGCAGCAGTTCGCCAGCTGGTCATATAAGAACGACCCCACCCATATCAGCTTTTTCCATCGCGACACCATGCGCTGGCTGGCCGGGCAGTACCAGCTAGATATCGACTACAGCAACGACGATGTCGCCATCTTTACCCGCTAACGGCACCGGTTATTGCGCACCGGACGGAACTCCTCCGGTGCTGCCAAACGCGATAATACCGCCCACTAAACCAATAATAAAAATAAGCACGACCCAGTCCTGAAACGAAAAGCCGCCGCCGTCACCGTGGTCATGATCATGGTCATGCCCACTATGCTGCTGCTTGTGGCGCCAGTGCAGATATACCATGTATGCCGCCAGCGCCACGAAGGCAAGGTTGAAGAAGAACGTGTAATCGATGGCGAACTGCTCATTCATCACCGCGCTTTGTGCCGCTTCAGGAATCAGATCAAAAGCCGCAAAGCCAAAGTGCAGGATCAGCGCCGTCGCAACAATAGATACCAGCATGATGCCGGCAATATAGAAAGCCACGCGCCAGCCATAATATTTGGCATTTACACGCACCAGCGGCGGCACCATGAGATCAGAATAAATAAAAGCCATAACCCCGGCAAAGGTGACACCTGAGCCAGCCAGCACCGTAGCAAGCGGGATGTTCCCCATCGAACCGATAAAGGTCAGCGCCGCAACAAAAGGCCCAACGATAGCGTTCTGCAGCACAATCAGCAGCTCGGGCAGGGTATCTTTATAGCCTTGCAGGAACAGCGCTTTCCAGAACGCGTCGGGTACAAATACTTTCATAAAACCCGCCACGGTGAAGCCGATCAGGATTTCTTTCCAGACCATCTGCCATTCCATCACGAACTGGTTACCTACCATGCGCCAGCCCTTGGCACTGCGCATACGCTCAAGTGGCGAAAAGTCCTCTTCTTCGGGGGCATCGCCTTCGGCCTTTTCCCGGGCCTTTTTGATCCAGCCTTTGGGGTAGGTAAACTTAATCAGCACCGCGCTGATGGTGATCAATATCAGCCCGCCAATGATTTCCGCTACCAGATACTGCCAACCGAGAAAGATCAGGATCAGAATACCCAGCTCGATGACCAGGTTGGTCGAGGCGAACATGAAAGCCACAATGAGGATAAAGTGTGCGCCCTTAACAAACAGTGAGCGCGCTGCCGCCAGCGCGGCAAAAGAGCAACTGGAAGAAATGGTACCAAAAGCGGTGGAAAGCGCCGTGCTGCGTAGCGACGCTTCGCCCATATGGCGAACCAGCCGATGTTTGGGCACAAACACCTGAATCATGGCAGAAATGGCATAACCCAGAATGAAAGCCCAACCGGCTTTCCAGAAAAAACCTAAAGCCGTTTTGGCGGCCTCACCGTAAAGTTGCCAGAAAGTCGGATCAACGGATTCCACAGGCGCTCCTTTTAGCTAAGTTCTTTTTGCTAAGTTATTAGCACGGCTGATAATAAGCACTAAGTCTGGTCCACAAATCCTTATTTTACAAATAACTGGAGGTTGTCAGCAGGGCGCGCCCTCCCGTACTATAGAGAACAAATCAAGCAAGGATGTCCGCCCATGAATGCGCACTGGCAAGCTC
Organism: uncultured Pseudomonas sp.; assembly: GCA_964462025.1. Lineage (GTDB taxonomy): Bacteria > Pseudomonadota > Gammaproteobacteria > Enterobacterales > Alteromonadaceae > Pseudidiomarina. Next base: position 10,540 of record CAYWXF010000042.1, on the reverse strand, counting down.
GCCGCTCAGAAGCCCCGCTCAACCGACCCGGTGATCGCCGCACGCCGTGGCAACGGGATCGCGCCCGGGTGCTGCATTCGGCAGCCTTCCGCCGGCTGCAGTCGAAAACCCAGATCATGAACGTAGGCGAGAATGACTTCTACCGTACCCGCCTGACCCACTCGCTGGAAGCGGCGCAGATTGGCTCCTCACTGATTAATCAGTTGCAGCATGTGTGCGACAACAACATGAAAGCCCTGCTTCCTGATCTGAACCTGATGGAAACCCTGTGCCTGGCCCACGACATCGGCCACCCGCCGTTCGGTCACGGCGGCGAAACCGCGCTGAATTTCAAAATGCTTAAATCCGGCGGCTTTGAAGGCAACGGCCAGACTTTCCGTATTGTCGGTAAACTGGAAGCCTACCATCCCGAGCATGGCATGGACCTGACCCGGCGCAGCCTGCTCGGCCTGCTGAAGTACCCGGTACTGATGCCGCCACTGCCGGCCCCCGATAACTTCGACCGCCCCGGCAGTCTGGCGCAGTGGAAGCCCGCCAAGGCACTCTTTGCCTGTGACGCGGACCTGCTCGACTGGGTTCTGGAGCCGTTGAACAAACAGGATCGTGAGTTATTCCAGCAGGTGGAAACGCTCAAAACCAGCCCCTGGCAGCGCTCCCTGCATAAGTCGCTGGACGCCTCGCTGATGGAGCTGGCCGACGATATTGCCTATGGTGTACATGATTTGGAGGACGCGGTAGTCACCGGCACCCTCAACGAAGCCCAGTGGCACCAGCATCTGGATAAAGTACTCGAACAGCTGGACCCGGAGCTGGCGGAACTGATGCAGACACTCAGTGAGCAACTGTTTGGCAGCGAGCACCATCTGCGTAAAAACGCCATCGGCGCCCTGGTGAATATCTTTGTGACCACAGTGCGGCTCGAACAAGTACTGCCCGACGCCAGCGAACCCCTGGTGCGCTACAACGCCTGCCTGCCCGACAGCGAACGTCACCTGCTGAACAGCCTCAAAGCAGTGGTGTTTGAGCACGTGATTAACCAGCCGGAAATCCAGCAACTGCGCTATCGCAGCCAGACTATGCTGGGTGATTTATTTACTGCCTTTCATACCGAACCGCAGCGTTTGCTTCCCCGCAATACCCGGGCTCGCTGGCAGGCGGCTTATGAACAGGAAGGCCAGGTGGGCGCGGATCGTATTTTGTGCGATTACATCGCCGGCATGACCGACGACTATGCGGAACGCATGTACCGGAACCTGTTCGTGGTGTAACCGGGTTACTACCTAAATAGGAATAATTCTTATTTATCATTGCAAATGAGAATGGTTAGCATTTATAATCCTTCCCCGAAACAATAATCCACTAACAATAATTCGGGGAAAGCTATGAAACGCTCTGTTATAGCAAGCGCCATCTCACTGGCGCTGTTAAGCGTACCAGCCATTGCACAAACCACTACGCAGCAGACCGATCAACCTGATCGCGACCGCAGCACCGCAGCTGGCCAGCTGGAAATCATCCAGATTGTCGGTAGCAAAAAAGACGCCCGCACCGTTGCCGGCTCCAGCGCCGTTGTCGACGAAGAGCAGATCACCATCGAAAACAGCACCGACATCAACCAGCTGCTGAAAACCGTACCCGGCGTGTACGTACGTGAAGAAGAAGGTTTTGGCCTGCGCCCGAACATCGGCATCCGCGCTGCCAGCGGCGGTCGCAGCAGCAAGGTCACCATGCTGGAAGATGGCGTCATGATCGCACCAGCCCCTTATTCAAACCCGGCGGCTTATTACTTCCCTGAAGCGTATCGTCTGCATACCCTCGAAGTTTTAAAAGGCGCGCCATTATTACGCTATGGCCCGCAGACTACCGGCGGCGTGATTAACATGATCACCACGCCAATCCCGCAGGAAAACAGCGGTCAGGTCACCACCAAATTTGGTGAATACAACACCCAGGACATCCATGCCTTTTACGGCGGCCGCCATGGCGACTTCGGCTTCCTGTTTGATACCGTACAGCGCAGCTCTGAAGGTTTTAAAGAGATTGACCGCAGCAGCCGCGATTCTGGCTATGACATCGAAGACTATCTGGTAAAACTGAGCTGGACCGGTGAGCGCCAGAGTCTGCTGGCCAAGTTCCAGTACTCTGAGCAAGTATCGAATGAAACCTATGCCGGCCTGACCGACGCGGACTTTGCTGAGAACCCGAACCGCCGTTATGGCCTGTCTGAAATTGATCAGATGGACAACCACCATAAAGGCTTCACCCTGACTTATGATGTTGATTTAACCGACACCATGATCCTGACCGCCATCGGTTACCGCAACGAATTTGCCCGGGATTGGTTCAAAACCAGCCTGAACTCGCTGGTTAACGCCGCCAATAACGGCGATACCGATGCCCTGGCGATTTTGCACGGCACTCAGGACGCGCAGGATATCCGCTACACCCACGGTAATCGTGCCTATGAATCTTATGGTGTGGAACTGAACCTTGCTATTGATCTGGGTGACCATGAAGTGCAGGTTGGCGCTCGCGACCATACCGACAGCATGGATCGTTTCCAGCCGGTTGAAGTGTACGATCAGGTTAACGGTAGCCTGGTGTTCCAGAACGTGATTGAGCCGACCGGCGGCAATAACCGCCTGGAAGGTGCGGATGCGGTATCACTGTGGGTCACCGATACCTGGCAGGCAACTGCTGATCTTATGGTGAACCTGGCGGTACGTTATGAAAACGTCGACAGCTACCGTCAGCAGTTCAGCACCGTGGACCGCTCAGTATTAGGCAGTGAGCGCAGCAACAGCACCTCTGAAGTGCTGCCAGGCGCGTCATTCACGTACACGGTCGATGACAACTGGCAGCTGTTGGGTGGCGTACACCGCGGCTTCGCTCCGTTAGGTGGTGGCGCTACGGCGTCTGATGAGCCAGAAACCAGCACCAACTATGAGCTGGGTGCCCGTTACCAGGCCGGCGACCTGTTCGCTGAAGTGATTGGCTTCCGCAGTGACTTTAACAACCAAGCCGAAAGCTGTTCACTGGCCAACCCCTGCAGCGACGGTTCAACCTCAGGTAACTTCGTAACGGGTGAAGCTCTGGTACAGGGTATCGAGATGCAGTTAGGTAATGCCTGGAGCTTTGGCGAGTTTGTCATGCCAGCGCACCTGAACTACACCTACTCGAGCGCTGAAATCAGTGCCGACAACCCGGTAACCGGCGTTATGGATGGCGACGAGCTGGCGGATATCCCGGAGCATGTGTTCAGTATGCAGCTGGGATTAAAGCACGACAGTGGCTGGGATAACCACATTGTTGCCAAGTACATGGGTGAAACCTGCGTCAGCGTAGGCTGTAACCGCAGCACCAGCGCTTTTGCTGAAACCGATTCGCTGTTCACCGTCGATTTTATCAGCCGTTATCCGCTAACCCCGGCAGCCACGGTATTCCTGAAAGTCGACAACCTGTTTGACGAGCAGGTGATTATCTCACGCACACCGCATGGTGCGCGGCCTAACAAACCGCAAACAGTGTCCGTAGGCCTGGAATACAACTTTTAAGGTCTGGCTCCCTGGACAGACTCATTTAAGTGGCTCTTTACGGGCCACTTTTTTTTGCTCGCTGACCCATTCCGCCAGTTTTTCCAACGGCTGTGGCCGGCAAAACCTGAATCCCTGCATCAGTTTGCAGTCGTACTCAAGCAAATAGGCATGCTCAGCGGCGGTTTCAACACCTTCTGCAACAGTTTTTATGCCCAGTTCAGAGGCCATGGCCAGCACCCCGCGGGCGATCGCTGAGTTGCGCTGATTACTGTCAATATTCTGCACAAAGCTGCGGTCAATTTTTAGTATATCTACCGGCAGACTGCCCAGGTAACTTAAGCTGGCGAAGCCGGTACCGAAGTCATCTATGGCTATGGCAAAACCCAGATTCTGCAGTTGCCTGAGCTGCTGTTGTACCAGTTCGCCCTCGCGCACTAGTACATTTTCAGTGATCTCAATAACGATTTGCCCTGCCTCAATCGCAAAAGTCTCGACCGCAGCAGTAATTTTGTCGATGAAATCTTCGCGGTAAAACTGTAGCGGCGAAAAATTAACGGAGACCGTGGGTATGCCCAGTTCCTTCAGCCGCGCACGGTCCTCACAGGCCTGACCCAGCACCCACTCGCTGATAGCAATAATCTGGCCGCTACGCTCGGCCAGTGGAATAAATTCGGCGGGCGAAATATAACCCCGTTGTGGATGCAGCCAGCGAATCAATGCCTCAACGGCGACCACCTGCTGTTTCTGGTTCAGGATAGGTTGGTAGAACAGCTCAAACTGCTTCTGATTAATCGCCTCGTGCAGCTGAGCACGCATTTCGACCTGCTGCTGCATGCCCTCATCCATCGTATGCGAAAACCACTGGCAGTAGCCGCCACCCCGATGTTTTGCATCGTACATAGCCACATCGGCGCGCTGAATAAGTTCCATGGGAAGGTGAAACGGAAGTCCACTGTCAGCGATACCCACCGTTGCTGACAGTGATACTTCTATTTCTTCTATACGAAATGGCTTATGAAACTGCTCAAGCAGTCGATCAACCAGCCTCACAACCCGGTCCCGGTGATCTAAATGGCTTATCACCGCAACAAATTCATCGCCTCCGAACCGCGTTAATAACTCATCTTGCGGCAGGGCGCTCCGTAAGCGGTTGGCGGTCTCGATCAAAATTTCATCGCCTAACCGATGGCCCAGGCTGTCATTAATCGGCTTAAACCCGTCCAGATCGATAAATAATACATAGACCTGATAATCCGACTCACCCTGGGTTTCTTCCAGCGCCTTTTGAAGCCCTTGTTCCAGCGCAATACGATTTGGCAAGCCGGTCAACGCATCGTGAACAGCATTAAACGCCAGCGTACTTTCCTTTTCAACACGGTCAGTAATATCCGTTTGTAAGCCCACAAAGTGAGTCACCTCATTGCCTGCATCGCCGGTCACCGGAGCAATCCTCAGCTCGTTCCAAAAGGGTGTACCGTCTTTACGATAGTTACGGATCACGGTACGGATTTCCCGCTGATCATGCAATGCGTCGCGAATTTGCTGTACGGTTTGCGGATCGGTTTCTTCGCCTTGCAATATGTTGCACGATTTGCCAAGTATCTCTTCTTCGCTGTAGCCGGTAATTTCTGTGAACGCCGGGTTGGCATAGATAACCGGAAAATGCGGCTCATTAGCATCGCATATCAGCACGCCGTTGACGCTGGCTTCAACGCTCCGCTCCAGCAATTTCAGTTGCTTTTCATTCTCGCGCTGCTGAGTCACATCCTTGGCAATCCCGTAAACACCGGTCACTTCACCGTCAACAATGATAGGGGTGTTCGTTACCTGGATGCGGCGCAATTCGCCGCCTTTTGCGGTTATCGTGATTTCATAGGCTCGTGGACTACCCGCTTTGACAGCTTCGAAATGTTCTCGCGTAAGTTCCCGGCAAGATTCGATAACAACCATTTCATAGTGTTGCCCGAGCAAAGATTCGCGGGAATGCCCGGTTAAATTGCCGCCAGCCTCATTCATGCTCATGAAGTACCCGTCCAGATCCATGGTATATACCGGATCCGGGTTGTAAGTAAAAAGCGACCGGTGATGTTGTTCAGTGCGTTCGCGGCGCAGGCGTTCTTCGTTCTGATCAATTACCAGCGAAACCAAATCACGGCTGCGTTCAACTAACGTTCGCTCGGATTCGGTTGGTAAACGCCTGGTGCGAAAGTAAACGGCAAAGGTACCGACCACCTCTCCGGTGTTAACAGCGAACACAGGGAATGACCAGGCGGCTTTCAGATTATGTGCTTCCATGAGCTCACGGTAAGCGTCAAAGCGCGCGTCTGAGTGGATATCGTCAACAAAAACGGGCTCCCGGGTCAGAACGGCGGGCCCACAGGCACCAGCTGTTTCAGCAATAGGGAAGTTCTGCAGGCCATCGCAAAACGAAGACGGGAATTGCATTACCGCAGCAGCGTTGAGTACCTCCTTGTCATCGTCCACCTGCATGATCGTACAGAGAGCGCCCGGAACCTGAGACTCGATCAAGTGACAGATTTCGTTCAGCTTTTCGTTCAGCGGCTTAGCGGCGACCAGCGTGCCAAGCGCTTTATATTTCGCTTCGAGCAGGCGCTCTAACCGCTCGCGGGCGCGGTAACTGCGAAACCAGCTAACCGCTGCCACGATAAGCGCAAAGATTAAACCACCAATTAGCAGATTGGTTGTTACCGGGTCGAACACTTCTGTCGGCATAAAGCCTCGCTTTTAAACCGGGCTATAGCGTGTCCTGTGCCATACCAGCCCGATAAGAATGAGTGCAACTCCTGTAATGACGACGGTTAAATCTACAAAAACAGCTAACCCTAAACAACTTAACAGGCCTGAAACAGAAATCCAACGGGGTACAAAACGTTGAGCCGGTAAAATTCGCAGCGCGGCAAGATTCGTAATACCGTAATAAATCAACACGGTAAAGGCGCTGAACGACCAGGCCAGACGGAGATCCCCGATAGCGACCAATGCCATCATCACCGCAAAGGTCAGCCATATGGCGGCGGGGGCGGAAGTGCGTGCCGGATTCAGCAGCGCCAGCCCTTTGGGCAGATCATTCCGACGGGCCATAGCCAGTATCACCCTCGATACGCCTAACAGCAAGTTAAGAATCACCCCGCACATTGCAACCAGTGCGGCCAGGGTCACCAGCCAGCGTGTCAGACCCCCTCTGTGACCCGTTTCGACGAGGTTCGCCAGCACGAAATCTTCGCTGCGGGTAATGCCCGGATACTGCAGTAAGGCCCACCCAATCAGCACATACAGCAAGGTCACAACCAGCATGGTGATAACGATAGCGCGTGGTATCACATGCCGGGGATTCTGCACTTCTTCCCCCATAGTGGCGATGCGGCCATAACCGGTGTAAGCCACGAACAGCAGCGCTGCGGCGGCCAATAGCCCGCCGGGCTCTCCCTGCGAGATGGGCATCTGCAGCTGGTCTGGCTCCGGCAGGCTGAAGCTATAGCCGATAAATACCAGCAAGCCCAGAATGGCCAGCCCAACCAGCACCGCGTTAGCCTGGTTTGAGCGCCGCAGGCCACCCAGCACCAGCACGGTAAGCGCCAGTAAAACCGCACTGCCAATCAACTGTGCCAGCCAGTCTGGGCCACCAAACCAGCCAGTTACGGCAAAGCCTACCGCCAGCGCAGCAGTGGCCGCCGAGGCACTTTTCGCTAAAACAAAAAGCCAGCCCGCAGTGAAGCCTAAATCGTGAGTGAGAAATTCATAGCCGTATTCATAGGTGCCGCCGCTAACGGGGTGAATAGCGGCCAACTGGGCACTGGATAAACCGTTGCAGGTGGCAACAAACGCGGCCAGCAAAATGGCCCAGATGATCCAGTTACCGGCTAATTCAACGCCAAAACCGACGCTGACAAAAGCGCCGGTTCCGATTATTGAGCCCAGCCCAAGTAGAATGGCGCCGGGTAATGAGGTGCTGCGAACTAATGACTGATGCTGACTCATGCATGCTCCTAAACCAATGTTTCAGTTTAGTTTATCAGCTCGCAGCGTCATTCATATTACAGCGGCTTAGCTGGACGTATGAATGTTCAGCTTCACATCCACGTTGCCGCGCACTGCGGTAGCGTAAGGACACACCTTGTCCGCTTTTTCGATCAACTTATCGGCGGTGTCATCGTCCATACCCGGTACATAGATATCAAGGGTCGCGGTAATGGCAAAGCCTGGGTCTTGCTTACCAATACCAACTTTGGCCTGTACCCGGGCGTCGCCAGGCATCTTAATCTTTTCTTCTTTGGCGACATGCTTCATGGCACCAAGAAAACAAGCTGAAAAGCCTGCCGCAAACAGCTGCTCGGGATTGGTCGCGCCGCCGGATCCGCCCAGCGCTTCAGGTGGCGCCAGTTTTACGTCCAGTAGGCCATCATCAGATTTTGCCCGGCCATCACGGCCGCCGGTAGAAGTGACTTTCGCGGTATATAAAATATCCATAGTTACTCCTTGTTGTCGTTCTAAAGGTTGTATAGTTAACGAAACTATCATCGTTCGCATTTAAGCCTAGCACAGATTACCGAACATGATAGGCTGAGCGAATTGCTGACAAACCACCAACCCATCGAAGGGAGGTTGTATGAAATTATATGAAACGGCTATCGCACCCAATCCGCGCCGCGTGCGCATGTTTCTGGCGGAGAAAGAACTGCTGGATCAGGTCGAATTTGTTGAAATCGATCTGCTGAAAGGCGAGAACCGCACCGCCGAATTCGCCGCGCGCAATCCGATGAAAAAGGTGCCGGTACTGGAGCTGGATGACGGCAGCCATATCGCTGAAACCATGGCCATTTGCCGCTACTTTGAAGCCGCCCACCCTAACAGCCCGACCTTACTGGGCGACACCGCCCGCGAAAAAGCCTTGATTGAGCAATGGCTGCGCTGGGTTGAGTTTTACTTCTTTATGCCCACCGGCATGTGCTTCCAGCATTCCACCGGTTACTTTAAAGACCGCATGAAACCGATTCCCGAATGGGGCGAAGAATGCCGCAAAAATATTATTAGCTTTATGGAGTTTCTGAACAGTCAGCTGGCCGATCGCGACTACCTTTGTTGTGATCGTTTCACGGCAGCGGACATTAACGCCTTCACCACCCTCGAGTTTGCCCGGGTGGTACAGATTAAGGTGACTGAACTTGAGCTGCCACACCTGCAGGAATGGTACCAGCGCATCAAAGGGCGTTCATCTGCCAGCGTCTAATCAGAACCACCGGGAGGATTTACATGATTGATCTTTACACAGCACCCACGCCTAACGGCCATAAAGTCACCGTTACCCTGGATGAGATGGGCGTCGACTATAACCTGATTGCGGTGGATCTTAGCAAAAATGAACAGAAACAGCCGGAATTCCTGAAGCGCAATCCGAACGGCCGCATCCCGGTTATTGTCGACCGCGATAACGACGATTTCGCGGTGTTCGAATCCGGCGCCATCATGGTCTATCTGGCCGAGAAATATAACAAGCTGTGGCCTGCGGACGTAAAAGAGCGTTCGCTGATGATGCAATGGCTGATGTTCCAGATGAGCGCTGTCGGCCCCATGATGGGCCAGGCGAATGTGTTTTACCGGTATTTTCCGGAAAAGATTCAGCCAGCCATTGACCGTTATCAGAACGAGTGCCGGCGGCTGTTTGAAGTGCTGGATCGGCGTCTGAGTGAATCCACTTATCTGGCGGGTGAAAACTTTAGTCTGGCGGATATTGCCAACTGGTGCTGGGTGCGTACCTTTGACTGGTCTGGGGTCAGCCCGGAAGGTCTTACCCATCTGCAGCGCTGGTTAGAACAGGTAGGCGAGCGCCCGGCCTGTAAAAGCGGCGTAACCAAGCCCGAACGGATCAAAGACCCGGACGAGCTGGTCAAACATGCGCGGAACATGGTTCAAAGGTAGGCGTTCCGCGCTATAGCTTACTGCGAATCCTGTCCGCGTTGTTCAGGCGCAATCTGCTTATCAGTCTGTGAATGGTTATCGTGGGTCTTATTCGGCCGACGATGATCTTCACGGCTCTGATTTTCTTTATCCTGCTTCGCCTGTTGCTGGCGACGCTCTTCTTCAGTCATACCTTCTTCACTTTTGCGGGCATTCGGATCAGTTGGGCTAGTCATAAAGTCTCCTTTCTCTTAGCTAACATTCGTGTGCCAATTTCGTAAGTGCTTTTCACCGGTCAGTATAGCAAAAAATGGCGCAAAAATTAAGGCGAGGCCAGTAAAGACGCGGCCTGATCCAGTGGATCAGGCGCCATGCAGGGGCTTTTTGGTGAATAATAAATTTCTCAGGAAGCCGCGCTTACCCGATATCGGCTTCAGATAACTAATACCATCCTCAACTGAATAATGCCGGGCTTCATCTTCCAGAATGTACATGTGAGTAAACGACCGGCCAATCAGCTCCAGCAGCTCGTCCGCGCTCGATTCATGGTTGCCAAGCTGCGCCGGCGAGTATTCCAGGTACAGCATCTGCGTACGCTCAAGCGTTGCCTCGGCGCCTTTCAGCGCGTGAAGTTCATGCCCTTCGATATCCATAATCATCAGGCTAACCGGATCCTCATCGCCCTTAAAAAAACCGTCCAGGGTAACCATCTCTACCGTTGGCAGATCTTTCACCGGCTTCAGTGATATCGAGGAATTACCCGTATTCAGGGTATTACGCCGTACCGTGACCTCACCGGCGTTTGCCCCTACCGCTTTATTATTGACGGTGGCGTTAGTGACCTTATTCAGTAACAGATTTCGGCTGACCAGCTCGAAGTTAGTCAGATCCGCCTCAAAGCCGGTCACCCGCTCACTGATTTTCGACAACGGAATAAGCAGCGAACCGATGTGCGTACCTGCTATCACAATATGGCCCGCGCTACCGCCTAAGCTATCGATCAGCCACTCAATATCGCGCTTGTCGTACTCGCCCTTATCAAGCAGCTTGCGGCCAACCGCGAAATCACCGGCCTCGACCAGCAGCAG
>CAYWXF010000041.1:0-16993 GCA_964462025.1 uncultured Pseudomonas sp. | reverse complement strand
GGCCTACAACCATGTTCCGTTCTGCTGCTTTTGACATCTCTGTTAGCTCTCTTTTGGTTGTTTTTCCGCAGTGCGCCAACTGACGGCAACTCCGGTGTCATAACGTAAATCGACATATTCGATCAGGCTGTCTCGGTGCGCTGCAATCTGCGGATACAAATCAATAAAACGTTGTACCCGCTCCAGCAAACCTTCACGCCCCAGCCGCAATTCAATTCCCGACTGCAAAACCACATCAACCGCAAACCGTTCCGACAACTGCAGGCTGCTAATCCAGTGTCCGTTCAGTTCCAGTAGCTGCTGCACCTGATGAAACTGTTCGACGGTTTCATCTACTGCGTGCTCCGGACCGCTCAGGTACGGCAGCGGCTTGGTCAGCACCTCTTTATCTGCTTCAAACACCTGACCCTGTTTATTAACCAGCGCCCGCGGTCGCTGCTGAACATTCCAGTGTGCCAGCGGCTGCTGCTCGACCAGAAACACCTTTAATATGTCTGGCCACTCTTTGCGTACCGATGCCCGCTCAACCCAGGGCAATGCTTCGATACGACTGCGAATGCCATCGACATCCGCTGAGAAAAAACTGCCCAGTTCCGTATCAGTCAGGGCATTGCGTACCTCATCACGACTGACATACTGCAGTTCACCCTGTACGACCAGCTTACGCAGCGGTACTTCGTTGGCGTCCATCGCCAGGTAATACAACCAGACCGCCCCGCCTGCGGTGCCCACCAGCACGCTGAGAAAAAAACCTAATCCCAGCCAGAACTGCCAGCGCATCGCGGCCATATCAGAGCTCGCTAAGCTCTAAAATCCGCAGCACCAGTTGCTCAAAGCTCATGCCACGAGCCCGCGCCGCCATCGGAACCAGGCTTTTGGCCGTCATGCCCGGTACCATATTGGCTTCCAGCAAACGAAAATTACCCTCGCTGTCACACATCACATCAATTCGTCCCCAGCCCCGGCCGCCAAGTGCCCGGAATGCGCTCAGCGCCAGGTGCTGCAAGGCCTGCTCAGCAAACGGGGTTAACCCCGACGGACAGTGGTACTGGGTATCAACTGCCTGATACTTGGCCTCATAATCATAAAATTCGTGGGTGGTCTGTAACCGGATAGAGGGCAGCGCCTCATCGCCCAGTATCGCCACCGTGTATTCAGCACCGCTTAACCAGCTCTCGACCAGGGCTTCGCTATCGTACTGATGCGCCAGCTCCAGTGCGGCCTGCAATTGCACGGCGGTACTGGCTGAACTCATGCCAATGCTTGAGCCTTCCTGCGCTGGCTTAACCATCACTTTGCCGCCTAACTCAGCTAGCAGGGCTTCGGCGTCCTGCGCCATGGCGCTGCGCCGCACCACCACGCTGGGGGCAACCGGCAGCCCGGCGGCCTGCCAGACCTGTTTGGTCCGTACTTTGTCCATCGCCAGTGCACAGCCCAGCACACCGCTGCCGGTGTACGGGATATTCAGGTACTGCAAGGCGCCCTGCATCGCGCCATCTTCACCGCCGCGACCGTGCAGCACAATAAAGGCCCGGTCAAAATGCCCGGTGGCAAGATCGGTCAGGCTCTGCCGCGCCGGATCAAACGCGTGAGCGTTAATACCCTGCGCCTGCAGTGCCTGCAGTACGGCTGTGCCTGAACGTAACGAAACGTCGCGCTCGGCGGAGTCACCTCCCAATAACACCGCTACCTTGCCTGGCTCTCTCATTTATCCTTCCCCGGTACTGATCCTGACGATAACTCACGCAGCACCTCTGGTTGCAGCGCCGATTGTTCAAGTTCCTGGGCCAGGCTACCTATGTTGCCCGCCCCCTGTGCCAGCACTAAATCGCCCGGCTGTACGATATCCGCCAGCGCCGCCATGAGTTCATTGCGGCTACCGGCATAAATAGGCTCAACCTGTCCGCGCATGCGTAACGAACGTGCCAGCGAACGGCTGTCGGCCCCGCTTACCGGCGCTTCGCCGGCACTGTACACGTCCAGCAGTAACAGCACGTCAACCTGCGCCAGTACCTGAACAAAATCATCATAAAGGTCGCGGGTACGCGAATAGCGGTGTGGCTGAAATGCCATCACCAGCCGCCGCTCTGGCCAGCCAGCACGGGCCGCCGCTATAGTTGCCGCCACCTCTGAAGGGTGATGGCCATAGTCATCCACCAGCATCACATCACCGCTGGTTCCTTCGCGCTCCAGTGGGTAGCTGCCCAGATGCTGGAAGCGCCGGCCGATGCCACCAAATTTACTTAACGCCCGGGTAATCGCGGCATCATTCAGGCCTTCATCGGTTGCCACCGCAATCGCTGCCAGCGCGTTCAGCACATTATGGCGGCCAGGTAAATTGACTGTCACCGACAACGGCTGGCGGTCACGCCGGTGCACCACAAAGTGGCTCTGACCGCCGGTTTGCCGGTAATCACTGCCGCGTACATCGGCATCATCACTAAAGCCATAGGTCACCAGTTGGCGGCCTACCCGTGGTAGCAAGTCACGCACCACCGGGTCGTCCACACACATCACGGCAAGCCCGTAAAATGGCAGGTTGTGCAGAAACTCAATGTAGGTATCCAGCAGCTTATTGAAATCACCGCCATAGGTATCCATGTGGTCGGCTTCAATGTTGGTGACCACGGATACCATCGGCTGCAGATGCAGAAACGACGCATCAGACTCGTCCGCCTCGGCAATCAGGTATTTGCTGGTGCCCAGCCGCGCGTTGGTACCGGCACTGTTCAGCAGGCCACCGATAACAAACGTCGGATCCAGCTCCCCTTCAGCAAAAATGCTGGCAATCAGCGAGGTGGTGGTGGTTTTGCCATGGGTACCGGCAACTGCCACGCCGTGGCGGAAGCGCATCAGCTCAGCCAGCATCTCGGCCCGGCGCACCTGTGGGATAAAGGCTTCCTGCGCCGCGATCAGCTCAGGGTTATTGGCGGCGATGGCTGACGAAACCACAATCACATCGGCGCCTTTTACGTTACTGGCCGCATGGCCGATAAAAATATGGGCGCCAAAATTGCGCAGCCGCCGGGTATTGGCGTTTTCGGCAATGTCAGAGCCGGCGATCTCATAGCCCTGGTTCAGCAACACTTCAGCGATACCGCCCATACCCGCACCGCCGATACCGACAAAATGGATACGCCGCACCCGGCGCATCTCAGGTACGCTGACTACGGTAAATGGCGCTGAGTTACTTCTTATCATATTCGCCTGCCTTTGATTGTTCTGCGTTTGCCCAGCGCTCACACTGACTGACCACGGCTTCGGTGGCATCAGGGCGCGCGACTTTCCCGGCATTCTGTCGTAGCTCCAGTCGTAATTGTGGCTGGGAGCGCAATTCGCCAAGCATCCGGGTCAGTGGCTTAATTGATTTCAGTTCAGGCTGCGGCAGCAGGTATGCTGCGCCGGCATTAACCAGTTCCCTGGCGTTGGCGGTCTGGTGATCGTCAACCGCATGGGGCAAGGGAACAAAAATCGCCGGGGTGCCGACCACCGCCAGTTCACTGACGGTTAATGCGCCGGCGCGGCAAATCACCACATCAGCCTGCTGATAGGCGTGATGCATGGCTTCGATAAATTCAACCACCTGTACCTGTTCTATACCGGCCCGCTGATAGGCTTGTTCAACTTCGGCAATGCGGCCGCTGCCACACTGGTGAATTACTTTTAGTTGCGCTTTGTTGTTTAACTGGCTGATGGCTTCAGGAACCGCCTCGTTCAGGGCCTGCGCGCCTAAACTTCCACCGACCACCAGAATGGTGAATAACTTATCGTCGGCTGACTCATTAATCATCTTGCTCAGCCAGTCTTCACGCAGCGGGTTACCCGTTACTTCGGCCCCGGCCAGTTGCTGCTGCGCGGCGGCAAAACCAACCATGGTATGGCTGGCAAAGCGTGCCAGCAGCTTATTGGTCATACCGGCGATGGCGTTCTGTTCATGCACCAGCAGCGGGATACCGCACCAGCGCGCCGCCAGCCCGGCCGGGCCACACACATAGCCGCCAAACGTCAGCACCAGTTGACTGCGGTGCTGGCGTAGCAGTTTGCGACACTGCAGGAAAGCCCGGAATAACTGCCAGGGCGCCATCAGTTTGCGCATCACACCATGGCCACGCATACCACGCATAGTTATTTGCTCAAGAGTGAAGCCGGCCGCCGGCACCACGCGCGCTTCTAAACGCTGCTCATTCGTGCCCAGCCAGACTACCTGCCAGCCATAGCGGCGCAGGCGCTCGGCCACTGCCAGTGCAGGAAATACATGACCGCCGGTGCCGGCTGCTGCAATCATTACGCGATTCATCGGCTGCCTCCCCGTCGCGGCGCTACTTTTAACTGAGCCAGACGCACTTCATAATCAATGCGCAGTAATATGCCCACAGCGACACAACTAACCAGCAGGCTGGTGCCGCCGTAACTGATCAGTGGCAAGGTCAGACCTTTGGTTGGCAGCAGGCCTGCCGCCGCACCGATATTGACCATTGCCTGGAAGGCAAACCAGATGCCGATGCCATAGGCCACAAAACCACCAAACTGCAATTTGCTCTGCTGGTCACTCTGTAGCGCCCGGTGGCCCAGCTGCATGGCCCGCAGCACCAGGCCGAATACCAGTACCAGAATCAGCAGAATCCCGATAAAGCCTAGTTCCTCGCCAACTACCGCCATAATAAAGTCGGTGTGGGCTTCGGGCAGATATTGTAGTTTCTGGATGCTGTTACCCAGACCCTGGCCTAGCCAGTCGCCACGCCCAAAAGCCATTAATGACTGGGTCAGCTGATAGCCACTGCCGAATGGATCCTGCCAGGGGTCAAGGAAAGAAACGATACGGCGCATGCGATACGGTTCGTAGATGATCAGCAGCGTCAGTACCAGCGCGAATACGATAATAACCCCGAAGAACTGCCACAGCCGGGCGCCGGCTAAAAACAGCATGCCCACCACGATGCATGACATCACCACCAGCGAGCCGAAGTCGGGCTGTAACAACAACAGCAACGCAAAGCAGAAGAGAACCGCCAGCGGCTTGATAAAACCGCGCAGGTTTTCCTGCACCTGATCAAAGCGCCGGTGCAGATAGCTGGCCATGTAAATCAGAAAGAACAGCTTGGCCAGTTCAGCGGTTTGCAAGGTCACCGGACCGAAGCGGATCCAGCGCTTGGCACCATTCACTTCATGGCCTATTACCAGCACCATAACCAGCATCCCCAGCGCAATCATCAGCAACGCCGCGCTGCCGTTAAACCAGTAGCGCACCGGTATCTGCACCACCAGCGCCAGCATGCCAAGCCCCAGCACCAGGTACATGCTGTGGCGCATCACAAAGTGGAACGGGTTGTTGGTCAGCCGCTCGCCAACCGGGAATGATGCTGAAGTGACCATCACCAGGCCGATCGCCAGCAGTGACAGCGCAAGCCATAACAGTACCCGATCATAGAGGGCGTTTTCCTGCGGCCACCACCATTCCCGGATGCGCAGCCACGGCGACTGCTGCAGGGCCGCCTGCTGGATACTTAGTTCGAGTTGCTGTTCGTTACGCATGGCAGGCCTCCACAGCTTGCCGGAACTGCTCGCCCCGATCTTCGTAATTGCGGAACATGTCCAGGCTGGCACAAGCTGGCGACAGCAGCACCATACTGCCTTCTGAAGCAAGGTCTTTAGCGGCGGCAACCGCTTCGTGCAGGCAGCTCACTTTCCTGGCACCCGGATAGTAAGCGGCGATACGATCACCATCCTTACCCAAAGTTATCAACGCATCCACCTGACGCAGCGCGTCGCGGAACTGACTGAAGTCAGCCCCTTTACCGTCGCCGCCGGCGATTAAAATCAGCTTGCCGGGCACCAGTTCACGCACGCCTTTGATAGCGGCTTCAGCGGCCCCTATATTGGTTGCCTTGGAATCATTGACCCACTGCACGCCCTGATAGTCACCGACCAGTTCGCAGCGATGAGGCAGGCCACGGAACTCGCGCACCGCTTCAGTTACTTCCGTAGGATCAATACCCAGAGCTGATACCAGTGCCAGCGCTGCCTGTACATTCAGCAGGTTATGTACGCCGGTTAATTGCAGCTCCGATGCTTTCAGTAATACCTTGCCGTTCCAGCCGATGGCGGGCTGACCGTTGTCCTGATGCAGCCCAAACAGGCCAGGCAACTGGTCGTCACTTTCATCGGCACCAAAACTCAGTTGCTGATCCAGTGGCAGATGCCGGGGCGCGGTCAGGCGCTGCTCACGATTCCAGACGGCAATGTCGGTAAAGTTATAAATCCGGTGTTTTGACGCCGCGTATTCCTGCGTTGACGCATAACGATCCAGGTGGTCATCACTGATGTTCAGTATGGTCGCTGCCGTTAGCCTGATCTGGCGGATAAGATCGAGCTGGAAGCTCGACAATTCCAGCACATACACATCCACCTGGTCATGGTCTTCGGCCATAATCAGATCCAGTACCGGCACACCAATGTTACCGCCAACCGCAACCTTGCGGCCTGCGGCCCGCACCAGTTCGCCGGTTAGCCGCGTTACCGTAGATTTGCCGTTGGAGCCGGTGATGCCGATAACCGGCTTATCGACCAGGGTTCCGAAAATTTCAATATCGCCGGTCAGCGGAATATCCGCATCTTTGGCCAGCTGAATCGCCTCCATCCGGGTATCAATACCGGGGCTGACAATCAGTAAATCCATTTCCATCAATAAGGCGGCATCAAGAGGGCCGGTATGCACTTCAATCGTGGGATCCAGGTCCTGCAGCTCGGCAATGCCCGCGGGCACCGGCCGGGTATCAAACACAACTGGTGTCAGCCCCTGACTCAGCAGGTAGCGCACACACGACAGCCCGGTCTGGCCGAGGCCAACCACGCCGATAGTGTCATATGTGTCTAATGCTGCCAGTTGCTGCATTGCGTTATCCTTAAGTGGCCTGATTAGTGACCTTAGTTACCTTAGTTTCAGTGAAGCCAGTGCGATTAATACGAACACCAGCGATAAAATCCAGAAGCGCACAATCACGCGCGGCTCGGGCCAGCCCTTGAGCTCATAATGATGGTGAATCGGTGCCATGCGGAACACCCGTTTGCCGCGCAGCTTGTACGAGCCGACCTGCAGCATCACCGACACGGTTTCCATCACGAACACGCCGCCCATAATAAAGAGAATAAGTTCCTGCCGGACCATTACAGCGATAACGCCCAATGCCGCTCCCAAGGCGAGCGAGCCGACATCGCCCATGAATACCATTGCCGGGTAGGTGTTAAACCACAGGAAGCCAAGGCCCGCCCCGCAAATGGCGGTACAAACCACGATAAGTTCACCCGCCAGCGGCAGATGCGGAATGTTCAGATAGCCGGCAAAGTTCATGTTACCCGAGGCGTACGCAAAGATGCCCAGGGCGGCTGCGACCATAATGGTTGGCACTATTGCCAGCCCGTCAAGGCCATCGGTGAGATTGACGGCATTACTGGTGCCGACAATCACAAAGTAGGCCAGCAGGATGTATAACAAGCCCAGCTGCGGCATCACATCCTTGAAGAATGGCACCAGTAACTGGGTTTCGGCACCGATAGTGGCATTGGCATATAAAAATACCGCCGCTACCGTGGCGATGGCAGATTGCCAGAAATATTTCCAGCGCGCCGGCAGCCCGCGTGAATTCTTCTGCACGACCTTACGGTAGTCATCAATAAAGCCCACCAGGCCAAAACCAATCACCACTCCCAGCACCACCTGCACATACCGGTTGCTGAGATCAGCCCAGAGCAGGGTTGAGAATACAATTGAGGCGATAATCAGCAGTCCGCCCATAGTGGGAGTACCGGCCTTGCTCAGATGCGACTGCGGGCCGTCATCCCGTACCGACTGGCCAATCTGCAGCCGTTGCAGGTAACGAATCAGATGTGGACCCATCCACAGCGACACCAGCAGCGCGGTCAGCACGCTCAGGATCGCCCGCATCGTCAGGTACGAGAAGACGTTAAACGCCGTCGCAAATTGGGTCAGGTATTCCGCAAGCCACACTAACATGCGTGGGTTCCTTTTTTGGTTGTTCCGGGCTGTAAGTCAGTAGCACGTAGTTGCAAGGCTTCGATGACCCGCTCCATGTGGGCGCTGCGCGAACCTTTTACCAGAATAGTAACCGGCGCCGCCGCGGCAGAAACCGTGTCAACTATGGCTTCGACCAGCCCCTCAAGGTACGAGAAGTGGCGACCACCTCGGCCGTTGAACACTTCACTGGCGCTCTGACTCAACACCCCCAGGGTATATAAATTATCGATGCCGGCATCAATGGCATAGGCACCGACTTCCTCATGATATTGTCTGGCCTGACTACCCAGCTCACCCATGTCGCCAAGCACCATCATCCGGTAGCCCGGGTAAACTGCCAGCATATCCAAAGCCGCCTTCACCGAGCCGACATTGGCGTTATAACTGTCGTCAATGAGCTTCACACCCGGGCTGACTTCGATCACCTGCAGGCGCCCGGCAACCGGCGTTAAATTAGCCAGCGCAGAGCGGGCGTCAGACAGCGGACAACCTACCGCAACTGCCGCACTGATCGCTACCAGCGCATTGTCAACATTGTGTAAACCTGGCAGGTTCAGCTGAATATTTTCCTGCTGGGCGGTTCCGGTCAGGGTCGCTGGCAGATGGACGGTAAAAGCGGCACAGCCGTTTTCGTTTAGCGTTACGTTACTGGCGCTGATGGCCGGCGCATTCTGTTCGTCGCCACCGCGGCCAAAGGTCAGGTGGCGGCGATCCGCCAATTGTTGCTGCCAGCAACTGCCAAACTGCGAGTTGGCTGGCGTCAGTGCCAGACCACCATCACCTAAACCACGGAAAATTTCAGATTTAGCCCGGAAAATGCCATGCAGGTCGCCGAAGCCTTCCACATGGGCTGGGGCAACATTGTTTATGATCGCCACATCGGGCTTGGTGAGACGCGTGGTGTAGGCGATTTCACCCGAGTGATTGGCACCCAGCTCAATGACCGCAAAATCGTGCTGTGGCTCAAGCCGCAGCAGCGTCAGCGGCACACCGATATCGTTATTGAAGTTACCGGCAGTGGCCAGTACCGGCCCCTGGGTACGCAAAATAGCTGCCAGCATTTCTTTCACAGTGGTTTTACCGCTGCTGCCGGTAATGGCAATGGTTTTGGGCTGTACTTCAGCTTTTACCGCGGCACCTAGTTCGCCCAGCGCATGGTGGGTGTCGGCAACCAGAATCTGTGGTACCGACACCGCTAGCTTGCGGCTGACTAATAAGGCGGCGGCGCCCTTCTCAATGGCCTGCTCAGCAAAATCATGAGCATCAAAATTCGGCCCCTTCAGCGCAATAAACAAACAACCAGCGGGTAGCCGGCGGGTATCGGTACTAACCGTTTTGATGGGGGCATTGTCACCAATGAGTTCGCCGCTTACGGCGTCACAAATCCACTGTAAATCGGTATTAATCATGACCGCACCCCGCGATTCTGATGTTGCGCGAACCAGTCGCCAACCACCTGACGTTCATCGTAAGGCAAGCGTTTTTGCCCTACTACCTGATAATCTTCATGGCCTTTACCTGCCAGTAACACGATGTCATCGGCCGCGGCTTTACTGATGGTGGCCAGTACCGCCTCGTGCCGGCCTTCGATCACGCTGACATGCCCGCGTGCGGGTATGCCGGCCAGAATATCCTGAACAATTTGCTGCGGCGCTTCGGTGCGCGGATTATCATCTGTGACCACAACCTGATCGGCGAGTTTCGCGGCGACCCCGCCCATCTGCGGACGCTTACCGCGGTCACGATCACCGCCGCAGCCAAACAGACACCAGAGCTTGCCGCGACAGTGCGGACGTAAGGCTTCGAGTACCTGCTGCAGGGCATCGGGGGTATGCGCATAATCAACAATAACCAGGGGTTGCCCGGCACTGCCGCCAAAAGCTTCCATCCGGCCCGGCACCGCATGCACCCGATCAGCGGCCGCTGCCACTGCCGGCAGGTCGTAACCCAGTGCCACCACGCTGGCTACCGCAACCAGCAGGTTATAGACGTTAAAGCGGCCAAGTAAGGCCGAGCGCACGGCAACCTGTTGCCCGGCATAGTTGATGGTAAAGCGTGTGCCGTGCTCATTAAATTCGAGGTCACTTGCCCATAAGGCTTTTTCATGCTGCTGCGGACTCAGGCTTACCCGCCAGCTGTCGGAGCGATCCGGCAGCCAGGCTGCGAGCGCGGCATCATCCACATTCAGCACGCTATGCCGGGTATCCAGTTCGGTAAACAGGCGCCGCTTGGCACCGGCATAGTTCGCCATGGTGCCGTGATAGTCCAGGTGATCGCGGCTGATATTGGTCGCTGCACCAACAGCAAAACGAATGGCCTCAACCCGGCGCTGTACCAGCGCGTGGGAAGACACTTCCATAGCGACCACGCCGGCACCTTCAGCCACCAGGGTGGCCAGACGTTGCTGTACCGTAATCGCATCGGGGGTCGTGTGCTGCTCGGGCAACAACATACCGGGAAAGCCGCTGCCGGTGGTGCCAATAACACCCGCCCGCTCGCCCAGGGTTTCCAGTAACTGTGCGATCAGATAGGTTACCGAGGTCTTACCATTGGTTCCGGTTACCCCGATAATTTTTGCTCGCGTAGCCGGCTCGCCGTAAAAGCGCGCCGCCAACTGTGATAATTCATCTTTCAGCCGCGGCAGCTCAATAACCCAGGCCGTGCCGCGCTCGGCCACGCCGTAGCTGTCCGAGGCACTGAATATCACTTTGGCTCCCGCCAGAATCGCTGCGTCTATGTAATCCCGGCCATCGGTCTGGTAGCCCGGCACTGCCACAAAAGCATCGCCTGGCGCAACCTGGCGGCTGTCCGATTTCAGCCCACCGATATCGAGCTGAGGCAGTTGCAGCGGATAGTCTGGCAATAACTGGCGGATGCTAATCATGGGCACCTCCGAAACCAGCAACTTTCAGCTGGGTATCCTCCAGGTTATCCGGTGGCACATTAAGCAGGCGCAGCGCGTCACCCACAATCTCGGCAAAGACGGGGGCTGACACGTCACTACCGTAATATTCATCACCGCGGGGTTCGTTAATAGTCACCACCACCGCGAGCCTCGGGTCACTGACCGGCGCCACCCCGGCGAATAAGGTGACGTATTCATCACCGTAGCCGCCCGCGACGGCCTTGCGTGACGTGCCGGTTTTGCCGGCAACCCGGTAACCGCGAACCCGCGCGCGCTTGCCTGAGCCATCCAACACCACTTGCTCAAGCATGCCCAGCACGGCTTTGGCATTGTCCTCACTGACCACCCGCTGGCCGGCCGGCGCGCCTTCGCGACGCTGCACTGTCAGGGGCCGATGGATACCACCATTGCCAATAATCGCGTACATCTGCGCCAGTTGCAGGGTAGTGACCGATACCCCATAGCCATAGGATAAGGTCGCGGTTTCAAAATCGGAGGAACGCGGCCGGTTCTGCAGAATACCGTAGCTTTCGCCAAGCAGTGCGACGCCGGTATCATTGCCGAAGCCGACCGCTGCATAGGTAGCCAGCATCTTATCAATGCCGGTAGCCAGGGCGATCTTGGCCGAGCCCACGTTACTGGATTCTTTCAGTACCTCGGTAACGGTCAGCTTGCCGCGGTTAATCGGATCACTCACCCGCCGGCCGCCTAAGCGCAACCAGCCCGGTGAGGTATCGATAATCTGATCGGCGGTGATGGCACCGGCTTCAAGCCCAGCCAGCACAGCCAATGGTTTCACCGTTGACCCTGGTTCATAGGCATCGGTTACCGCGCGGTTACGCATCCGGTGAGCTTGCAGGTCGGCACGGTTATTCGGGTTATAGGACGGGCTGTTGACCATCGCGAGGACCTCGCCGGTCTGCACGTCAACAATCACTGCTGAGCCGGATGTTGCCTGGTGATAGCGCACGGCTTTTTTCAGCTCAGCATAAGCGAGTGATTGCAAACGTTGATCAATGCTCAGCGTCAGTTGTTTTGGTTGTTCTGCAGCAATAACCCGCACTTCCTCAACAACCCGCCCTTGTGCGTCCTTGCGGTAAACCCGCTCACCCGGGGTTCCGGTTAAAACACTGTCGTAAATGGCCTCAAGGCCTTCGATGCCGCGGCCGTCGATATCGGTAAAACCCACCACATGAGCGGTGATTTCGCCAACCGGATAAAAGCGCCGTGATTCGGTTTTCAGGTAGATACCCGGAATACCCAGCTGCCGCACGAATTCGGCTACTGCCGGAGTCACTTTACGTTCCAGGTAGACAAAGCGACGGCTGGAGTCCGCCACTTTAGCGATCAGATCATCAACATCGGTACGAAAGACTTCCGCCAGCGCCAGCCAGCGCTCGCGGTTATCGAGTCCCAGCCCTTCATGAATACGTTGTGGATCAGCCCAGACGGTCTGTACCGGCACACTAACAGCCAGTTCGCGGCCATTGCGATCAACAATGGTGCCGCGCTGAACATCAGTGGTATCGGCTCGCAGTGAGCGCCGGTCGCCTTCAAAAATCAGCCGCTCAGGCTCGATCACCTGAATATAGGCCGCACGTGCGACCAGCGAGCCAAATACCAGCGCCAGCACCAACATCGAAAAGTAAAAGCGCCCGCTGCCCTGCTTCGCGGTCATTTTCTTGTTACGACGGTTCGGAGTTACTGCCATGGTACCAGCACCTCCTGTTTACCTTCCGGGCGAATCATGTCGAGCCGCTGCTCAGCAATGCGCTCCACCCGGCTATGTTCAGTCAGGGCGTTCTGCTCAATCTGCAGATGCCGCCACTCAATATCCAGGTTGTCCCGATCCGAGAGCAGGTTGTCGCGCTCGGTAGTGATCAGGCGGTGCGCATGAGCGACATAGATAACCGTCAGCGAACTCATCACCACCGCCAGAAACAACACCACCAGCAACAGTTGCTGGCGTATGTCATCGAACATGACACTGAATAGAGCGGGAACGCGGCTAGTCGTCATAAGCTAACCTCGCTGCAATTCGCAGAACCGAACTCCGTGCCCGCGGATTATCCTGAATTTCACCAGCCGACGGCTTAATGGCTTTACCCACCAGTCGCAGGGTTTCGCCGCGATCAATCTGATCGTCGCGCAATGGCAACCCGGCCGGAATTTTGCGGCCCTGGCTTTGGGCGCGCATGAAGCGCTTCACAATCCGGTCTTCCAGGCTATGGAAGCTGATCACCGCCAGCCGGCCTTCGGGCTTAAGCCCATAAACCGCTGCCTGCAATGCTTCTTCGATTTCTTCAAGCTCCCGGTTAATGTGGATACGGATGGCCTGGAAGCTGCGCGTGGCAGGGTGTTTATGCTTATCTTTAAATGGCACCGCCGCATCAATCAGCGCTGCCAGTTCATGGGTAGTCCGCAATGGCTGCTCGACCCGGCGCGCCAGGATTGCCTGGGCAATCCGCCAGGCAAACCGTTCTTCACCGTAGTCCCGCAGTACCCGGGCAATTTCATCAGCGCTGGCGGTATTCACAAAATCAGCTGCGGTGGGGCCGCTGCTGGTGTCCATCCGCATATCAAGGGGGCCTTCGCGCATAAAGCTAAAGCCCCGTCCGGCTTCGTCCAGTTGTGGGGAGGACACGCCGAGGTCAAACAAAATACCATCGAGCCGGCCACGCAGTTGCTGCGTCTCCAGCACCTCATCAAGGCGGGAAAACGGGGTGTGGATAATGGTAAAGCGGGGATCATCGGCCAGCGACTGTGCCGCCTCAATCGCGGTGGGGTCGCGATCAAGAGCGATAAGGTGTCCCTGGTTATTTAACTGTGACAGGATAGCGCGCGAATGCCCCCCCCGGCCGAAGGTAGCATCAAGATAAATTCCGTCTGGTCTGATGGCAAGAGCCTCAATGGACTCCTGTAGCAGCACCGAGACATGTTGCGGCGCTTTTATTGTCATTATAATGAGAAGTCTTGTAATCGATCACTGAGTGCCAAGTCATCTTCCTGTTCTGCTGCCATATCGGCTGCAACCTGCGCTTGCCATGCATCTTCTGACCAGAGTTCAAATTTATTGAGCTGACCGATAATCATGATCTTTTTGCTCAGATCGGCATGCTGGCGCAGGGTTGGTGCGATCAGAATGCGACCATTCTTATCCATCTGGCAGTCTTCGGCATGGCCTAATAACAGGCGTTGGAGACGACGCTCCGCGGGGTTCATACTGGATAACGTGGTGAGTTTCTGTTCGATTAGCTGACATTGCGGCAGCGGGTACATCAGTAAACAAGGTTGTTTGATGTCAATGGTGCAAACCATTTGTCCTTCGCAATCCAACAGCAGGCTCTTCCGATACTTTGCCGGTATCGCAAGTCGACCTTTGTCATCAAGACTGAGTGCTGCTGCGCCACGAAACATGGTTTTCCCCACTGAATCCCTGCGATCCTTTCCTTTTGATCCAGAGCGATCCACAATTATCCACAAATCCCCACAATTAGACAGTCTAGGTGCGAATCTTGACCCCTGTCAAGAAAAAACACAATCTTTGCACTATCTGTTCGCAAGCGGGCTGGAGGTGACAGAAGTCTTGACGGAATCGGGCTTCTGCATGATGATGTGGGTTACAGCAACAAATAAAAATAATAAAAAAACCATTGCGTAAACTTTCAGAGCTTAGCCTTCACAACGAGACTACAGAACTTCCCCGGGTTGCCTCCGACCAGCAGGGCGGCGGCCGGCCGCGTTGGCATTTGTTGCGCGACATTGCAGGGTTGTTTTTTATTGCCTCGGCACTGCTGTACGCCGTCTATCTGATTGTCGACAGTGAACGGCAGCAGCAACTGGAATATGAAAAGCGCCGGGCAACCGAACAAATCAGCTCAATGCGCGCACAGCTCGAACAGCGCATCCAGGCCAATGTGATGGTGTTGCGCGCGCTGCGACCTGAAATCCTCTGGCAGGACACTCCTGACCGACTGCGTCTGCAGCGCATCATGGACGAGTTTATCACCTCGGATTTAGACATCTCGCATCTCGCCCTGGCGCCTGATCTCATTATCAGCTTTGTTTACCCGCTGGCCGGCAACCAGCAGATGCTTGGTTTTAACTACCGTACTTCTCCTACTCAGTACGGCGATATCCTGCGCACGGTCGGAGCACAGGATATGGTACTCACCGGTCCGATTAAATTAGTACAGGGTAACGAAGCTCTGGTTGCCCGTATGCCCATTTTCCATGACGACCGCAGTTTCTGGGGTATCGCCTCGCTGGTTATTGATCATCAGCATCTGTTGGACCGCATTGAGTTTTTCCAGCATCCCGAATACTCCTTTGCGCTACGGCCGGCTGCCGATGAAGCAAACGGCAACAGCGAGCGCGAGCCAGCCTTTGCCGGACCTGACACCTTGTTTACCCAGGATGCCGTAACCACCAGCGTACGGCTGCCCCGCGCCGAGTGGGAACTGGCAGTCTTTCCGCGCAGCGGTGTATGGGTGCAGCAGCATTATAGCTATCTGTTGCACTGGTCGATCGGGCTGGCCCTGACCGGCCTTATTGTTGTCGCCTTCCTGATCCTGATCCTGACCCAGAACCGGTTACGCCGGGCGTTGCATACTATTGGTTATCAGGCGCGCTTTGATCCGCTGACAGACCTGCCCAACCGCAACTATTTTCAGCAACAGCTGGAAAGCATCATAAAAACCAGTGCCCGCCACGAGCAACAGTTTGCCGTACTCATCCTCGACCTTGACCAGCTGCGCGACATTAATGACGCCCTGGGTCACGCCGTCGGTGACGAGCTGCTACAGCATGTGGCCCAGCGTATTCGCAGCAGTATTCGTGAAGACGATTTACTGGCCCGGATTGGCGGTGATGAATTTGCTGTGGTACTGCGGGATATTGACGAGCCGGCCCAGGCGGAAATGCGCGCTAAAGCCATTATGAGCGACCTGCTCAATACCCTGGATATAGAACATAACCATATCAATATGACAGCCAGTATTGGTATTACCGTGTTCCCACAGGATGCCACCGCAGTACAGGAACTGATAAAACTGGCTGAACTGGCTATGTACGCCGCTAAATCGACCGGCTCGCTGAGCGTGCATTTCTTTGACGAAGACCTGCGCCAGAGTACCGAGCAGCACATCGCTCTTCACCATCAGATGATTACTGGCCTGGAGCAGAACGAGTTCCGGGTCTATTACCAGCCGGTTATCAATACCAGCACCGGGCTGCTGACCCGCTGCGAAGCACTGATACGCTGGCATCATCCAACCCGCGGCATGGTTTCGCCCGCTGAGTTTATTCCGATAGCTGAAAAAACCGGTGCCATCATCTGGCTCGGTGAATTTGTGCTGTCGCAGGTGGCGAAAGACTGGCAACTGATGCGCAGCAACGATCTTGATGTGACTATTGCGGTGAACCGCTCCCCCCGCGAATTTAATGACCGGGAAGCGGCGGCCAAATGGCTACAGGTACTGAAGACTGCGGACATGCCGGCAGACCGGCTGATGCTGGAAATCACCGAGTCGATGCTGATGCGTAACAAAGAGCGCCAGCTGGCCAACCTCCGTGAGCTGCGGGCAGCCGGGGTACATCTGGCAATCGACGATTTTGGGACCGGCTATTCCAGCCTGAACTATTTACGTTCCTATCCCATTGATATCATCAAAATTGACCGCGGTTTCCTGCAGAACGTTCCGTTCAACAGCCAACAGACAGCGCTGGTCGAAGTGCTGATCCGGATCGCTCATACCCTGGATATGAAAGTGGTCGCTGAAGGGGTAGAAACAGAAACCCAGGTGGATTTTCTGCGTTCGCAGAACTGCCACTATCAGCAGGGCTTCTTCTATGGACCGGGCATGCCGCTTGATGAGTTCATGCAATTCGCGCAGGACTTCAATCGCAAAGTGCTTGATAAAAGAGGGGAGTCAGCCGCTAAGCCGGGTTTTGTCATGGACAATCATTCGTCTAGTCGTTAAGTCACCCTAACGATCAAGCGGTCTACCCGGGTTCAACGCGGGCCGCGCCAATGAACCCCTATTTGACCTTGCTCC
>CAYWXF010000040.1:0-17363 GCA_964462025.1 uncultured Pseudomonas sp. | reverse complement strand
AGGGTCGCGAAAAAGTGCAGGCGTTCGCCAACTTTGTTCATGCCAAACAGCATCACGCCCAGAAAACCCGCTTCAAGGAAGAAGGCGGTCAGCACCTCGTAGCCCATCAGCGGGCCGATCACCGGGCCGGCGCGATCCGAAAATACCGACCAGTTGGTGCCGAACTGATAACTCATGACGATGCCCGATACCACGCCCATACCGAAGGCCACGGCAAAGATCTTCACCCAATAGCGGAATAGTTTCTGGTAAACCGGATTGCGGGTTTTCAGGTAAAGCCCTTCGAGCACCGCCAAGTAGCTCGCCAGGCCTATAGTAAAGGCAGGGAAAATAATGTGAAAAGCCACGGTAAAGGCAAACTGAAACCGTGCGAGCGTCAAGGCATCGAAAGATTCGAACATGTCGTGCTCCTAAGCGACTACTTGCTATGGAGTATACGCCCTATCCCGAAAAAATCATGGTAACTGACTAATTAATCGCCGGATTAATAGTATGGGTCGCATAAATAAAAGTATGGCAGTGCCATTATTCAATGATCTGACACTGGCCTTTTGATGCATCCATCACCAGGCACGAGTGCGCGGGTACAATCACCAGTAAATCACCTAACTGCAATTGATTAAGTAGTTCGTCAGGCACTTTTACCTTGCCGTGTTCCTGCGACAGCCCATGGAGCAGGGCACCTTCAACAGGCTCGCCCCAGCCTTCAGGCGTGAGCTGCATAACCTGACCAAAATAGTCCGAACCATTGATGGTCACGCGGTCTTTGCTGAAATGCACCGCGCCGCCATGTACCACGACTTCGCCACGCTCCGGATAACGCGCGATAACCGGACAGGCGACGGCCAGCGCGATATCCTGCCAGTCGCAGGCGCCAATTTGCTGCTGCATCAAATCGTAAAAAACATAATTACCGGGCCGAATTTCATCGGCACCGGGAAAGCTGTCCATGCGGCTGCAGGTAGGCGTATCGCCAACGGAGATCAGCAGCTCGTCGCGGGGCACGGTCAGCCGCGAAACCAGGTCATCCAGTCGGCCGAGACTTTGCTCATGGATCTGCGCGATTTCATCATCACCCTGACGGTTGTAACTATTGCCGGCATGCAGCAGCAGACCAAGCTGGCGCACCTGCGGCAGGTCGCGCGCCTCGTGCAGTAAATCATCAATACGAATCGGGTCGCTCCACGGAATGCCCGTGCGGCCGTAGCCGGCATCAATTTCCACATAGAGGTCGATCTTTTCGCTCAGTTCTTCGATCGCTTCGAGTGCATCCCTATGTTCTACCGTGAGCCCAAGCCGGACCTGCTTCGCCAGTGCGTTATAGGCGCTGAGCTGGCGCGGGTTGATCGGAATCGCGATGAAGATGTCTTCCCAACCGGCTGCTGTGAACTGTTCGGCCATAGGCACTGACGAGACCGCGATGCGCTCGGCGCCAGCTTCCCGAAACCAGCTGCCGATTTCATCCGACTGATGGGTTTTAAAATGGGGACGCAAGCGGACGTCTGCTGACGCCGCCTTAGCTTGCATGCGATCAATATTCCGCATCGCCTTTTTCTTGTCCACCACCACTGTGGGGCCGCTGACGTTGTACCAGTTCCAGCTCATCGGTTACAGCACTCCCTCTGCTGATGTGGCCGTGTAGGCGGCCTGAATTTCCGCCAGCCGGGCATCAATAACCGCGCGATCCAGCCAGTGTCCAGCTACCATAACGCCGTGGAGCTCGCGTAATACGCCGGCATTATCGATCGGATTACCGGGCAGTAACAAAAAGTCCGCGCGGTGGCCTGCAGCGATACGGCCAAAACGATCCTGCCCGGTGAAGTAATCACCGGTGGCTACGGTCGCGCTGTACAAAATCGCGGCCGGCGTTAACCCAGCGTCCGCCATCATGTCGATTTCGCGGTGTACCGAAAAGCCGGGAACACTGAACAGCTGCGGGGCATCGGTGCCGAATAAAATTTCCGCGCCGCCGTCGTGCAGGGCTTTGAGCAGCCGCTGCCGGTTGTCCTGCTGAATAGCGGCGGTAGTGGGATTAAAATAACTGGTGGTGGGGTTTTGCAGAAAGTCCAGCCAGCCTTTGCGCACAGCCGGCGGCACAAAATTTAGCTCAGGGTAGCTTTTGAGCTGCTCAGCGTCGGCCGCTCCAATTAGCGTAGCCCACAGGGCCTGGGTTGGCACCACTCCGGCTTCATAGCGGATGGTCAGCTGTACCAGTTGCAATAATTCGTCCTCGGTAATTGGTCGGGTCAGGGCATCCACATACTCCAGGTAGCCGTCGAGATGATCAATGGTGCGCTGGCCGGCTTTTAACGCAACTTCCAGACCAACGGCCGAAGGTACGTGACCGGCAAATTCCATATCCGCCGCCGTTGCGGTGCCGGTCAGCGCCAGATATTCCTCAAGGGTCAGACCCGGATGGATTTTCAGTAAATCCCAGCCCTGCTCGCGCTGTTCGATAACCCGCCGCGTGGCTTGCTCTACTGACTCTATTGAGTTGCCGCTGAAGCTGGGGCCGGCTAAATAGAGGGTCGGGCCAATGCGCTGGCCGCTGGCAATATCGTCTTTCAGCTGCAGCTGATGCGGGTAACCCAGCATGCCTCGCACAGTAGTCACGCCATTGGCCACGTATAAAAACAGCACGTCATCCAGGTAGCGCTCTGGTAATTCGCCGAAGCTCGAGGCCGGCGGTACATGGCCATGCATTTCGGTCAGCCCGGCCAACAGGTAGCGACCATCACCTTCAATAACCAGCGCGTCATCATCCACAACGGTTTCACCGGTAGGGCCCACATGCACGATGCGGTCGCCTTTAATCAGTACCGTCTGCTGCTCCCTGACCACCGCTTTGCGGCCTTCAAAGTCGATCACCGCGGTGTTGACCACGGCCTGGTCTGCTTCAATCAGGGCCGGGCCCTCAGGCGGCTGGGGCGAGCAGGCGGCTAGCAGTAGCGCGCTGGATAAAATGAGTCCGAAAGTAAGCCGGGGCATAGTCTGTCTCCTTGAAGCAGGGCAGTTTTTGTCATTTTTACTGAATTTAGCATACCCTAATTAATCAACATAACCAGCTACTGTTTATCGGTAATCCCCCCGGATTGGTCGGATATGCATTGCATCAGCCGGCCGGGTTTGTTTAGGTAGAGGCAGCAAACAATCCCTAATTAGCTAATAACGAATGGAACCAGCTTATGAATAAAATAACTGCAGTTGTTTCAGGTGTCTTACTTTCTGCCGCGCTCGCTCCGGGCCTGGCGTTGGCTCAGGTGGACCAGGTGACCCAGGCCGCCGCCGGGAAGAAGACCTTCCAGCCGGAAGATATCTTTAATCTTGAACATGCTGGCCAGGTCGAAATTTCCCCCAACGGCAAACATATTGTTTATGTGCGCACCGGCTTCGACGTGATGAAAGACAAGAGCACCCGCAGCCTGTGGCTGATTGATGTGGCAACCGGCAAGCATACGCCGCTGTTCTCCGATCAGTTCAGCTATGGCAACCTGAGCTGGTCGCCCGATAGTTCGCGGCTGGCATTCACGTCGAACCGGCAGGGCAGCAATCAGATCTTTGTCTACTGGCTGGCCGAGCAGCAGCTGGCGCAGGTGACTGATGTACGCCAGAGCCCGGCTAATCTGAGCTGGTCGCCCGACGGTGAGCAAATCGCTTTTATCATGAGCCAGCCGGCACCACAAACCGACTATGCCAAGTCAGTCACGCAGCCGAAGCGCCCTGATAAAGCAGAGTGGGGACCAAAACCACTGGTGATTGAACGCACTTATTACCAGCGCGACGGCCAGGGTGTGATGCCCTCGCAATATCGTCATGTATTTGTGGTACCAGCTGAGGGCGGCACCGCCCGCCAGCTCACCGAAGGCGCCTTTGATCACAGCGGGCCGCTGGCCTGGCGTGGCGACAGTCAGTCGCTGATCCTCTCGGCAAACCGCAACGAGGCCTGGGAGTACCAGGTGAGCGAAAGCGATCTCTGGCACCTGAATGTGCAAAGCGGTGAAATGACGCAACTGACAAGCATGCCGGGCGAGGAGTTTTCGCCGGTGATGTCGCCGGATCACAGCAAGATGGCGTTTCTGCATCGCTCCAACGAGCCGGTGCCCTACCACAACAGTAAGCTCCATGTGCTGAACTGGCAGCAGCAACCGCGCACCGCCTTGCTGCAGGATTTTGACCGGTCGGTGGAAAGCCCCCAGTGGCTCAGCGACGATGCGATCGCTTTTCAGTACTCGGATCGCGGCCGGTATAAACTGGCCAGCGTAACCATGAATAACAAGCGCACGGATTATGTCGACGATGTGGGCGGTGTGTACATCAGCCGTCCTTATATCAGTGGCTCGTTCTCCGTCTCAGCGCAAACCGGCGTGCTGGCGTATACCCAGAGCACCTCGCACCGCCCGGCTGATGTGGCCACTTATGCTACCCGCATGAAAAAACGCGAAGCCAAGCAGATCCATACCGCACTGAACGCCGATGTGCTGGGGCAACGCAAGCTGGGTGAAGTGAAAGAAATTACCTATAAATCAAGCTTCGATGGTACCGAGATCCACGGCTGGTACATTCTGCCACCCGATTACGATCCGGCCAAAACCTACCCGACTATGGTTGAAATCCATGGCGGGCCGCACCTGGCGTATGGCCCATCCTTTGCCGCCGAACACCAGCGTTATGCCGCCGAAGGCTATGTGGTGTTCTACAACAACTATCGCGGCAGCGTATCGTACGGCAAGGACTTTGCACTATTGCTGGATGGCTATTACTCTTCGGAACGTGACTTCGCTGACCATATGTCCGGCTTAGACGCGCTGATTGAGAAAGGCATCGCTGATGGCGGTAACCTGTTTATCGCCGGTGGTTCAGCGGGCGGAATTGCCACGGCCTTCGCGGTCGGCCTGACCGATCGTTTCCGCGCCGCGGCAGCCACCAACCCGGTAATCAACTGGGTCAGCAAAACGCTTACGGCAGACAGCTCCATTGGCCAGATCACCAATCAGTTTCCGGCCATGCCATGGGAAGATTATGAGCACTACTGGGAGCGTTCGCCGTTATCTCTGGTAGGTAACGTGAATACGCCGACGTTATTATTCAGTGGCGAGCAGGACCGCCGTGTGCCCATGTCTGAAATTGAGCAGTTTTATCAGGCGCTGCAGCTGCGCAAGGTTGATACCGCTATGGTTCGGGTGCCCGAAGCTTCGCACTCTGTTACCGCGCGGCCATCGCATATGATTGCCAAAATTGAACATACTCTGGCCTGGTTTAAGCGCTACCGGAAAGACTAAGCGCCGATGTACCTCAGTGTATTTCTGACGTCGTTTCTGGCTGCCACTGTACTACCTGCTCAGTCTGAGTTTGTGGTGGTGGCGGCCCAGCGACTGGGCTACGACGTATGGGTCATCTGGTGGCTGGCGTCGATCGGCAATACTCTGGGGTCGGTGGTGAATTATGTGCTGGGCCGGTATCTGGTGCAGTACCAGGATCACCGCTGGTTCCCGTTCAAACCAGCTAGTCTGGCGCGCGGGCACCGCTGGTTTGAGCGCTTCGGTAAATGGTCATTGCTGATGGCCTGGGCACCTTTTATCGGTGATGCGCTGACGTTCATTGCCGGCATGCTGCGCTTAAGTTTCTGGCAGTTTTTGATCCTGGTGTTTATCAGTAAGGCTGGCCGCTACGCTATCTTACTTGGTATCATGCAGTTGTTTTAACTTGCTGCTCTAAATTAATGCTGAGGTAACTCATGGAACGCGCACTCGAAAATCTGATGTACAGCCTGCGCTGGCTACTGGCGCCGATTTATCTGGGCCTGAGTCTGGCGGTACTGATGCTGGGCATAAAATTCTTTCAGGAACTGTACCACGCTTTTCCGAATATCCTGGCGATGCCGGAAGTGGATCTGATCCTGCTGACCCTGACCCTGATTGATATCGCCCTGGTTGGCGGCCTGCTGGTGATGGTGATGCTCAGTGGCTATGAAAACTTCGTCTCGGCGCTGAATATTACCGGCAATACTGAAAAGCTGTCGTGGCTGGGCAAGATTGATTCGGGCGGACTAAAAAGCAAGGTAGCCGCCTCAATTGTGGCGATTTCATCGATTCATTTACTGAAAGTGTTTATGAACGCCGCTAATCTCGAGCCCGAAAAGATTAAGTGGTATGTGATTATCCACCTGACCTTTGTCGGTTCTGCTTTTGCGATGGGTTACCTGGATAAAATCACCCGCAAGCCGGGCGATAACCTCTGAGTTAAATTTCGACCCGTGGCACCCGCGCTGATACGCGGGTGACCAGCTCATAACTGATGGTGCCGGCGTGGCGGGCAATTTCATGAACGGAGAGTTCAGGCCCCCACAGCTCGGCTTCATCACCTACCTGTACCTTTTCCAGATCGGTCACATCCACCGTAATCATATCCATCGATACCGTGCCGGCTATGGGCACCTGCTGGCCGTTTAAGAGCACGGGTGTACCGCTGGGACAATGGCGCGGGTAGCCATCCGCGTAGCCAATCGCCAGGGTGGCAATACGACTGTCGCGCTCGGCCTTCCAGCGGCTGCCGTAACCAACACAATCCCCGGCCGCGATATCGCGCAGCGCGATTACCGGCGCCACCAGGCGCATCACGGGCTTGAGTTCAGCGCTGACCGGTTGCTCAGGGTTCGGGCTGATGCCGTAAAGGGTAATGCCGGTGCGAACCCAGTGCCGATCAAATTGCTCATAGTCGCGGCTGGCGCTCACTAGGGCCGCGGAGTTCGCCAGGCTCAGCTGATCCGTGAGCCTGGTCTCTGCTTTCAGGTCATAAAACTGCTTTTCTTGTTGCTGAGTAACAGGGTGCTCGCTGTCGCCGGAATTGGCATAGTGCGACATCAGCGTCACAGAGCCCACCTGCGAGCTGGCATTAAGTTCTTTATAAACACGCCGCACTTGATCCGGGGCCCAGCCCAGCCGGTGCATACCGGTATCCACTTTCAGCCACACCGCCAGTGGGTGAATCAGACGGGAGGTGAGTATGGCGTCCAGCTGACTTTGCTCGTGCACGACCGGCTGCAGGTTATGGTGCGCACAAATCGGCAGTTCGGCGGCAGAAAAACAGCCTTCCAGCAACACAATCGGCTGGGTAAAACCGGCGCTGCGTAGCACTAAGGCTTCATCCAGGAAGGCTACGGCAAAGGCATCAACCTCGCCGGCAATCGCCTGCGCGGCGCTTACCATGCCATGCCCGTAGGCATCGGCTTTGACTACACCCAGCACGCTCGCTTCACCTGCCAGATCACGGATGATGCCAGCATTGTGTTGCAGGGCGGCGCGGTTAATTTCAGCGCGGGTGGTACGAAAATGTAGACCATTAGCCATAGACGAAAAAATCCAGTTTACAGAGAATTAGTTGCCGAAAATCAGAGCATGATGAAGCCAGCCAGCAAGTACAGCAGCAGGGTGATCCCCCCCGCTGTCAGTGCATAAGGCAGCTGAGTGCGTACATGTTCTAATAAATCACAGCCTGATGCCAGCGATGATACCGCGGTGGTATCGGATATCGGCGAGCAATGATCGCCAAATACGCCACCACCCAGCACCGCAGCCAGCAACAGTGGTGCGGGCAGATCCAGCGCAATAATCAGTGGTGCGGCGATGGGGATGAGAATCGCAAAGGTACCCCACGAAGTGCCGGTCGTGAATGAAATGAGCGCGCCGGCAAGAAATAGCATAGGGGCAATGAGCACGAGCGGCAGGAATTCGCCGACCAGGCCAGCCAGGAACAGCCCGGTACCCAGTTCGCGCAGGCTGCTGCCCAGCGCCAGCGACAGCAGTACGATAGTGACCAGCGGCAAGAGTTCACCCATGCCTTTAAAGCCCATGGTCACCAGTTGCTGATGAGTATTACGGCGGCTTATAAGCAGCATCAGGTAGGCGACCACACAGGCAAGGGTGGTGGCATAAAGCACGGACTTAGCACCGTCGCCCTGGGTAATATCGCCGCCACCGGTGCCAATCATAAAGCCGACCATGCCAAATACCATCACCATCAGCGGCACCAGCATATAGCGAGCTTTGCTGTTGGTCGGTATATCGTCAGGTAAATCCTGGGTCGGCTGCGGTTGCGCTTCAACGGTACGCATGGGGCCATGTACACGGGTCGAAATAGCGGTATAAAACACGCCCACTAAGGTCACCAGCGCATAGAAGTTCAGTGGAATGGTGCCGATAAGGATTCCTACCGAGGTGCCGGGTAGTTCCTCGTGTTGTTCAAGCATGCCCAGCACGTACGCACCCCAGCCGTTGAGCAAAATCAGAATACAAATGGGCGCACTGGTACTGTCGATCAGATAGGCCAGCCGCGCCCGGCTCATGCCCAGCTTTTCAAACAGGCCGCGTGACAAAATACCGGCGGTCAACACACTCAGATTGGATTCAATAAATACAAAAACGCCGGTAAATACCGTCATCAGGCTGGCGCTGCGCTTAGTGGTGCCGTAGCCGCGCTTTAGCAGGGATTCGACCAAGGCGGCAACACCACCGGATTCACGGATATAAGCAAGCAGGGCACCCACCAGCAGACTGAAGATGAGGATGCGGGTGTTTCCGGGCGATTCAAACACACTGACAATGCGTTCAATGGTGGCGATGGCGGCATAGTACCCGGGCGCGTCGCCGGCAACTGTCAGCAGGATCTCTGAAGTGAAAATCGCCAGTAGCAGGGCGACAATAACTTCCTTGCGCCAGAATACGACGATAATGGCAACCAGTGGTGGCAGAATCGACAGCCAACCCATAAATACGCCTTATAAGTGAAAAATTAAGAATCTCCAGCCGCCATATTGCCGCCCGCATCGGAATTATTCAATAAAGCATAATTTTTTTCATCCGGGGCTTGCTTCTTAAATGCGAATCATTATCATTAGCGCAAATAATTTACAGCTCACTGATTATAAGGGTTTTATGAACAAGTCTATCGTCAGTCTCACCATTGCTTCGTTATTAGCTGCTCCTGTCTTTGCCCAGGAAAGCGCCCAGGAAAACGACTCCGCAGTCGCTGAGCGCATCACCATCACCGCCAGCCGTACCAGCCAGCCGGAAAGTGCTATTCCGGCCACTGTCACCGTTATTGATGGCGAAGAGCTGCGTAAGCAACTGGCAGTAGCCGATTCACTGTCGGACTTATTAGGTAACCTGGTGCCGGCATTCTCGCCGTCACGGCAGAAACTGACCAGCTCGGGTGAAACCCTGCGTGGTCGCGAGCCACTGTACCTGATCGACGGCGTACCCCAGTCGAACCCGCTGCGTAACGGCGCCCGTGCCAGCTACACCATCGACCCGCTAATGATCGAGCGGGTAGAAATTATCCACGGTGCCAGCGCGATTCAGGGCATGGGTGCCAGCGGCGGCATCATCAACCTGGTCACCAAGTCGGCTAGCACTGGCAGCACCCATGAAGTGGTCGCCGGCGTAAGCGCGCCAACCAGTGAGACCAGCGAAGGCTTGTCATACCGTACCGGTTACCTGTTCCGCACCGCGGAAGGCAACTGGGAGGTGGTGGCCGGTGGTCACGTGCGCAGCACCGGTATGTACGTTGATGGCAACGGCGACCTGATTGGCGTGGACGTCACCCAGGGCGATGTCATGGACTCGGAAAGCTATGACCTGTTCACCAAAGTTGGCTACCAGCTGGCCGCCGATCAGCACCTTGAGCTGATGGTCAATCATTTCAACCTGCAGGGTAACGGCGATTATTCGCGCGTGCCTGGCGATCGCGACATGGGTATTGCGACCCGCGCGGTCGAGCAGCCTTCAGAAGGCGATCCTGCCGAGAATGAAGTCACTACTGCCACCATGACCTATCGCCACGCAAATATCGCGGGTGCCGATCTGAACTGGCAACTGTTCAGCCAGGACTTCTCTGCCTTATATGGCGGCGGCACCTTCGCGACCTTCCAGGATCCGGCCTACGGCACCAATATTTTTGATCAGTCGCGTAACGATTCGAACAAGCTGGGTTCACGGCTGACCATGAACTGGAGCAAAGTAGCGGACAGCCCGATTGATGTCAGTGCTGGCTTTGACTACCTGCGAGACCGCACCTTCCAGGAACTGGCGCAAACCGGCCGCAAATGGGTTCCGGAAACCTCCTTCCATAACTGGGCACCATTTGCACAGCTGCGCTATCAGCAACAGGGTCTGACCCTAAGCGGCGGTGTGCGTTATGAATACGGCCGGCTGGAAGTGGAGGACTTCACCACCCTGCACAGCTACGGCAGCGTTCTGGTAGAAGGCGGCGATCCATCATTTAACGAACTGCTGGCGAACATCGGTATCGTTTATGAATTCACCGACACGCTGCGTGGTTTCGCCAGCTTCTCGGAAGGCTTCAGCATGCCGGATGTGGGCCGGGTACTGCGCGGTATTAACACGCCTGGCCTGAGCGTCGATAGCTTCCTGGACCTGCGTCCGGTTATCGCCGACAACAATGAAATCGGTATCGAATACCGTGACAGCGCCTTTGACGCCAGCCTGAGTTACTTCCGCTCGGATTCGGATTTTGGCACCCGGCTGCAGGCGGATGCCGACGGCTTCTTCTCTGTACAGCGTGAACGTACTGAAATCGACGGCTACGAGCTGTCGGCCAACTACGCGCTGACCAACGACACCAGTGTGGGTATGAGCTATGCCAAAACCAACGGTGAATACGACAGCGATGGCGATCAGCAGGTTGATACAGAACTGGGCGGCCGTAATATCGCGCCTGAGCGTCTGAACCTGCACTGGAGCCAGCAGTGGAGCCCGATGATCAGCAGCCGCCTGCAGTGGAACAAACTGTTCGACCGCAACATCTATGACGGCGCGGCAGCCATCAATAACTTCGACGGCTACCAGACGCTGGATCTGCAGGTACAGGCAGAAACCCGTGATTACGGTATCTTCTCGGTTGGCGTCGAGAACCTGACCGACGAGTTCTACTTCACGTACTACGCCCAGACGGCTGGTTCGGATAGCACCAACTACGCTGGTCGTGGTCGTACAGTGAGCCTGAACTGGCAGTACGCGTTCTGATCATGCCGGGTTGGGGTCAACTCCATCGATGGCTCGGCTTAGCGCTGAGCCTTTGGCTGGTGCTCGTATCACTTACGGGCACTTTGCTTTTTTATAAGACGGAATTACTGCAACTCAAATACCCGCAGCTGAAGCTGACAGATATCCCTGATCAGCAGGACGCGGCGCGGGTATTTGATCGCTTCGATACCGGTCATGCGTTTCTGCCCCGGGCCGACAAGCCCTGGATAGAAGTCGTCGATGCCAGCGGCACCCACCAGTATTTTAATGCCGATGGTGAGCACTTACTATCGCGCGAGCACATGGGTGACTGGATATCCTGGTTTGTTGAGTTTCATCATCACCTGCTGCTGGACGAGCTCGGTAAGGATATTCAGGGTTACCTGGGCCTGGCCAGTTTATTGCTCGTGGTGGCGGGGTTAGTGAAGTGGTGGCCGCAAACCTGGAGTCGCCGCTTATTCACCATTCGCTGGGCCTGGCCCTGGCAGAAAAATTTCCGCGCCACCTTATGGCAGTTGCACCGGGTGACTGGGGTGGTGCTGCTTATTCCCATTCTTATTCTGCTGATAACGGGCACCGCGATCATGTACTCGGCGGTGGTATCGGACGCTCTGATCCGGCTATTCCCGCAGCAACAGCAGGTGACCAGTATGCCGGATACCGCACCGGCCGCAACCGACTGGCCGGCACGTCTGCGGGTGGCTGAGCAGCTGTTCCCGGTAATGGATGCCCGGCTGGTGTATCTGGACCGAGCCCGCATCCGTCTAAAATATGACGACGAATGGCATCCCAACGGCCGCAGTTATATGCAGTTTGACCCGGTAACCGGGGCGCTGGTGAGCTGGCAGGATATTCGCAACCAGCCTTACGGTGCGCAGCTGGCGCAGATGGTTTATCCGCTGCATGTATCGGCGATTGGCGGAGTGAGTTTACTGACGGTATTGGTAGCAGGCGGGATTGCGCTGATTGTGTTGCCGGTTAGCGGCG
Source organism: uncultured Pseudomonas sp. (assembly GCA_964462025.1). Taxonomy (GTDB): domain Bacteria; phylum Pseudomonadota; class Gammaproteobacteria; order Enterobacterales; family Alteromonadaceae; genus Pseudidiomarina. The sequence goes on along the minus strand of CAYWXF010000040.1, from coordinate 5,337 downwards.
TGTGGTTCTGGGCGTGGCGGCAGCGGCGCAGGAAAATGGCCTAGCCGGTTATTCGAGTTCCAGTTCAAGTTGTAGCTGATCATCCGGATCCGGCAACGCCACGCTCAGCCCAATCAGGCGTACACCGCGCCCGTCACGGCGATCCCAGGCTTCGCGCAGCAGCTGATAAAATATGCTCGGCGACGCTTTCGAACCGGTACGCGAAACCGTGGTCTGCTGAAAATCGGTAAACTTCAGCTTCACGGTCTGGGTTTTGATATGGGTGTCCTGCCAGCGCGAGGTGCCAAGGCGGCGCAGCAATTGCGGTAGCAGTACATCATTCACAAAGAGATCGATCTGCCGTAGCTGAAACAAATCGGTACGCATGGTTTCCTCTACGCCGATACTTTTGCGTACGCGCTCGGTAACAATCGAACGCGGGTCGATGCCCTGACAACGCTGATACAGCAACCAGCCGGCCTTGTCCCCCAGAATACTCTGCAATGCGGCAATCTCGGCCGCCTGAACATCGCGGCCTAGATAAAAGCCCGCCTGGTTCAGGCGCTCCAGGCTTTTGGGGCCAACGCCGGGGATGCGTTTGAGCGTCAGCTGGCCGATATAAGGCACGACCTGATCCGGCGCCACCACAAACTGACCGTCGGGCTTGCGCTCTTCACTGGCGATTTTCGCCACCATTTTCTGATTTGAGATACCGGCCGAGGCGGTCAGGTGCAACTCTTCACGCAAGCGCGCGCGAATGGCTTCCATGGTCAGGCTGGCGCTGCCCTGAAACTGTGTGTTGGCAGACAGATCCAGATAGAACTCATCAATAGATGCCGGCTCAACCTGATCCGTCACGTCTTTTAATATCGCCAGCACCTGGCGCGATAGCTGCCGGTAATAACCGTGATCCGGGGTAACGAAATGCAGGTGAGGGCATAGCCGGCGGGCATGACTACCCGGCATGGCGCTGCGTACCCCAAATTCCCGTGCCAGATAGTTCGCTGTAGCCACCACGCCGCGCTCACCACCCCCGCCAACCGCAAAAGGGCGGCGCTGCAGGCTGGGGTCGCGCAGTACTTCAGCGCTGGCAAAAAAAGCGTCCAGATCCAAAAGCGCAAACTTACGTACTAAATCAGGTACTATTGAAGACATAATTGACTACACAAAACGGAAGTGTTTATCCTTGGCTGGAATACGGCTATAATCGCAACAACTATTGGAGCGCGCAAGCTCATCAGCTCATATCAGGAGTTTCAAGTGAATCGAGTACAGGTTGTAAAATCGGGTCGTTTTATTGCGTTCGCACTGGCTTTCGTAGTTGGTAGCGCAGGCGCTGTTATGATGCCACAACAGGATGACGAGAGCGCCATTAAAGAGCGCATCGCACCTATTGGAAAAGTTCGTTTAGCAGGTGAAGAAGCGCAAAACGGAAACGGTGGACAGAGCGCTGCTGCTGACCCGCGTTCAGGTCAGCAGGTTTACGATAAATTCTGCGCCGCCTGCCATACTCCGGGTGTACTGAATGCGCCGCGCATCAACAACGCTGAAGACTGGGAACCACGCCTGGCGCAAGGCATGGATACCGTATTCAAGCACGCCTGGGAAGGTTACAATGCCATGCCTGCTAAAGGTACCTGTGGCGATTGTAGCGAAGACGAAATTATGGCCGCAATCGAGTACATGACGTCAGATATTTGATCTGAAAATTCAGATAGTTTGAAAAAAAGCCGCACTAGCGGCTTTTTTTTGTCTGTTTTTTAATCGCCAAGCCTTTTCACCTCGGACCGGTAAGGATATACTCGACTTGGAATCGTTATAAAACAGTAAAAAAATAAATCTCAAATAACGAAAAATAAAAATAATGCCCAAATCAGAAACAGAACAGTCACGATTAAAGGAAGTTGCGCGCCTGCGCAAGGCTGTTGTGCGTCTGAAGAAGCTTACCCTCAAGTACCGCCAGTCTGAAGTTGTCCAGAAAGCCTTATTCCGGATCTCCGAACTTGCCTCTTTCGTGCGCGACATGTCTGAGTTCTACTCGTCGGTACATGGCATTATCGGTGAGCTGATGATGGCCAGAAACTTTTTCATCTGCCTGTACGACGAAAACAATGACACCGTGAAGTTCGTTTACTTCGTTGATGAGTATGATGACATGCCGTCGCTGGAGCAGTTTCCGGCAGACACCCTGCGCCGCGGTATTACCGGCTATGTGATGCGTACCGGGCGGCCCTTTCTGTATACCGAAGAAGACTTTGACGCGTTGGTAGCGCAGGGCGAGATACGCGATTTGGGCGCGCCGCCGGTCGACTGGTTAGGCGTGCCGCTGCAATCAGGCGGGCGCATCATTGGCGCCATGGTGGTGCAGAGCTACACTGAAAACGTGTTCTACAGCACCGCCGATAAAGAACTTTTAATGTTCGTATCCCAGCACATCGTGAACGCTCTCGAGCGGATCCGACAGCGTGAATTCCTGCAGGCAGAAATCAATCGGCAGACCGCGAACCTGCGCGATATCAACCGCGATCTCGAACTGCAGATTGTGGAACGTAAACGGGCCGAGAAAGTGTCCGCCGTGCTATACGCGATTTCCGAGCTGACTAATACCTCCGATAGCATGGACAGCTTCTTCAAGCACCTGCATGCCCACATCGGCCAGCTGATGAACAACGATAACTTCTTCGTTGCGCTGCTGGATGACGAGAGAAAAAATATCCACTTTGCCTACTATGTTGATGAGCGCGATACCAAAGTACGCGCCTCACGACCGCTAGGCCATGGCATGACGGAACATGTCATCAATCTGAAAAAGCCGGTATTCATTGACGAAGAAGAATACAAAAAAGTCATGAGCCGGGGCAACGGCGATTCGCGCACCAAATATTATGGTACCCGACCGAAACAGTGGCTGGGCTCACCGCTGATCGTTGAAGATGAAGTGATCGGCGTACTTTCGGTGCAAACCTACAGCGACGATGTGTCCTATAAGCAGGACGACCTGGAACTCCTGAACTTCGTATCCCAGCACGTGGCCGTGGCCATTGAGCGGCGGCGCAACGCTGATGAAATCCGGCGGGTGAATACCTACCTTGAGAAGAAAGTCGCCGAGCGCACCGAAGAACTGGTCAGCGAGATTGAGCGACGTAAAAAAATCGAAGAAAAATTATTCTACGACGCCCATCACGATACCCTGACCGGCTTACCAAACCGGGCTATGTTTACCGAGCGGTTGCAGCAGGCGCTGAAACAGAAAAAACGCTTCCCCAACCATAACTTCGCCGTGCTTTTTGTCGATCTTGACCGGTTCAAAGACATCAACGATACCCTCGGCCATTCAACCGGCGATGAATTCTTGCAGGAAGCCAGCCGCCGCATCGGCGAATGTGTGCGCGACAACGATACCGTGGCCCGCCTGGGCGGCGACGAATTCGTTATTCTGCTGAACCTGATCGGCCATGTTGACGATGCTAAGGAAATTGCCTCACGCATCATTGAGAAGATGCGTCAGCCGTTTGTGTTTGGCGCAAACGAACATTATTCCGGTGCCAGCGTTGGTATTGCCGAATGCAAAGCGCGTAACGACTCCGCTGAGCGTCTGCTACGCGATGCTGATGCCGCTATGTACCAGGCGAAAGGCATGGGCCGTGGTCGTTTTGTGGTATTTGATGAAAGTATCCATACAGAGCTGGTCGCTTCACTGACGCGCGAAACTGAGCTACGCCATGCCGATTTTGACGAAGATTTTATCTTACAGGAACAAGCGCTGGTCGAGATGAAAGGTGGCAAGGCGCGGGCCCGTGAAGTGCAGGTGCGCTGGCAGCTTAATGGCAGCTTATTGTCCACTGAGCATCTGCTGAACATCGCCGAGAAAGCCGGCATGATCATGGCAGTTGACCAGTGGATGCTGTCGCGGTGTTGCGAACTGCTGAATGAGAAGCCGGAACAGCCGATTTATGTGAGTGTGTCCGCCAAGCACCTGTTTAAACTGGCGGACATCAAAGCCTTGCTCGCCATTATCCGGCAATCCGGTGTCGCCCCGGAGCAACTGATACTGGAGTTCAGCGAAACCGAGCTGAGTGACAATTCGAAGCGCCAGCTGAGTTGCCTGCGGCAACTGGCCGAGGCGGGTGTTGGCCTGGCACTTAATGACTTTGGTCGCAGCACCGGCGCGCTGCATTATCTTCTTAATTATCCGTTCACCCACGTAAAACTGGCACCGCGCTTTGTCGCTGATGTGGCCTCAAGTAAACGTGCGCAGGTGACCATGCAGAACGTGGTTAACCTGTGTAAAGAGCTTAATATTGAGCTGGCGGCTGCCGGCGTCGACTCCCAGAAACAGTGCGACGCGCTGCTCAGCGCAGGAATTAAGCTGGGGCAGGGCCTGCTGTTTGGAGAACCCGAACGGGTAAAGCCACTAACTTCTTCACAACCGACTTCGCTAAAGTCGGGCGCTAACTACGCCTGACAACTACTTTTTCAGCGCATTTCGCAGCATGGCCATACCGCTTTCGCGCTCAGCTTCTTTGCTTTCGTCGGTCACCACTTTCTGATCTTCCCATTCCAGATCATCCACCGGCAGCTCGTATAAAAAGCGGCTGGGCTCAGGCTTGACCACATCACCGTACTGGCGGCGCTCACGGGCCATGGTAAAGGTCAGTGACTGCTGTGCGCGGGTAATGCCCACATAAGCCAGCCGGCGCTCTTCTTCGACCATGTTGTCGTCCACGCTCGACTGGTGGGGCAGCAGGCCTTCTTCCATGCCCACCATAAACACGTGGGGGAACTCCAGGCCTTTCGAGGCATGCAGGGTCATCAGTTGCACCTGGTCGCCTTGCTCGTCTTCTTCATTGCGCGACAGCATATCGCGCAGACACAGCTTGGCCACCGCCTGCTCCAGATCCAACGGCTCATGGTCGTCATCGCCTTTGAGCATTTCGGTAACCCAGCGGATCAGCTCGTTGATATTTTTGTAGCGCATTTCGGCGGCGCTGACGCTGGGGCTGCTTTCATACAGCCACTCTTCATAGCCGATAGTCCGGACCAGATCATAAAGCGCTGAAGGGGCCTCTTCGCGATGATCGCAACGGCGCGCGGTCTGACTAATCAGATGGGTAAAATATTGTACCGACTGGTACTCGCGGCTGCCCATGCGGGTTTTCAGCGCCTGATGTTGGGCCGCTTCGAGCAGACTGATATGCAGTTCATTGGCGAGGTCGCCGATGCGCTCAACGGTACCCGGGCCAATACCCCGCTTGGGGATATTAATAATGCGAATGAGCGCGGTGTCGTCGGTCGGGTTCACCAGCAGTCGCAGGTAGGCCATGATGTCCTTCACCTCAGCCCGGGCAAAGAAGCTCT
>CAYWXF010000039.1:8521-17380 GCA_964462025.1 uncultured Pseudomonas sp. | reverse complement strand
AAATCAATTATCTCTATCGGGAAAATGGCTAAGCAGATTTCGCGTAGCAAGCTAGACTTACTGAAAATCTGAAAGAAAGTCTTTCAATTCAGTAAAGGAGTTTTTATGAAAACCGTAGGATATGCAGCGCATTCAGCGCAGGATGACTTAGCGCCGTTCCATTTCGAGCGCCGCGATTTGCGTGACAATGACGTTGCGATTGAGATTCTGTATACCGGCATCTGTCACTCAGACCTGCACCAGCTACGCAATGACTGGGGCATGAGTGAATACCCCATGGTGCCCGGGCACGAGATTGTCGGCAAAGTCATTGATGTCGGCAAACACGTGAAGAACTATAAAGTGGGCGACAATGTCGCGGTGGGTTGCATGGTCGATAGCTGCCAGGAATGCGACCAGTGCGAACATGGCGACGAGCAGTTCTGCCGCGAAGGCATGACCCAGACTTATAACAGCCCTGACCGTATCAACGGCAAAATCACCTACGGCGGCTACTCAAAGCATATCGTGGTACGTGAAGAGTTTGTGCTGTCGGTGTCGGACAAATTAGATATGAAACGTGCGGCCCCTATCCTTTGTGCGGGAATCACTACCTTTGCTCCGCTGCGTGACTTTGAAGTGGAATCTGGTAGCCGGGTTGGCGTTATCGGCCTTGGCGGCCTGGGCCACATGGCCGTGAAGCTGGCCAAAGCTATGGGCGCTAAGGTAACGGTTCTCACCCACTCAGAGGGCAAGATCGACGCGGCTAAAGAACTGGGCGCAGATGACGTGGTGCTATCCACCGATGAAGACGCAATGGACAATGCGGCGAACAGCCTGGACCTTATTATTAATACGGTACCCGTCAAACACGATCTTACCCCTTATATGCCGCTACTTGATATTGGCGGAACCCTGGTTATCGTTGGTCAGGTCGGCCCTGTCGACGAACTCAATACCATGCCAATGGTGTTTGGTAATCGTGGGGTTTCTGGTTCATTGATCGGCGGTATACCGCGCACTCAGGAAGTGCTCGACTTCTGCGCCGAACACGACATCCATCCCAAGTGCGAAATGATTCGCATGGATCAAATAAATGACGCCCTGAAGCGCCTGGAGAAAGGCGAAGTGGCGCATCGGATTGTCATTGATATGGCAACTCTGGAAGACGATTCATAACGCATAGCTTCAGCTCACTGATTTGATATTTCCGGGTCTGGCTACTAGGCTTAATAGTACACGCAGACTAATTGCTGACGGTCGGGATACCCTCTCAGAGGGTATCCCGACAGGTTAAATTCGTAGCATAGAAAGGAGGCGTATCATGCAAGTCAGAGAAGTAATGACGACACAACCGGTATATCTGAAAGAGAACGCGACTATTCGCGAAGTTGCGCAAACTATGCGCAATAACGACACCGGATTTGAGCCATTGACTGACAAAAAGAAAGTCGTTGGTGTGTTAACCGATCGCGATATCGTTGTGCGGGCACTTGCCCAGGGTAAGAATCCGGACGATCTTGCCCGTAGCATTGCGACCGAGCGGGTGCTTTATACGTATCAGGACGTCGAACTCGAAGACGTGGTTCAGAATATGAAAGAGCAGCGCGTTCAGCGCCTGTTAGTTCTGAACAATAAAACCGATAAGGATTTAGTCGGAATCGTATCGCTCGGCGACATTGCCGATAAGTGTAAAGATCCCGAACTGGCCAAGAAAGTCGCTAATGCGGCTGGCCATTACGACAGCTAAATCAGACTGGCTCAGTGAAGCCCCGACATCAGAAAATGTCGGGGCTTTTTATTTTCGGAAACACTTGATCAACTAGTGTTTCGTTAAAATATTGTGCTAATATGTTGTTCATATTACTACACCAACAATAAGAAGCAGCGCCTTGCAGAAGACGGTTATTTCCTGGGGTAGAGTCATCCTGACTGGTATCGCCTTCGGCATCCCGGCGGCCATCGCTAATTTCTATCTTTCATTTACACTTTACGGGAATATGGCCCTGTATATGGGGCAATTCTTCGTGATCCTGTGTCTGGTCTGGCGGGGTCTGGCACCGGCGTTAGTCGCCGCACTGATATCCTGTACTGCACTCTACGTATACACCGATAACTCGTCCTTTTACGTCTTGCTGATTCTGGAATTGCTGGCGCTGTACTGGCTGTTCCGGAAAGGCTTTGTGTTATTGCTGGGCGATTTGATGTACTGGCTGCTGATAGGCGGTCCTATCGCTCTTTTCTATCTGTCCGGGGCCTTAGTTCTGCCAGCAGATTTCCTGTTGCTGGTGTATGTTAAGTTGCTGCTAAATGGCCTGCTCTATACCTCGCTGGCCGTTTGCGTACTTACTTTTGTGCCCAAACAGTGGTGTGCAATGCGGCTCTCTTCTGCATCGCGACGTTTATCCGGACGCATTTTCTATTTCTCAATGATCTGTGCAGTTATTCCGTCACTACTTATCGGCCTTATTTTTACCGCGCGTATGACGGATCAGATTGAAAATCATATTAAGTCTGATCTGATGACTAAATCAGAACGAATTAATATGGCTACCCAGGATTTCGCCGAGCACTATCAAAACGCTGTAGCCAGCCTGGCCCGTTCTTTTGAGCAGGTGCATAGTGAAAGTGCACGGCAAGAATTAGTCCGCACCATCTACGAGAATTATCCCGGCTTCATTACCATGCTGTACACCGACGCGGAAGGTATGATTAAGTTCGGTCATCCCGATTCAGTATTTACCGTACTGCAAGATGTCCCGCCTGATGAACGGACCGTAGCTGATCGTGATTATTTTGCGATTCCCAAAAGCACCGGTCAGCGTTCTTATGTATCACCGGCATTCAAAGGTCGTGGCTTTGGCGAGAACCCAATCGTCGCGGTGAGCTCGCCCTGGTACCTTGAGAGTGAGTTTCAGGGGATCGTGGAAGCCTCACTGGACTTAAACCAGTTTGCTGAATTCGCCGACCGGATCGATTTGGATAATAGCTCGCATTTCGTGGTTATTACCGATGCTAATCAGGATATTATCTTTGCCTCACCAGAGCTCGACCTTGAACCTCTGAGCGAATATGATCCTGAATCTCAGCTCAATGTTTATACTGACAAGCTGCCGCTTACCCGACAAGCCGGACAGGATTTTCTATTTGCTTACCACATTAATGAGCTGGGCTGGCGAACCTACGTATTATCCAGCCCCAGCATTATTACCGCGTTATTTACCAGTAATATGGTTATCCTGCTCGCAGGACTTCTCGCTGTTGCGGCTTTGTTCCTGATTATTGCCCAACGTTTTGCCAAAAATATAACGCGCCCGTTAGAGGCCTTGTCATTGCAACTGGGTAAACGCCCGGACGAGGTCGTTGAACCGAAAACGGAAGACATGACCGAAGAAGTACAGGTGATCGCCTTGCAGCTGATGGAAGCCCGCAACCTCATGGTCAGCTTTAATCAGGAGCTCAAAACGCAGGTTGAAGAGAAAACCAAAGCGCTGGAGGCGATGAACGTCAAACTTGAGCAACTGGCGCGCGAAGATGGCCTGACCCAATTACTGAACCGGCGCGCTTTCGATGAGCAGGCGAAGAAAGTCTATCAAAACTGCCAACGCCATCAGGTTCCGGTCACTATGTTGCTGATGGATATTGATTACTTCAAGTCAATTAATGACAATTTCGGTCACCCGGTCGGCGACCGCTGTATCATGGGCGTTGCCACCTTGCTTAAGCAACATTTTAAACGTGACAGTGACCTGGTAGCCCGATATGGTGGAGAAGAATTCGCGGTATTACTGACTGGCCAAACCGATAATCTGAAAGATCGCATTGAACAGTTCCGCAAAGAACTGAAGTCCTGTTGTCGGGTCGATGATCGAATTATTCCGATGACCGTAAGTATTGGCTGTATCAGTGTGCAGAATGATTTTGACTTAACTTACTCACAGTTAATCTCCAAAGCTGATCAGCTGCTTTATATGAGTAAAAACGCGGGTCGTGATCAGATTAACTTCGACATTACTTAAGAGAAGAAGCGATGCAGTCAAAGCGTATATTTATTACCGGTGGTGCCAGCGGCCTTGGTTTTGCCCTGGCACAGCGATGCGCCAGCGCGGGCTGGCAGGTGTGCATTGGCGATCGTGATGAAGAACGCGGCGAAGCCGTTATTGGCAGCCTGACCAAACTGCACAAAGATGCTTTTTTTATGCCTTGCGATGTTACCCGCATTAACGATCTGGAAGCGGTCGCTACTGAACTTCAGAAACGCTGGGACGGCGTGGACGTAGTGGTTAATAATGCCGGTGTGGCGCAGGTTGGCCAGCTTACTGATACCAGTATTGGTGACTGGCAGTGGATACTCGATATCAATCTGCTGGGCGTAGTGCGCGGCTGCAAGGTATTCACGCCATTATTTCAGAACCAGGGGCATGGCCACTTTGTGAATGTAGCTTCAATGGCGGGCCTGCTCGATGTGCCGAACATGAGTGCCTACAATGCGTCGAAAGCGGCGGTCGTCAGCCTCTCGGAAACTTTAGAAAACGAGCTGGCAAAAGATAACATTTTCGTGACTGTGGTCTGCCCGTCGTTCTTCAAGACCAACCTCGGCCAGGGCATGCGCTCCAGCATCGAAGGTATGCAGGATAAACTCGAACGCCTGATGACCAGTAGCAAGCTCAACGCAGCTGACGTTGCTGAAACCATCTTCAGCGCCATCAGGAGTAAGCGCTCACATGTACTGCCGCATCGCGAAGGTCGCATAGCTTGGTACTTTAAGCGCCTGCTCTCACGCAAACTTTATCGCCGGATCGTTCACTCCCGGATCAAATGAAATTGTTGCTGACGGCCATGCAGATAATCCACCTGCTTGCCGTCAAAAATAGCGTCTTCCTCAAGCATAATGACCACCTCCTGCTGCCAGTCGTCACTGAACGTGCGGTTATTCAGTTCAATCGAGTATGCGGTATTTGCATACATCGGGTAGTCGCCGGTAACCGGGATGGCTTCCTGCTTATCCCACATTCCTATGGTCGGGCCCGAGCCATGCCCATAATAGCCAATTGGGTGCGTATAGATTGATGGCTTCAGGCCTGCTTCTCTGGCTTTTTCCAGCGCCGTCAGGAAAATTTCATTACCGGTTTTACCGACCGCAAACTCAGCGGTCAGATAGTCCTGCACCCGGTTGCCATTGCTCAGAGCCTGTTGCAGCGACGCTGGAGCCGCCTGTTCACCCTGCTGCAGCACATAAGCATGTTGCTGGGTGTCGGTGTTCAGACGCAGATAGGTGATACCTAAATCGACATGCAGCAAGTCACCAGGCTGAACAACCGCGTCAGCCATTCGGGAATTAATCTCGCCCTTGCGCTGCAGCGTGACCGTGGGTGGAAACCAGGCACTCAGCTTCAGCTCCGCAATCCGCTCCTGCATCCACCATTCAATATCCGTGGTCGTCGTTATCCCCGGCGTGACCACCGCAACCGAAAAACCATCAGCAATAATCTGCTGGGCGATACCAACGGCATTACGGTAATGCGGAATTTCGCTTGGGATCCGCGTTTCCAGCCAGCGAATAGCCAATTTTTCTGCGCTGACTACGCGTTCCTGCAAAGCAACGGGCAAGCTCTGCATCAATTGCTCTTTATCGGTGGCCACCAGGCCGTCAGCCTGGGCAAAATAATCAGACTGGTTAATCCCGATCCGTTGTGGATTGCGCTCAGCGATGATCGCAGCCAGCCGCTGCCACTGATCGGGTTGCTGCTCCGGGTCCCAAGCCTTCTTAAACATCTCACCAACATCGTAGCGCGCTACCGCGAGCGCTTCGACGCCCAAGTCTTTTCCGTCCACGATTCCGCGGTCAAACAAGACCAGTACAGTACGCCGGCGCGCCGAAAACCAATCACTTGGCAGCATAGTACGCAATACCGGATCTTCGTTGTACTCACGGCTAACCAGTACCCACATATCGATACCGGTATCGCGCATGAGTTGTGGCAGCAGGTTGTTGATGCGCTGCTGCAGGATTTCATCAACAACTTCAGCGCGCTCCGCTAAGGGTAATGGTTCCGCAACCGCCGGAGTGAAAGTACCCAGCAGGCTCAGCAGAAGAATCATTCGTAATACGCTCATAATATAACCTTTATGAATGGTAAGAATATAAATAATAAATTAACAGAATGAACCTGATCAAGCCTAGTCTGGTTTTATTAACACACGCACAACAAACGGACAGGTTATGACCACTTTTCAATTCGTCACCGGACTCACTATGCCGAACCCTGACCGGCTGACACAAGAACTATTTACTGTGCCGGCCCAGGACTTCCTGGTCACCCTGGTGCGCAAGTTCCGCCCACAGCTACAACAACTACTCATCGATCGCGGCGAACGTCAGGCCGCCATTGATACGGGTTCCCTGCCAGACTTTGATCCGGCCACCAGCAGCATCCGTGATGCCGAATGGCAAATTGTGCCGTTGCCAGAGGACTTAACCCGGCGCCGGCTGGAGATCACAGGTCCGGTGGATCGAAAAATGGTTATCAATGCGCTCAACGCCAATGTTGACTGCTACATGGCGGACTTCGAGGATTCCCAGTCACCGACCTGGGAAGGCCTGATAAACGGCCAGAAAAACCTGCGGGATGCCAATGACAATGCCGGCACCAATATGGATTACAGGGATCCCGATAGCGGCAAGTACTATCAGGTGGAAAGTAATCCCGCTTTGCTCATCGCCCGGGTGCGCGGCCTGCCTCTTCCGGACAAGCAAATTCTCATCGACGGCTAGGTCATCCCCGGCGCGCTGATTGATTTTGCGCTCTACTTCTACCTCAATTACCAGCAACGACTGAGCCGCAGAACCGGCATCTACTACTATCTGCCAAAACTCGAACATCACAGCGAGGCAAAATGGTGGGCCGATGTATTTACCTTCACCGAAGATTACTTCGGCCTGCCGCGCAGCAGCATTCGCGCGACCGTGCTGATCGAAACCCTGCCGGCGGTGTTTCAGATGCATGAAATTCTGCATGCCCTGCGCCAGCATATTGCAGCTCTGAACTGCGGTCGCTGGGACTATATTTTCAGCTACATCAAGACCCTTAAAAATCATCCCGACCGGGTGCTGCCTGATCGTCAGGTAGTGACCATGGACAAAGGCTTTCTGAACGCCTATTCACGGTTGCTGGTAGCAACCTGCCATCGCCGGGGCGCGCTGGCGATGGGCGGTATGGCCGCTTTTATCCCGAGCAAAGATCCTGAAGAAAACGCCCGCATTCTGGCAAAAGTCCGGGCCGATAAGGAGCTTGAGCGCAGCAATGGCCACGATGGCACCTGGATAGCCCATCCCGGGCTTGCTGCCACGGTAAGGGAAGTATTTGTCGACGGCCTGCAAGGTGATAACCAGCTGCATGAGTTACGCGAGCAGGACGCCCCGATCACCGCCAGTGAGCTGCTGGAACCCTGCCCCGGCCCCCGCACCGAAGCCGGCATGCGCACCAATATCCGGGTGGCGCTGCAATACCTGGCAGCCTGGATTTCTGGTAAAGGCTGCGTGCCTATTTATGGCCTGATGGAGGATGCGGCAACCGCGGAAATTTCCCGCACGTCTATCTGGCAGTGGATTAAACACCAGAAGAAGCTGGATAACGGTGCGGTAGTGACTAAGGACTTATTCCGACGCTATCTGCAGGAAGAAGTACTGGTGGTACGCAACGAGGTTGGCGAACAGCGCTGGCAGGCGGAGCAGTTCGAAACCGCGGCCGACCTGCTGGAGCAAATCACTACCGCCGATGACTTAATCGAATTCTTAACCTTACCCGGCTACGACCTGCTGTAGTAGCTCTATATAACTAACAGGACCACACCCATGACCACTATATCCATTACCCAGGCCGAAGCGGCCCAGAAACTCGAAAACGAATGGCAACAAAACCCACGCTGGACGGGCGTTGAACGCACCTATTCCGCTCTGGACGTGGTTAAACTAAGAGGTAGCCTGCAACCCGAAGCTACTTACGCCCGCCGCGGTGCTGAGAAAGTCTGGCGCTTACTGCATGGTGAAGCGCGCAATAAATTTGGTAAAGACTATGTCAATGCCCTTGGCGCACTCACCGGCGGCCAGGCGGTGCAACAGGTTAAAGCGGGCCTGCAGGCCATTTATCTGTCTGGCTGGCAGGTCGCCGCAGACAACAACAGTGCTATGAGCATGTATCCGGATCAGTCGCTCTACCCGGTCGATTCAGTACCGGCAGTGGTGCAACGGATCAACAGCTCCTTTGCCCGCGCTGATCAGATCCAGTGGTCAAAAGGCCTCACGCCCGACCAGGAAGGCTACATCGATTACTTCGCACCTATTATTGCCGACGCTGAAGCTGGCTTCGGTGGCGTGCTCAATGCCTATGAACTCATGCACAGCATGATTCGTGCCGGGGCGGCCGGCGTACACTTTGAAGATCAACTGGCGTCGGTGAAGAAGTGCGGCCATATGGGCGGTAAAGTGCTGGTACCGACCCAGGAAGCGGTACAGAAACTTATCGCAGCGCGCCTGGCGGCCGATGTTGCCGGGGTACCCACGCTGATTCTGGCCCGCACCGATGCCAACGCAGCCGATTTGCTGACCTCGGATGTCGATGCCAATGATTTGCCGTTTTGTACCGGCGAACGCACGGCTGAAGGTTTCTACCGGGTCACTGCGGGTATTGAGCAGGCAATTTCCCGGGGCCTGGCGTACGCGCCTTATGCGGATCTGCTGTGGTGCGAAACCGCAAAACCCGATCTTGATGAAGCACGGCAGTTTGCTGAGGCCATTCATGCCAGATATCCAGGCAAACTGCTGGCTTATAACTGTTCACCGTCGTTTAACTGGAAGCGTAATCTTGATGACGCGACCAT
>CAYWXF010000039.1:0-8421 GCA_964462025.1 uncultured Pseudomonas sp. | reverse complement strand
TCATCAGTGACCGCCCTCACCGGCTCAACCGAAGAGCAGCAGTTTAAGCCATCGGCCTGATACCCCCTCGGGGATACCTCGTTAAAACACTGAAAAAGACCTTCAGGGACAGATACCTAAGGGTCTTTTTTGTGCTAGTATGCGCGCGATCTTAACAACTCCTCAACCTTTGTCGTTAACTTTTACCAATAGCGAGGAATATCTGCGCATGTGGAAGCTGCTGCTGGTTCTGCTTGGTTTAATGCTCTTCTCTCCGGCCGCGTTTGCCGCTGCCGGCCCACTTGATTTAACAACTGCAACTGTTGGCATTGTAGCCATCATTATCTTTACCATTGCCTATATGTTGGTGATGGCCGAAGAACAGCTCCATATGCGCAAGTCAAAACCGGTGCTGGTGGCGGCCGGCCTGATCTGGATGATGATCGGCTGGGTCTATATCGATCAGGGGCTGCCGAATCTTGCAGAAGACGCCTTCCGGCATAATCTGCTGGAATTCGCTGAGCTGATGCTGTTTTTGCTGGTCGCCATGACATATATCAATGCCCTTGAAGAACGCCGGTTGTTTGACGGGCTGCGCTCGTGGATGGTCCGCAAGGGCTTCAGCTATCGCCAATTGTTCTGGCTTTCCGGCGGCCTTGCTTTTGTTATTTCGCCGATCGCGGATAACCTGACCACCGCCCTGCTGATGTGCGCTGTGGTTATGAAAGTAGCCGATGGCGACAAAAAGTTTATCAGTCTCTCATGTGTGGGCATTGTCATTGCCGCGAACGCCGGTGGCGCCTTCAGCCCGTTCGGTGATATTACCACCCTGATGGTTTGGCAGGCTGGCATCGTGCAATTCCAGGAGTTTCTGGTGCTGTTCGTACCCTCGTTGCTGAACTACCTGGTTCCGGCCGTGATTATGAGCCTGTTTATTGAGAACCGGAAACCCAGCGCCGTTTACGAACAGGTTGAGCTCAAACGGGGCGCATTGCGCATCACCTTTTTATTTCTGGCGACCATAGCAACCGCCGTTGCCTGCCATACCTTCCTGCATTTGCCGCCGGTTCTGGGCATGATGATGGGCTTAGGTTATCTGCAATTCTTTGGTTACTACCTGCGCATGACCCTGCCCGGCTCACTGGCGCGCAAGCGGGCGATGGCTGAGCGGGCCGGCGACATCGAGCGCCTGAAGCGGCTCGGTAGCGTGGTGCCTTTCGATGTGTTCAGCCGGGTACAGCGCGCTGAATGGGACACCCTGCTGTTCTTTTACGGTATCGTGATCTGTGTGGGTGGGCTCGGTTTTATGGGCTACCTGTCGTTGCTGTCGGAAACCCTCTATACCGACTGGAGCCCAACCTATGCCAACATCGCCTTAGGCCTGATGTCAGCGGTGATTGATAACATCCCGGTAATGTTTGCGGTGTTGTCCATGCAGCCGGAAATGTCCCATGGCCAGTGGCTGTTGATTACGCTTACCGCCGGCACCGGTGGCAGCCTGCTGACAATCGGCTCTGCCGCCGGCGTGGCGTTAATGGGTCAGGCGCGTGGCTCCTATACCTTTGTCAGCCACCTGAAGTGGACTCCGGTCATTTTTCTTGGGTACGTTGCGGCAGTATTCTCGCATTTATGGCTGAATGACGAGATGTTTCTGATCTTCGGCTAACCAGTCTCTTTAAGCTTCAGGTAGCCGTTAAATGTAACGGCTACCTCAATATCCATACATTCCCTTACAAGTCTCCGGCTATTTCTTACAATTCCCCAGTAAACCTTTTGGCGTTCTCGCGCGACTATACCTAGCACAACAACTTAAACAACCAGCGAGATCCCAAACCGTGACTAAAATAGCTGACACCAGCGGTCAGGACGTGGTGCGTGAAGCACCGCGCCGTACCTATTGGAAACTTATTATTAGTGGTGCCGTAGTGGCAGTGCTCATCGCCGTGACCCTGCCCATCGTCAATCGCTGGGCTAAGGCAGAGGTATCCGTACCCCAGGATCGCCTGCGCATTGCGACCGTAACCCAGGGCGATCTGGTACGGGATCTCTCTATCCAGGGACGGGTCATCGCGGCTGTCAGTCCTACCCTCTATAGCCCGGCCGAAGGCACCGTGACCTATCATGTTGACGCGGGCGATGAAGTCACCCTCGGCCAGTTGCTGGTCAGCATCGACAGCCCCGAACTACAAAGCCGGCTTGAGCAGGAGCAGGCTTCACTCGACAGTGCGGCAGTAGCCCTTCAGCGCCAGCACATTCAGACGCGCGCCGCCAAACTTGAAACGCAGCGCGACATTGATATGGCTAAAGTCACTTATGTCGCGGCAGAACGGGAAAAGCGCCGGGCCGATGATGCCTGGGCGGCTCAGGCGATCAGCCAAATCGATTTTGAAAAGGCCCAGGACGACCTGGAAACCGCCCGGCTGGTCTATGACCACGCCGTAGCCGATGCTGAGCTTGAGGCAGAGACCCAGGTATTTGAACTGCAGACCCGCGAACTCGAGGTCAATCGCCAGCAAGCGCTGGTTGCCGACTTACAACGGCAGGTTGATGCGCTGAATATCTTATCCCCCGTCAGCGGCCTGGTCGGTAACCGCGAGCTGGATCAGAAAAACCAGGTAGCCCGCAATCAGGCGGTACTTAGCGTCGTCGATTTGAGCGCCTTCGAAGTTGAGATTGCTATCCCTGAAACCTATGCCGATGACCTGGCGATAGGTATGGCCGCCGAAATCAACTATTCAGGCCAGACCTACGCAGCACAGCTGATATCCATTTCACCGGAAATCCGCGACAACCAGGTGATCGGAAATGTGCGTTTCACTGACGGTATGCCGCCGGCGCTGCGCCAGAATCAGCGGCTGACCACCCGGGTCATCCTTGATCAGAAAGAGAACGTTTTATCGGTTAACCGTGGCCAGTTCCTGGAAAGCGGTGGTGGTCGCATTGCCTACGTAGTACGGGACGGTATTGCTACCCGAACCGCTATTGAAATAGGCGTCACCAGCTTAAGCTCGGTGGAAATCCTGAGCGGCCTTACCGCCGGTGATCAAATTATCGTTTCCAATATAGAGCCTTTCGGCAATGCCGAGACGGTGCGTATAACTAACTAAAAATAAAGGCTAAAAGCTATGTTAAAAATGAATGATATCAGCAAAATTTTCCGCACCGATGTGGTTGAGACCCATGCATTGAGAGACTTTACCCTGCATGTTGAAGAAGGCGACTTTGTTGCTGTCACCGGTCCGTCAGGCTCGGGCAAAACTACCTTTCTGAATGTCGCCGGCCTGCTGGAAACTTTCGATGACGGCGACTATCTGCTCGACGGACAAAGCGTCAAAGGACTGTCCGACAGCCAATTGGCCAGACTTCGTAACGAAAAAATCGGCTTTATTTTTCAGAGTTTCAATCTGCTACCTGATCTCAACCTGTTCGATAACGTTGATGTGCCCTTGCGCTACCGGCGCTTCAGCGCAGCCGAACGTAAGCGCCGCATTGAAGAAGCCCTGGAGGTGGTCGGGCTGGCTAGTCGTATGCGCCATTTACCCTCGCAGTTATCCGGTGGTCAGCAGCAACGGGTGGCAATCGCCCGGGCATTAGCTGGTCAGCCGCGTTTCCTGCTGGCCGACGAACCTACCGGTAACCTCGATAGCCTGATGGCAAACAGCGTGATGGATTTGCTTAAACAGATCAACAAAGAAGGCACTACCGTGGTCATGGTTACGCATGATCCAATGCTGGCGAAGCGCGCCCAACGCAACATTTTTGTTCGTGACGGCCGGGTATCTGAAGTAACCAGCAGCGCAACAACCCGTGAACTATTTCATAAAACCGCGCAAGTCGGCTAAGCACCAGGAGTAAATAACAATGTTTATCTATTATCTCCGCTTAGCCATGCTGAGCCTGCGCAAAAACATCCTGCTGACCAGCCTGATGATTATGGCTATCGGCCTGGGTATTGGCGCGGCGATGACCACGATTACCGTCAACTACCTGATGTCAGCGGATCCAATTCCCCACAAGAGTGACCGGCTGTTCTATGTGCAACTGGATAACTGGGATGCCAACAGCCCCTACCAGGAACCGAATGAGCCGCCCGATCAGGTGACCTGGCTGGAAGCGACCAATTTGATGGCCGCAGGTAAAGCGTACCGGCAATCGGCCATGGGCCAGTCCACGCTAATTGTTGAGCCCAACCGGCCAGAGCAGAAGCCTTTTGTAACCCGCGTACGAATGGCCTATGCCGACTTTTTCCCGATGTTTGACGTGCCGTTTCTTTACGGCAGCGGCTGGACCGCGAGCGACGATCTAGATCGCCGGCTGGTGGTGGTCCTCAGCAAAGCCACCAATGACGAAGTTTTCGGAGGGGTAAACTCGGTTGGCGAGAACCTGGTTATGGACGGACGCTCCTATCAGGTGGTGGGAGTACTGGACGACTGGCATCCCCGCCCCAAATTCTTCGACATCAGCACCGGCGCGTTTAATTTACCGGAAGATTTGTACGTTCCCTACTCACTCAAAGAAAGTCTGGAGCTGCCCAGTACTGGCAACAATAACTGCTGGAAGCCAGTATCTGAGGACACATTTCAGGCGTTTTTGCAGTCTGAATGTGTGAACTCGCAGTTCTGGGTAGAGTTTGAAGATCCCGACGACCGGCATGAATACCTGGCGTTCCTCAACAGTTACGTGGCCGAGCAAAAGAAACTTGGCCGCTTTCCCCGTGAGACCAATAATCGCCTGAGCAACGTCATGGACTGGCTGGAGAACCAGGAGGTGGTTTCTGAGGACGCCCGGATGATGATGTATATGGCACTGATGTTTCTGGTTGTCTGTCTGCTGAACACAGTCGCGTTGCTGCTGGCGAAATTTATCGGTCGCACCGGTGAGATTGCACTACGCCGCGCAGTCGGTGCCAGCCGGCGAACCTTATTTGCCCAGCATTTGGTTGAAGCGGGGCTGATCGGCGCTGCGGGTGGCTTACTTGGCCTTATCCTGGCATGGCTCGGCCTTAAAGGCATTAATGGATTGTACGGCGACCAGATCAACGGCCTGACGAGCCTGGATCCGAACATGATCGCGCTAGCGGTTGGCCTGGCAATAGTCAGTACTGTCCTTGCCGGTCTGTATCCGACCTGGCGCGCCTGCAGTGTACCGCCCGCCGGCCAGCTAAAAACTCAATAACGCTTGTGAAGAGGATATAACAATGAACCAGACAGGACCTATTTTCCGGGCGTTAATGCGCAATAAGGTTGGCGCCTTCCTGCTTGCTTTGCAGATTGCGTTGACGATGACGATTATCGTCAACGCAATCCATATGATTGAAAACCGCAGTTCTCTTATGGCGCGGCCATCGGGGCTGGACGAAGCCAACCAGTTTTACCTGACCAGCAGTGGCTATCGGGATGACTTCAATGAGCAGCTTGTTATTGAGCAGGATCTTCGCCTGCTCCGGCAGCTACCCGGTATTATTAACGTAACCCAGATCAATGCGATTCCATTAAGCGGCGGCGGCTGGTCCATGGGCCTGCGCACCGCACCAGGGCAGGATGGCCTTAATACTGGCGTGGCCATCTACTTTGTTGATGAACATGGCATTGAGGCGCTGGATGTTGAGCTGATTGCGGGCAATAATTTCACAACGTCGGAAATCTCTTATCGCGAACCGAATGCCGTTGAATGGCCACAAAATGCAATTATTACTGCGGCCACGGCTAAAGAGCTCTTCCCTGATCTCGAACCAGCGCAAACCGTGGGGCAAACTGGTTACATCAGCGGCGATGAGCCTCTGACAATTATCGGCATCATTGATCAACTGCAAGCTCCATGGAACGGCTGGAGTGGTGTGGAGCGAGTCATGCTGGTGCCCCAGCGTACCTTGTTCGGATCATCGCGCTACTTCATCCGCACCGAGCCAGGCCAGCGCGACCGGATCATGAAAGAAGCTGAAGAGCTTCTGCTCAAGCAGGACGCAGGCAGGCTTATCCGTAATGTGCGCACAATGACTGAGACCCGTGAAGACAGCTATCGGGGCCACCAGGCGTTACAGACCATTCTCTGGATTACCGTGGTGCTGTTAACGGTTATTACCGCACTTGGCATTGTTGGTATGGTGACCTTTAACGTCAACCGCCGCCGCAAGCAAATCGGCACGCGCCGGGCACTTGGTGCCAGTCGGGGTGATATCATGAGCTACTTTATGATCGAAAACTTCATGGTGACCAGCTTCGGCTTAGTTCTTGGACTGGGCTCGAGCATTGCGCTGAATATCTGGCTGGTTGATGCCTTTAATTTACCGCGCATCGGCTGGCACTATTTACCCATCGCCATGGTTATCCTGTGGCTGCTGGGGCAACTGGCGGTATTCGGTCCGGCTCGGCGCGCAGCGGCTATTTCGCCGGCGCTGGCTACCAGAACAACCTAAGTAACCGGCCGCGTCGCTGTATCCGTTACTAACTGACGGAACCAGCGATGGCCGGTATCGTGGTGCAGTAGTGGGGTCCAGATCATCGCCAGATCAAGGGCGGGTATCGCAAAGGGCGGCGGCTTCACCACAAACTCAGGATCATCACCATATAAACGGGCGGCCCGGCTTGGCACTGTTGCAATAAGTCCCTGCCGGGCCAGATGCATCGCCACATGATAGTTACGCGTGAAAACCCGTATTTCACGCTTATGCCCAAGCCTGGCTAACGCGCCGTCAACCCAGCCTAGCTTTTGTACGTCATGGGGATCCATCCCCACGCCAACGCCAAAGCCGGTTTTACTCACCCAAACATGCTCGGCTTGCAGGTAGTTTTCCAGGTTATAGTTGTCCAGTAACTGGTGGTCACTGCGCATCAGGCATGAAAAGTCATCTTTCCAGAGTTCTTTCTGGTGAAACGACTGCGGCAGTTTTTCAAAGCGGTTAATGGCCAGATCCACCTTGCCATTTTCAACATCATGAAAGCTAATGTCGCTGGGTGTCATGATATCCAGCGTCACGGCGGGCGCCTGCTGTTTTAGCGAGGCCAGTAATTGCGGCATTAACGTCGAGGCGGCATAGTCCGACGCCATGATGCGGAATACCCGGTCACTGGTGGCGGGATCGAACTCGCGTGCCGGCTGCACCATTTCTTCTACCGAATAGAGTATCTGTCGCACCGGTTCCTGCATACGCAAGGCCGCAGCGGTTGGCAGCATGCCTTCGCTGGTACGTACCAGAATAGGATCATTGAGCAGCGTGCGCAGACGTTTCAGGCCGTTACTCATAGCGGGTTGGGTAATATTGAGCTGGGCTGCGGCTTTGGTCACATTACGTTCGCGCAGCAGTACATCAAGATAAACCAGAAGGTTCAGGTCGATATCTTTTACATTATTCATAGAAAAAATAAATCCCGCTATACGAATATAGCGGGATTATACTTCAGCAGTGCGTTTATTCCCAGAAAAACGGCTTACGCGGTGCTGCTACGGGTACCAGCTGGTCCATAGTGGTGGCGTCAAACAGACGACCATTGACCATAGTATGGGTTACCCGGTCGGTCACCCGGATATCAGCCAGTGGATCACCGTCAATCACGATGATATCGGCTAACTTACCGGCTTTCAGCGAGCCGATATGCTTATCCATACCAAACTCGCGGGCGGGATTAATGGTTGATGTTGCCAGTGCTTCCAGCGGCGTCATACCGCCCTGCGCCATCATCCAGATCTCCCAGTGCTGCGCCAGGCCTTCACGCTGGCCATGGGCACCAGCAACCACAACAACGCCCTCGTCAGTGAGGGTTTTTGCCACATCAGCATTATTGAAGTGGTTGTAATGATCATGAGGTGCTTTTTCGCGGCGAACTGAAGCTACCAGGGCATCCTGAGGAACAAACTTGCTCAGCTTCGGATGCTTCCATACATCGGTTTCAGCATACCAGTAGTTTTCACCCCAGATACCGCCGTAAGCAACGCCAAGTGTCGGCGTGTAAGCCACTTCGGTCTGGCCCCAGAACTGCTCAATGTCGTCATAGATCTTGGCTACCGGAAGCGAGTGCTCGATAGTCGTATGGCCATCGGCGATCATGCTCAGGTTATGCTGTAGCAATGAACCACCTTCAGGCACCACCATCATCTCAAGTTCACGGCCAGCCTGAACCACTTGCTGACGCTGATTACGGCGTGGCTGATTGTAGCTTTTCACCGAGAAGGCACCGACTTTCTTCAGCCGCTCAAGATGGAACTTCGCATCATCCAGGCTATCCACATGCGAGGTATAACCCGGGCCATTGGCACCATACAGAATCGTACCCGTTGAGAAGGTACGCGGGGCGTTGATCAGGCCCGCTTTCTGCAGCTCGCTGGCGGCAAAAATCTCGGTGGTGTCATTCGACGGATCATGAATCGAGGTCACCCCGAAGCTTAGGGTAGCGTAGGTTTTCCAGTTCTGCTCAGGGATGATCTCGTTATCCCCCTGCGGACCAT
>CAYWXF010000038.1:0-17846 GCA_964462025.1 uncultured Pseudomonas sp. | reverse complement strand
CTGGCCCGGGCGCGTGCTAACCTGGCCGGTGGCTGCCCGATGACGGCACATATCGTCTGGAACCAGTTGCAGCATGGCGCTGATTTAAGTCTGGCGGATTGTTTCCGGCTGGAACTGACATTATCGGTGAAGTGCGCAATCCGCGGCGATTTCGCCGAAGGTATCCGGGCGCTCTTAATTGACAAAGATAAACAACCCAACTGGCAGCATGAGTCAGTCGCGGAGGTTAACGCCGCCGACGTGGATGAGTTTTTCACGTCCCCCTGGCCGGCCGACCAGCACCCGCTAAAAGACCTGGGCAAATAACCCGGGCCAATCTACGAACAGTGAGGACAACACATGGCTAAAATAGGTTTCATCGGCTTAGGCAACATGGGCGGCCCGATGGCGGTCAATCTGGTTAATGCCGGCCATAGCGTTAAGGTATTCGACTTATCAGACGCTGCCCTGGAGCACGCGCAGGAAGCAGGCTGTCAGGTCGCTGAATCAGCTACTGCGGCGGCAAAAGAGGCGGATTTTGTGATCACCATGCTGCCGGCTGATAAGCATGTGCTGGCAGTGTACCTGGGTGACGATGGTTTAAATCAGGTGTTGGGTGAAGATACCCTGGCGATCGACTGCAGCACCATCAGCGCTGAGACCGCCCGCAAGGTTGCGGCCGGTCTGAATGAAAAAGGTATTTGTTTTATTGACGCGCCGGTATCCGGCGGCGTCGCCGGCGCCCGCGCTGGTACCCTGACCTTTATCTGCGGTGGTGAAGCCGCCGCGGTTGAAAATGCCCGCACGGTACTCAACGACATGGGTAAAAACGTATTCCATGCCGGTGAGAGCGGGGCCGGGCAGGTGGCCAAGATTTGCAACAATATGTTGTTGTCGGTGCTGATGGCCGGCACCGCGGAAGCGCTGCAACTGGGCATAGCGCACGGACTTGACGCGAAAACTCTGTCGGAAATCATGCTCAAGAGCTCAGGGCGTAACTGGACTTTAGAAGTATATAATCCGTGCCCCGGGGTAATGGATAATGTGCCTTCAAGTAAAGGCTACGAAGGCGGCTTTTTAGTTGACCTGATGAGCAAGGATCTGGGACTGGCGCAACAAGCGGCGCTGGCAAGCGGTGCCATGACCCCGATGGGTTCACTCACGCATAACCTGTATCGTAGCTGGGCGCAGCTTGGCCATGGTCAGGAAGACTTCTCCAGTATCTTTAAATACGTTCAACCGAAATCGAAGTAACGGATATCATCATGCAAATTGCTAAAAGTACGATTGTAATTACCGGTGGCGCGCAGGGCCTGGGCCTGGCGATGGCTGAACATTTTGCTGCTGAAGGTGCTGCGCTGGCGTTAATCGACATGAATGCCGAAGCGTTGCAGGAAGCGGAGCGCAGCTGCAGTGATAAAGGTGCCAGCAAGGTGCGGGGCTACACGGTGAATGTAACCGACGAAGCCGCTGTTGAAGAAGTGTTTGAGAAGATTAACAGCGACTTCGGTGGTATCAATGTGCTGGTCAATAATGCCGGCATTCTGCGTGATGGCCTGCTGATTAAATGCAAAGAAGGCGAAATCACCCATAAAATGCCACTGCAGCAGTTCCAGTCGGTACTTGACGTGAATCTGACCGGTAGCTTTTTATGTGGCCGTGAAGCCGCGGCGCATATGGCCAAAGCCGGCAACGGTGGCGTTATTATTAATATCTCCAGCGTCGCGCGGGCCGGCAATATGGGGCAGACCAACTATGCTGCCACCAAAGCCGGCGTTGTTGCGATGACAGTTACCTGGGCCCGTGAGCTGGGCCGGTTCGGGATCCGCTGTGGCGCTATCGCGCCAGGATTTATTGAAACGCCGATGACTGCGCAGATGAAGCCAGAAGCTATTGATCGTGCACTGGGTATGGTGCCACTGCGTCGTTGGGGCCAGCCGGAAGAGATCGCCCATAGTGCCCGTTATATTATTGAGAATGACTTCTTTAGCGGCCGTGTGGTAGAAATAGACGGTGGAGTTCGACTATAACGACTAACTGATGCGAAAATTACCCCCATTAAATGCGCTTAAGGCGTTTGAGGCCGCGGCCCGGCACTTAAGCTTCACCCGCGCCGCCGCCGAGTTGTTTGTCACTCAGGCGGCGGTCAGTCATCAGGTGAAGGCGCTCGAGGATTTTCTGGGGGTAAAGCTCTTTTTGCGGCGCAACCGCTCGTTGCTGCTTACCGCCGAAGGGCAGACCTACTTTCTTGAGCTCAAAGATATTTTTGATGACATCGTGCAGGCCACCGAGCGCCTGAAAAGCGCCAATTCACGGGGCGCGTTAACGATTTCACTACCGCCAAGCTTTGCTATTCTGTGGTTTGTACCGCGTCTGAGCCGTTTTCATGAGGCCTGTCCTGACATTGATGTGCGCATCCGTGCCGTCGATGAAGTCGATGGCTCGCTGACTGATGACGTGGATGTGGCTATCTATTATGGTGCGGGCAAGTGGCCGGGCCTGAAAGCCTACAAGTTGCATAATGAATTCCTGTTACCGGTGTGCTCACCATTGTTGCTAAATAGCAGTAAGCCGCTGCGCGAGCCACGGGACCTGCTTAACCACACGCTGTTACATGACGAAACCCGCAACGCCTGGAAAGACTGGTTTAAGCTGGTGGGTATCGATAAGGATAAAGGCGATAACGGACCTATTTTCAGTCACTCCAACCTCGCGCTGAAAGCCGCAGTGCACGGGCAGGGCATCGCGCTGGCGAACAACGTGCTGGTGAAGCCTGAGATTGATGCCGGCCACTTAATTCAGATTTTCCCCGAAGCCTTGCCGCGCTCAAAATCTTTTTATCTGGTTTGTCGTGACTCCCAGGCAGAAGTAGGTAAAATCGCGACCTTCCGCAACTGGCTGCTTGGCGTGGTCGAAGAAGAAGAGGATCGCTATGAGTGAAGCACAGCGGGTAGCGATTCAGCACGATCAGGCTGATGGCGCGGTACGCATCGTGTTTGCCCATGGCGCCGGCGCCGGGCTGCAAAGTGACTTTATGCAATTTATCTCAATGGGACTCGCGCTGCAGGGCATTGAGGTTGTACGTTTTAATTTTCCGTACTGGCAGCAGTTCATGGAACTGGGCGTACGGCGGCCACCAAACCCGATGCCGCAACTTAAGCACTGCATGAAAGCTGTGGTGCGCGAGTTCGCTGACGATAAACCACTATTTGTGATGGGCAAATCAATGGGGGCCCGGGTTGCCTTCCGCATCGCCGATGAAGTAGGTGCCCGGGCTGCGATTGGCCTGGGTTTTCCGTTTCATCCGCAGGGCAAGCCGGATCGGCTGCGGCTTGATGATCTGAACAACAATTGTCAGCAGAACCTGATTATTCAGGGAACTCGCGACAGCCTGGGCCGGCCAGATGAAGTCGCCGGCTACGATTTGCCAGCGAACCTGCAACTGGAATGGCTGGAAAACGGCGACCACAGCCTGCTGCCGACCAAGCGCAGTGGTTTGCAACGCACCGGCTTATGGCAGAGCGCCATTGACCGAATCAGTACTTTCGTAACCGAAGAAATAGACGGGTAATAACTATGTCAGGATTAGTGGCCTATTGCAGGCCTGGATTTGAGAGCGACTGCGCTGCGGAACTGCAGGAAAAAAGCGGCTTGCTGGGTGTCTATGGCTATTGTCAGACGCAGTCTGGCGACGGCTATGTAACCTATCGCTGTTTACCTGAAGAGGCCGACCATCTGGCCCGCAAGCTGCAGCTGCGCGAGCTGATCTTTACCCGCCAGTTTGTGTCGGTTATTGCCGAAATAAAGGATTTATTGCAGCAAGACCGGGTGAGTGCAGTGCAGCTGGCTCTCTTGGATGAAAGCGTGCAGGAAGCCTTCGCCCAGGTAAAACCTGCCGGTGATTTACGCGTTGAAACCCCGGATACCAATACCGGCAAAGAATTATCGAAGTTCTGCCGCAAGTTCACCGTGCCCCTGCGCCAGGGTTTACGCCAGTGTGGCTGGCTGACCGATAAAGAAAGCGACCGGCGGCCAACCCTGCATGCGTTTTTTATTAATAACCAGCACTTGTTTATAGGCTATTCATACAGCTATAACCAATCGCCGTGGCTGATGGGAATTCCCCGTTTACGCACCCCTTCGGACGCGCCCAGTCGCTCCACCCTCAAGCTCGACGAGGCTTTTCAGGTGTTTGTTCCGGCCCACGAACGTGAAGCGCGAATTAGTTCTGGCATGAATGCGGTCGATCTGGGCGCTGCGCCTGGTGGCTGGACCTATCAGCTGGTGCATCGCGGCATGATGGTGCAGGCGGTGGATAACGGCCCCATGGATCAGCGCCTGCTGGACACCGGACAGGTCAAACATATCCAGACCGACGGCTTTAAGTTCCGCCCGAAAAAGAAAAATGTGACCTGGCTGGTGTGCGATATGGTCGAAAAGCCCAGCCGGGTTGCCGATTTAATTACCAATTGGCTTATCGATGGGGATTGCCAGGAGACCATTTTCAACCTCAAGCTGCCAATGAAAAAACGCTACGCCGCGGTTGCGGAATATTTGCAGAATATGAAGCAACGACTGGTAGACGAGGGTCGTGGCAAATACGAGCTGCAGGCCAAACAGCTCTACCACGACCGCGAGGAAGTCACAGTCCATATCCGCTGGTTATAAGCGGTCGATAATCGCCTGCGTGAAGTCGGTGGTGCCATGGGTGCCACCTAAGTCGCGGGTGGTGCGGTCACCGCTGGCGATAGCGTCTTCCAGCGCGGCGCGGATGCGGCGGGCGGGCTTTGGCATATCCAGATAGTCGAGCATCTGAATGGCGGCCAGAATAACCGATGTCGGGTTGGCCAGGTTTTTGCCGGCGATGTCGGGAGCTGAGCCATGCACAGCCTCAAAAATCGCTGAATCATCACCGATATTCGCGCCGGGTGCCATGCCCAGGCCACCGACTAGTCCGGCACATAAGTCAGAGATGATGTCACCGAATAAGTTGGTGGTGACAATCACGTCAAAATCTTCCGGGTTCATGACCAGCCGCATACACACCGCATCAACAATCATTTCATTGCACTCGATGTTCGGGTAATCCGCGGCAATTTCACGGGCTATTTTCAGGAACAGGCCGGACGTGGTTTTCAGAATATTGGCTTTATGGACTACTGTTATTTTTTTGCGACCTTCACGTTCTGCCAGGGCGAAGGCAAAGCGCAGAATACGTTCGCAGCCGTTGCGGGTGATCTGGCTTATCGCCCGCGCCTGATCACCTTCTTCTGAGGTGGTCTGGCCGATACCTGAGTACATACCCTCGGTATTTTCACGAATGGTAATGATATCGATGTTTTCGTAGCGCGACTGGGTGCCTTTGAATGATTTCACCGGGCGCAGGTTGGCGTAGAGATCGAATTTTTTGCGCAAGGTCACGTTGACTGAGGTAAAGCCTTCGCCCGAGGGGGTCGTTAACGGACCTTTCAGCGTGGCTTGATTGCGGGTTATCGCGTCTAGCGTTTCCTGTGGCAATAACTCGCCGGTCGCTTCTAACGCAGTCAGGCCAGCCTTGGCGAATTCGTAGGTAAAGTCACAGCCGGCTTGGTCGAGAATCTTAATGGTTGCGTCAATGATGTCTGGCCCGATGCCGTCGCCGGGTATGACCGTAATGGTGGTGCTCATAGGCGTATCCTACTTCTTATAAGGTGCTAACGAGGCATCGGGTACCGCTGTGACGGCACCCGATAGTCGTTGTCCATTATAGCAGAGGCAATACTAGCGCAGACGGGGCGGGATCATCAAAACGACTGATAGTCACTATAAGCGTCGGCACCCCAGGCAATTAACTGATCGTTTTTAAATAGCAGCGGGGTGCATTCATCGCGGGTAGTTATACCATCAGACTTCACATGATGGGTGCGGTAAAACAGTACCAGCAGTTCTTCGCCGTCACTGGTCGCTTTGGCTTCGCTGATATCGGGCGATCCCAGCAAGCGAATAACGTCGCCTTTCTGGATACCCAGATCGAGCCGGCCAATTTGCTTCAGGTTGAAGGTTTCGCGCTCCTGCCAGTTCATATTTTCAGGATCAGCTTTGTAATAGTGCAGAATGACCGCAGCGGCAGCCAGATAAATGGCAAACCCGATGATCACGATTTTGAACATTTTAGACATGGTGCTGCGGTGCTCCTGTACGTTTTTGTCTTTAGCGGGCGTTAGTCGGTAATAACCCGGTAGCATGGGTGGTATACCGTGCCAGGTAACTTCATCCGGCCTTGTTCAACGAATGCCCGCAATAAGACGTCTAGTTTACGCATCATATCGCGTTCACCGTGAATCTCAAACGGACCGTATTTACGAATCGCACGAATCCCTTCGTCTTTAACGTTACCGGCCACAATGGATGAGAACGCACGACGCAAAGCAGAAGCCAGTAGCTGTGGTTCCTGGTCGCGATGCAGGTTCAGGTCGCGAACATTTTCATGGGTCGGGATAAAGGGTCGCTGAAACGGCTCTTCAATGTGTAACGTCCAGTTGAAGCAATACGAATCACCGGTTTCACGCCGGTATTCCTTCACTTCACGTACGCCATTCTTCATGGCTTTGGCCACAGCAATAGGGTCATCAATGATGATGGTATAAAACTTACGCGCTGCTTCGCCCAAAGTGGCGACAATGAAGTCGTCGATAGCATCGAAATAACCAGCGCTGCTGGCGGGACCTGTAAGCACAACCGGCAGCACTTGCCGTTCGTTTTCCGGGTGCATCAGAATACCCAGCAGATATAAGAGTTCTTCGGCAGTGCCTACGCCGCCGGGGAATACCACAATCCCATGCCCGCAGCGGATAAAGGCTTCAAGCCGCTTTTCAATATCGGGCAGAATAACCAGCTCATTAACGATGGGGTTAGGTGGCTCAGCGGCAATGATCCCTGGCTCGGTAAAGCCAAGATAACGACCGTCAGGGATACGTTGTTTGGCGTGGCCGATGGTCGCGCCTTTCATTGGCCCTTTCATGGCGCCTGGTCCGCATCCGGTACAAATATTCAGCGCCCGCAGGCCCATCTGATAACCGACTTCTTTGGTGTATTTGTACTCGACTTCATTGATCGAGTGGCCGCCCCAACAGACGATAACATTTGGATCCAGGTTCGGCTGAACAATCTGTGCGTTGCGCAGAATATCGAACACTACATGGGTCAGGGTATGGGTATCGGCAGAATCCAGCGTCTGTGAATTGTAGGTTTCGCCGGTAAACAGGATATCCCGCAGTACGGCTTCAACCAGTTCCTGCATACCAATGATGAGTTTGCCATCAACAAAAGCTTCTGCTGGCGGATTGATCAGTTCAAGCTGAATGCCGCGCTCACTTTTGACGACATTCACGTCAAAGTCTTCATATTTATTAAAAATTTCTTCACTGCTGTCGGTTTTACTACCGGCATTCAGAACCGCCAGGCAGCAATTGCGGAACAGGCGGTAGAGCTGTTTGTCGCTGCTTTGCTGCAGCCGTTCTATTTCGAGTTGTGACAGTAAGCTCATGCTCCCACGGGGGGAAATCGTAACTTTCATTCTATGTCCTTATTATTAGTGTCATTGGCGGCTAAGCCGGCCGGGCGCTGGTGCCGCTTCAAAGTCAGAGCGGAAGGGGTTAATGTCCAGCCCGCCGCGGCGGGTATAACGCGCATATACGGTAAGCTGTTTAATATCCAGCTGCGTTTTTAAATCGACGAACAGGCGTTCCACGCATTGCTCGTGAAATTCATTATGATGCCGGAAAGAAACGATATACCGCAGCAATGCTGCCCGGTCAACGGTCTTACCACGATAGCGAATCATCACTGAACCCCAGTCTGGCTGGTTGGTGATCAGACAATTGGATTTCAGCAAATGGCTATGCAGGGTTTCAGTGACTTCATGTTCATCATGATGAGCCAGTAACCCGGCATTATAATCATATTCAGTAATGGCAATGTCCTGGTCATCAAGACATTCGCCGGGTAGATCAGTAAAAGCCTGGTGCTGGGCTTGTTGTACCGTCATCAGGTTCACCTGCACGCTTGCGCCGGCACAGGCGGAGAGATCTTTTTGTAGCTGATCCTTTACTGCATCCCAGTTAGGCCACTGACAGTTATTGAAGCTGTTCAGATAGAGTTTAAACGACTTGGATTCAACTAAATTCGGACTGCTGGCCGGGATCACAAATTCGCCGACAGCGACCTGCGGCATACCGCGCGCATTGAGCCAGGATAATTCATAGCCGGTCCAGTAATCCTGCCCCTGAAAGGGTAGTGCGCTCATCTCACTGAGACCGATGGCGCTGCGATTCAACTGGCGGGGCACTGCCTGTAACAGGCCGGCATCAAAGGCAGTCGGGTAGTCGGTAGGCCGACCAAGGGATAAATGTCCTAGGGGTTGCTTCATCGAAACCGCTTATCTTGTTAAACTCAAATTAGTCGTATAAATCTCATGCAGTCAGCCATTGTAGCGCTGACCTATGATTGATACCAGTTTTCTACTCAGGATCTTAACATGACTGTACTCGAACAAATGGACCAGCTGCTTGAAGCTTATCAGCAGTTTTATGCTGATAACGACAGGCCGCTGTTGGTTGAAGCGAACCCGGAATGGCAGGCGCCGATATATGGTGAACCGGCCGGTGATGACTGGGTGCGCTGGCAACCGATCATGCAGTCAATACCGCTGGATTTTGGCGATTTGGCGAATGCGCTTGAACAGCCATTCCATCCTGACCTAATGGCTTTCTATTCGCGCTGGTTCGCGGCGGATCTGGCGGTGACCTGGCAGCAACATCCACTGTGGCTGTTGCAGGTGCACGGACCGGAAGACGGTGATCGCCTACTGAGTAATCAGGCCGGCCACGTATTAATGAAGCGTCGCCTGAAACAGCCGATTACCTTGTTTATTGGCCTGGCCGAAGAAACCGACGACTTATTACTGACCATGGATAACGAAACGGGTGCTGTTGGTCTGGAATTTGCCGGCCGTGAACAACATGAGGTGCTGGCTCCGAGCCTGGCCGAATTCCTTGAGAAATTGGAGCCTCGCCTGGTGGATAATTAACCCGGAATGGGATAATTTGGTGAGCGACAACCAACAAACCAGAATACCCAAAATACGCGACTAGCGAGAATAATAATGACAATAAGCAAACAGGCGCGCTTGCGTGACGGACAGCTGCGCTATCTGGTAGCAGAGGAACTTAAACTTGCGGCATCGCTGCTCTATCAGGCGTACCACGATGATCCGCTGTTTATGGATCTGTTCCAGGCTGACAAGGCGGACTATGAAAAGCGGTTGCGGGCGGCGATACGGGAAGAGCTTAGTGCGTTCTGGGAAGCTGACCAGCCGATGATTGGTATCTTTGACGAGGACAGCCTGGTTGGGGTGGCTTGTCTGACCCGGCCGGGCAAGAGCTTCGGCCCGGGCAAATACTGGCACTGGCGCCTGAAAATGTTACTGACAGCGGGATATGTCAGCACCCGCCAGCTTATCGAAAAAGAAGCGCTGATTCAGGATGCAATGAAGCAGCAACTGGCTGAGGGTACCGGTGAGCAGCATTATCATATGCTGGCTTTTATTGCCGTGCACCCGCGCTATCAGCAGAACGGCTGGGGCCATTTGTTGATTGGTGCGGCGGAGCAGGTGCTTGAAGATGACAGGGATTCAGCCGGTATTGCCGTTTACATTACCCAGGCCAAATACCTGGCACTGTTTGAACAGCATGACTACCGCAAAGTGACCGACCTGCAGGTTGGTGGTGTTGCCGGCGAACTTCTTTTTTATCCCCATACTGAAACAGCGGGAGCAGATGATGCAGTTCAATTCGTTTAAAGAGTTCTATCCCTACTATCTGGCCGAACATTCGGACCCGCGCTGCCGGGCCACGCATTATATCGGTAGTACCCTGGTGCTGGTGATACTGGCTTTTGCGCTGCTGACCCAGCAGTGGGTTTATCTGTGGCTGGTACCATTGGTAGGCTACGGCTTTGCCTGGTTAGGCCACTTTCTGTTTGAGCATAATAAACCGGCGACTTTCAAGTATCCGGCTTATTCGTTGCTGGGCGACTGGGTTATGTATCGCGATTTTTGGCTGCAGATACTGGGTCTTAAGCCTCGGGGATCCGATAAGGCGGAGTAGTAATGGTCACTAACCGCAAATTGAGCAGCTGCAGCTCGCCCTCATAGCGACTCTGCTGATCGCTGCTGAAGGCAAAGTCATAATTGCTCAGCCAGCCAAAATGCCGGCCTTTTTTGGCCAGCTTGCCGTTACGCCAGGCAATATCGAGAAATTGCAGCTGATGTTGCTGGCAGTAACGGACGGCATAACGGCGCGCCTGTTCCGCCTGGCGCCGGCCTTGCCAGAACAGCCAGAAGCCGGTTGCTACTGCCAGTAATAAAATCGCATCCAGTAACATCATGAGGCGGCCCCGGTAAACCCTTGCCATGCCTGTTGCAGAACCAGCGGCAAATCGTGTCGGCGTAGCAGTGATAATACATGCGGACGGATACCTGGCAGGCGCAGCAAATCGGCGGTTAGTCCAGCAAAGAACGCATTATTCTGATTGTTGGAGTCACCGGCCGAATACTCAGCCAGTCGCAACATGTACAGCTCAAGTAAATTCACTTCGTCCGATCCGGGTTGCAATGCTGGCCACAGGCGGGCTGGAATAAGCACCAGTTCATCGGCATCGGGACTGTTATTCAGGGTATGCGCAACGGCACTGCGCACGGCCGCTGTGTCACTGGCACCGGCGCAGCTGCGCAGCAGGCTGAGACGCCGCTGGCCTGGCTGAACTTCGTGCTGAGCGAGCCTGGCCAGCGCGTCAGTTAATACCTGTGGCGGTGCCTGGTGCTCCAGCGCAACGGCCAGCGCCCGCTGCAACGGCTCCGGGTAGCCGGCGAAATGCTCAGGTAGCTGTTGGCACAGCCGCTGACCGGAAGCCAGCCGTGCCGCGACATCATGTAGACCCTGCAAACCAATTTGCTGCCACTGCGGCGCATCTGGCTGTGCCAGCGCACTTTCCGCGGTTTCGTAATGAACCGAAGGTGGTCGCTTAAGCCGGACTGTCAGCCGGGCATGCAGGGCTGCGCGCTTTTCTTCAGCCGGGGTAAACAGGTAAGGGCTTTGCTGTAGTTGCTGGCGCTGTTCGTCGTTGAGGGCGCCGGTTACTTTATTGCCCAGTAAGGTCAGCACTTGCGTAATGAATCCCTGCTGAGCCTGTAAATCCAGCAGACCGCGCTCATCAAGCGGGAATTTTAGAAACCACAGGAAGGGCTCGGTAGTGGTGGCTGCTGACTGTGACCAGAATACGATCGCCAGCCAGGCATGGCCCTGCAGCGGGAAAGGATAGGGCGCCTGTTGCGCCTCGATGGCGGTAAACTCGCTGGTTTCTATAGCTTGTACCCGACGACCCAGGTCATAGATATAAAATTCGCTCTGGCCTGCGTTAAGTAAATCTGAAAGGGTTAAAATAGCCATTAAACTTGCATCACGCATCATTTTGCTGAAAGATGTTGGCCATTATATCGAGTTCCCCGTCGTGGAGATAGTAATGGACCAAAGACAGCGCGCCGCGAGGTTGTTAGAGCGCATTGAGGCTGAACTGAACTGTCTGGGATTGTGGCAGAATCAGTTTCCTTCTGCACAGGCTCTGGCCAGTACTGAACCCTTTGCCATGGACACCCTGGACTTTCACCAGTGGCTGCAATTTATCATGCTGCCGCGGATGTGGGAGATCATTGACGGCGAGCATCCGCTGCCACAAAACATTGCCGTCAGCCCGATGGCAACCCACGTGTTTCATGACGAATTAGAGCACCATGAAAGCCTGATTCGTATTCTGCGCGAGTTTGATACCTTATTAAGTGGTACGGATCCTTTAGCTGACGATGTCTGAACTGTCGGTATTATTGCAGGATGAGTACCTGATAGCAGTCGACAAGCCGTCAGGCTTGCTGGTGCATCGGAGCTGGATCGCTAAGCACGAAACTGAGTTTGCCTTGCAGCAGGTGCGGGATCAGATTGGTCAGCACGTATACCCGGTGCACCGTCTGGATCGGCCTACCTCCGGCATCCTGTTATTTGCAAAAGACCCTGACACCGCACGCCTGATGACGGAGCAGTTCACCGCGCGGGATGTCCGGAAAACCTATCACGCAGTGGTCCGGGGTTATCTGGACTCGGGCACCCTGGACTATCCGCTGAAAGAAGAACTGGACCGGATCGCAGATAAACAGGCAGATCAGGATAAAGAGGCACAACCGGCAGTAACCGATTATGTTTGTTTACAGCAAATTGAACTGCCATTTGCGGTCAGCAAAAAGCACCCGACCTCGCGCTACTCATTAATGCGGCTGCACCCTCACACCGGGCGCAAACATCAGTTACGCCGGCATATGTCGCACCTGCGGCATCCGATTATCGGCGACACTAACCATGGTGATGGCCGCCACAATCGTTTTTTTCAGCAGCATTTTGAGCTACGGCGCTTATTGCTGGCAGCAACCGGGCTGACGTTTGCGCATCCGCATACAAAAACGGCAGTTCAGATTGAACTGCCGATTCCTGAAGAGCTGTTGCGGCCTTTTCAAACCGCAGCCGACTAGCTTTACTCTTATTCTGCCGAGCGCAGCAGCTCGTTGATACTGACTTTAGCGCGGGTCTGCGCATCCACTTTTTTCACAATAATGGCCGCGTAGAGGCCGTGGGTGCCATCTTTTGACGGCAGTGTGCCCGGCACGACTACCGCGCCGGCAGGCACCCGACCAAAGTGGATCTGGCCGGTTTCGCGGTCATAAATACGAGTACTTTGGCTGATGTAAACGCCCATGGAAAGCACCGCGCCTTCACCCACAATAACGCCTTCAACAACTTCAGAGCGCGCGCCGATAAAGCAGTTGTCTTCGATAATGGTCGGATTGGCTTGCAGCGGCTCCAGCACACCACCGATACCAACGCCACCGGATAAATGGACGTTCTTGCCGATCTGGGCGCAGGAGCCAACCGTGGCCCAGGTATCGACCATAGTGCCTTCGTCAACGTAGGCGCCAATATTTACGTAAGAGGGCATCAGCACCACGTTGCGGCCGATAAAGGAGCCTTTACGGACCATCGCCGGTGGGACCACCCGGATGCCCTCGGCACGGAAACGGGAGTCATCGTAGCCGATGAACTTGCTGTCGACTTTATCGAAGAAACGGGTTTCGCCGCCATTCATCAGGTGGTTATCCTGAGTACGGAACGACAGCAGCACAGCTTTTTTGAGCCACTGATGAACAACCCATTCACCGTCAATCTTTTCGGCGACCCGTAACTCGCCGCGGTCAATTTTCTGAATGACTTCGTCCAGATCCTCATGGAGCTGAGCGGGAACGTTTTTGGGAGAGATCTCCGCCCGTTGTTCAAATGCCTGTTCGATTCGTTGCTGTAAATTGCTCATGTAGTTTCCTGTGTACTGTCCAGTGCTTCGATAATGCGGCTTTTCACCTGCTGACGCTGCTGCTCATCAAGAGCTTCATTACGCCGGGTGGCAACGATGAACAAATCTTCTGCCTGTTCACCCACCGTGGTGATCTTAGCGGTTAAAATATTGAGATCCAACTCCTGCAGAACTTTTGCGACCCGCGCGACCAGCCCGGGGCGGTCAAGTGCGGTCAGTTCAAAGGCGCTGCGACGATGATGGCGCTCAGCGACAAATTCGACCCGGGTGGGCACGTTGAAGTTACGCAGCCGGCGGGGCAACCGGCGCTGGCCGCCCGGTACCCGTTCGCGCTGACGCAACACGTCATGCAGCTGTTGCTTCAGTGATTCGATATGGCGTGCATTGGTCAGCGGGTCGCCGTTATCCAGTAGTACCACGAAGGTATCCATAACATAGCCATCGCGGGTGGCCAGGATCTGCGCATCGTGGATGCTGAGCCCCTGACTGTCGAGTACCGCTGCCACTGCGGCGAACAGGTACTCGTGCTCGAGATGATAGATAAAAAGCTCAGTGGTGCCCTGATTATTTTCGTCGCCAAGCAGAATCAGCGGCAACTGTTCGTCGTCACGTACGCCCAGAATATGCTGCGAGTGCCAGGCAATTTGTTCGGGCTGGTGGCGGAGAAAATAATCTGCGGTAAAACGGCCCCACAATTCCTGCACTTCCCGCGCCTGGTAACCGGCACTCAGTAATAGCCCCATGGCGTGGGACTGATGCTCATGTATACGCTGGCGCATTTCGCGGGCAGGCGAAGGCTTGCTCTGCTGCAGAAACTGGCTGGTGATTTGGTAAAGGTTTTCGAGCAGGGTGGCTTTCCAGTTATTCCACAGGCTGCTGTTGGTCGCCCGGATATCAGCCACTGTCAGGCAGTACAGGTAATCAAGCCGCTGCTGGGTATTGACCACCGCGGCGAACTCGCGCACAACCTCAGGGTCGTGAATATCACGTTTCTGCGCGGTAACTGACATCAGCAGATGCTGGCGCACCAGCCAGGCGACTAAATCGGTATCTGCTTCATCCAGGCCATGTAAAAAGCCGAAATTGCGGGCATCCTGCTCGCCGAGTTCCGAGTGATCGCCACCCCGGCCTTTGGCTATGTCGTGAAAGATGCCTGCCAGATATAACAGTTCTGGCTTATCCATTTTACTAACCAGTTCGGCGCATAGCGGAAAGTCCTGATTAAACTCAGGATCCTGATAGCGATATAGGTTACGAACCAGCCGGAAGGTGTGTTCATCAACGGTGTAGGCGTGAAACAAGTCAAACTGCATCTGCCCGACAATCTGCTGCCACTGGGGCAGGTAATGGGCCAGGATCTTGTGCTTATGCATGAAGGTGAACGCGCTACCGCAGCCGTTCGGATGCCGCAGAATCTGCATAAAAAGATCGCGGCATACCGGATGGTCACTTAAGGGTTGTTCCAAATGGCGCCTGGCGTTGCGCAACAGGCGAATAGTGTGTGCCTGAATATGGGTAATGGCCGGGTGCTGGGCAATAACTAAAAAGAACTCAAGGATCTGGTGCGGTTGCTCGAATACACCTTCGTAGCGGGCCGCAATGGTATGGCCAATCAGCTGGAAATTCTGGTTGAGATTTTCACAGCTGGTGCGATCTTCACGGCCGAGGATCGCCTGTTCAAAAAACTGCAACAGCATGGCATTTAGTTCGCTGACGCCAACCACGGCATTGAAATAGTCTTTCATCATGGCTTCGACCGCGCGCTTGCCGGGTTCACCATAGCCCATGCGGGCGGCCACGCCCGGCTGGTAATCAAACAGCAGGCGATCTTCTTTTTTACCGGCTTCCAGGTGCAGGGCAAAGCGGATCCGCCATAAGAACTCCTGGTATTCGCGTAACTCGAGAAGCTCTGAGGCGGTGATGTAGCCGTACTGCACCAGGCTGCGATCGTTTTGCGTCCGGAAATGCCGCTTGGCGATCCAGCCGATAGTCTGGATGTCGCGCAAGCCACCGGGGCTACTTTTTACGTTGGGCTCAAGATTGTAAGAGGTACCGTGATAGTGCTGATGGCGCTCTTGTTGCTCAGCTAATTTAGCCTGATAAAACGCCCGGCTGCTCCAGGGTAATTGGTGGTGCACCTGCTGACGTAGTTGTTGGGCTAAATCGTCATTTCCACTTAGTAAGCGGTGCTCCAGTAAACTGGTGGCGACGCTTACGTCAGCTTCGGCTTCTTCCATGCACTCAGAAATAGTGCGGACGCTGTGACCCACGTCAAAGCGCAGATCCCAGAGTAGCTGAATAAACTGGGTGATGGCGTCGCTGGTTTCGTCATTAAGCGGTGCCTGATGCAAAAATAGTAAATCAATATCGGAGCCGGGGTGCAGGGTACCGCGGCCATAGCCGCCGACGGCGAGCAATGCCAGATCAGAGCGATCAAGCTGAAACTGTTGCCAGAGCTGCTGCAGCAACTGGTCAACGAAGCTGCTGCGGTCGGTGAGTAGCGACTCAATATCTGCGGTGACAAAGGCATTCGCGGACCAGTCCTGATAGCGTTCGGCACATTCGCGGCCGGCTACCAGCGTCAAGGGTTCAGGCCAGCTTATACCTGCCGCGGTGCCGGACATGCTTAACTGCCCTGATGGCTGATGGTACGTGGAAAGTCTTCATCACTGCGCAGGGTAAGTACCTCTACGCCGTCTTCGGTTACCAGCAAGGTATGTTCCCACTGGGCACTCAGACTGCGATCTTTAGTTAATACAGTCCAGCCATCGCGCATCAGCTTGGTCTGCCGCTTACCGGCATTGACCATAGGCTCAATGGTAAAGCACATACCGGCTTCCAGCAGATCACCGCTGCCGGGCGTGCCATAGTGCAGAATTTGTGGCTCTTCATGAAATACCGCGCCAATACCATGGCCGCAGTATTCGCGGACGATGGAATAGCCATGTTGTTCAGCGTATTTCTGAATGACTGCGGCGAAGTCGCCGGTGCGAATACCCGGGCGCACCATGCGGATCGCCTGGTATAATGATTCCTGGGTGACGCGAATCAAACGCTCAGCAAGAATGCTCGGCTGACCGACCACAAACATCTTTGAGGTATCGCCGTGATAACCGTCAAGCTTGACCGTTACATCCAGATTCATAATGTCGCCGTCTTTAAGCGGCTTGTCATTGGGGATGCCATGGCATACCACGTGATTAAGCGAGGTACATACCGACTTCGGAAAGCCGTGATAGTTTAACGGTGCCGGATAGGCATCGTGCGCGACTATGTAGTCGTGACAAATCTTATCAAGCTCGGCCGTGGTGATGCCGGCTTTGACGTGGGGCTCAATCATTTCCAGTACAGATGCTGCCAGCCGTCCGGCGGCACGCATTTTTTCGATTTCTTCCGGAGTTTTTATCGTAATAGCCATGTTTAGTCGCGTAATCTATTTAGTAAAGGCGCGGCAAGGGCGCGAGTAAGGCGCTAGTTTAACAGTTCGCAAGCCGCCGGCAAAGCATAAAACCTGGCATTAAAACTTGCGACAAACCCGGCTTTCATGGTATAAAGCGCCCGCAATTTCGATTGCATGAAGTTAATTAAACACACACATACATCGACACATAGGTCGGGGTGCTCCGGGTTTGCCGGGGTCGAACTATGGGATGTATGGAGGCATAACCCCTTTTAAAGGAAAATTATCATGGCAAACGTGTCAATGCGTGACATGCTCAAAGCTGGTGTGCATTTCGGCCACCAAACCCGTTTTTGGAACCCGAAAATGAAACCATACATTTTCGGTGCTCGTAATAAAATTCACATTATCAACCTTGAAAAAACTGTGCCTATGTTCAACGACTCGTTGAACTTCCTGCAGCACGTTGCTTCAAATCGCGGCAAAATTCTGTTCGTTGGTACTAAGCGCGCAGCCGCTGATGCCGTTGAGCAGGCAGCTAACGATTGCAAACAGTTTTATGTAAATCATCGCTGGTTAGGCGGCATGCTGACTAACTGGAAAACCGTTCGTCAGTCGATCAAACGCCTGAAAGAACTGGAAACGATGAGCCAGGATGGTACTTTTGAAAAGCTGACCAAGAAAGAAGCGCTGGTTAACACCCGTGAAATGGAAAAGCTGGAAAAAAGCCTTGGTGGTATCAAAGATATGGCCGGCCTGCCGGACGTTCTTTTTGTTATCGATGCTGACCACGAACATATCGCTATTAAAGAAGCGAACAACCTGGGTATCCCGGTAATTTCTGTGGTTGACACCAATTCAAACCCTGATGGCGTTGATTATGTGATTCCTGGTAACGACGATGCAATCCGTGCAGTTCAACTGTATCTGAATGCAGCAGCCAGCGCGATTAACGAAGCGCGTGGCGGAGTTGTTGAAGGGAAAGCTGCTGACGATTTCGTTGAAGCAGAAGAAACTGAAT
>CAYWXF010000037.1:0-18021 GCA_964462025.1 uncultured Pseudomonas sp. | reverse complement strand
GGTTTCTACGGTTAACTGCTGTGGTCGTTGCGGCTTATGAAAACGGGTAATGGTGCTAAAGGCCAGATCAATGGCCGAGCGGGTTCTGGCAGCAAGCTTCGCCGCCTGTTGTTCAATTTTTTCTGCCGGGTAGGCAAGACTATCCAGCGTCTCGCAGTCGAACCGACGGGTGTATTTCAGCACGGCCGCATCGCCTTCGCTACGCACCGCGGTAATAATATCAGCGACCTGCTGCTGCAGAACTTGCGGGTTCGCCTGCGCCGGACGATCAAGGATTTGCTGCTGCTCAGTAGCAGTCAGGGATTGCCAGTTCAGAATACGCATACAGAGTTATCCCATCATTTTTTCAATGGGCAGCACCAGAATAGAGCTGCAACCGACGGCTTTCAGTTCTTCCATGGTTTCCCAGAACAGGGTTTCAGTGCTGACCATGTGTACCGCTACCAGTTTATCGGTGTGGCTCAGTGGTAAAATAGTCGGGCGCTCGGCACCGGGCAGCAGGTCAGCCACTTTATCCAGCTCGCTGACAGGCGCGTGCAGCATAATGTATTTACTTTCACGCGCCATTTGCACGCCGTCAATGCGTGGCAACAGCTGGTCGATAATGGCCTGTTTGGCTGCTGACAGTGGTTCAGGGCGCTGAATAAGCTGCGCCTGGGAGCGGAAAATAATATCTTTTTCGACCAGGCCATTGGCTTCCAGGGTGGCACCGGTTGATACCAGATCGCAGACGGCATCGGCCAGACCCGCCCGCGGCGCCACTTCGACACTACCGGTCAGCACGGCGTTGCTGGCTTTCACACCCTGGCTCTGCAGGTAGCTCTGCAGCAGGTAGGGGTAGGTGGTGGCGATACGTTTGCCACTTAAATCCGCGATACCGTTATAGCTGTCTTCCTTGGGTACCGCGATGGATAACCGGCATTGTCCAAAGTCCAGTGCGCGCAGCCGCTCAAACTGGCTGGGCAAATTCGTTGCTACCCGTTCCAGCCGCGCTTCTTCAAGCACATTCTCACCGACCAGGCCCAGATCCACC
Organism: uncultured Pseudomonas sp.; assembly: GCA_964462025.1. Classification (GTDB taxonomy): domain Bacteria; phylum Pseudomonadota; class Gammaproteobacteria; order Enterobacterales; family Alteromonadaceae; genus Pseudidiomarina. Next base: position 16,988 of record CAYWXF010000037.1, on the reverse strand, counting down.
ACGCCGTCCATAATCAACCCCGGAATGTCGTCATCGCGTACCCGTAATAAATCAACGGGCTGGTTGCTACTGTGTGCCAGTAAGCGCGCCTCGTGCAGGCTGAATTTAAAGCCGCAGGCCTGCAGCAGCGCGATAGACTCTTTACTAAGCCGGCCTGATTTCTGAATCGCAATCGTCAGGCGGGAAGAACTTTTATCGACAACCATGAAAATCTCCTAATAAAAAACCCCCGGAAGGTATGCCTCGCGGGGGTCTTAATGAGCGAAGGCTACCTCAAATATGAGTCAGCCTTAAGCGCACAGCTCTGGGCTAACCGTCGGTCATATGATGATGGTGCCAGTTAAAAGTGCGCATTTAATGCTCCGTAGTAATAGGTTTACTGTTTCTGTTGGTGCTAATTGTATAGAAATTAATATTTGGATCAAGGCTGTTTTTGCGTGATTTAATGAGCTTTCACGATTTCTTGTACGCAAGTTGTACAGGTTTGTTTGAGTGGCTTTTTAACGGCGGCAACGGGCCTTGTTGTGGTTACCATTATTTATCAGGCTCCGTCTTTCTGACGAATAATGGTAGGATGCGATTATCTTTAACTATGCTCCCGGCGCCAGGAATTTCCACTGATGCAGGCAATAAGCGATTTATTTCTTCCTGACAGCAAATTAGCCAAGACCCTTCCCGGTTTCGCCCCGCGCGCCGCGCAGACGGAGATGGCGACGGCGGTGGCGATGGCTCTGGATGGCAAACAGCAACTGGTGGTGGAGGCGGAAACCGGCACCGGCAAAACCTATGCGTATCTGGTACCGGTACTGCTGAATGACGGTAAAGCCATTATATCAACGGGCACAAAAAACCTGCAGGAGCAGTTATTTCACCGGGATCTGCCAGCACTGCGCGACGCTATCGCGCCGAAAAAAGTGGTGGCTTTGCTGAAAGGCCGTAGTAACTACCTGTGCCTGCACCGGATGAAGCAAGCTGCTGCCCATAGTGGTGAACTGAATAAGGCGGTGCAGTCACAGCTGGTTGATGTCCGGCGCTGGGCGCAGCGCACCGATGACGGTGATATCGGTAGCCTGAGCTTGTTACAGGAAGACGCGGAAGTGTTACCACAGGTGACCAGTACCGCCGATAACTGTCTGGGCCGTGATTGCCCGGATTATGATGACTGCTACGTGGTTAAAGCACGAAAACGGGCCCTGGACGCTGATTTGGTGGTGGTTAACCATCATTTGTTTTTTGCCGATATGGTGCTTAAAGATGTCGGCTTCGGCGAACTTATTCCTGAAGCGGCGGCAGTTATTTTTGATGAGGCGCATCAGTTACCGGATATCGCCAGCCAGTATTTTGGCGAATCGGTGTCGAGCCGGCAATTGCAGGAACTGGCGCACGAGCTCAAGGTTTTATATCTCACCGAGCTGAAAGATCTTAAGCAGCTTGATAAAGCGGCGGATAAGTTGCTGGCAGGGCTGCGCGACTGGCGGCTGGTGTTCCCGGCCGATGCCCAGAAAGGCAACTGGCGCCAGCATTCACAGCAACCGCAGGTGCAGGAAGCCGCCGCGCAGATAACCGAACAACTGGAATTTCTGCAGGACGTGATTAAGAGCAGCCTGGGTCGTCATCAGGATCTGGATCAGGCATATGATCGTTGTGTGCAGGCGGTGTCGAAATGGCAGCAGTTGCAGGCGACGGATCGCACTGGCTTTAGTTTCTGGTTTGAAACCACAGTGCGGCAGGTCACGCTGCACCAGACGCCCTTGCGGGTGGCAGATAAATTTGGTGGCTATCTGCGCGAGAGCAACATGAGTTGGATCTTCACCTCCGCCACCCTGGCTGTCGGCGATGACTTCAGCCATTTTACCGCGCAACTGGGGCTGGAGCAGGCCGCCACCTTATCTTTGCCAAGCCCGTTCAACTTTGCCGGACAGGCTTTGTTGTGCATGCCGCGTTATCTGCCGCAGCCCCACGAACGATCCATGCAGGATGCGTTACTGGACCTTATCATTCAGGTGCTGGATGTGAACCGCAACGGCGGCACCTTCGTGCTGTTTACCAGCCACCGGATGCTGCAGTCGATAGCGGTGACCTTGTCGGCGTTAATTGACCGGCCTCTGTTTGTGCAGGGCACCACCAGCAAGCGCGAACTGCTTAGCGAATTTATTGCCGCCGGCAATGGTGTTTTACTCGGTACCTCATCGTTCTGGGAGGGCGTGGATGTGCGGGGTGATGCGCTGCGCTGCGTGATTATCGATAAGTTGCCGTTCGCCTCGCCTGATGATCCTTTATTACAGGCGCGGGTGGAAGACTGTAAGCTGCGTGGAGTTGATGCTTTTGCTCAGGTACAATTGCCGCAGGCGGTCATTACCCTGAAACAGGGGGCTGGCAGGTTAATCCGTGACGCGCAGGATAAAGGCGTGTTGTTTATCTGCGATCAGCGGCTGGTGAGTAAAGGCTATGGCGGACTATTTCTGAGCAGCCTGCCGGCCATGCCGCGCACCCGCAGTGTGCCCCAGGCATTGCAGTTTTTGCGTGACCTGGATCAGCAGAACGCAGCTGAGCACCCAAAAGAGAAATTAGTGAAGGAAGAGAGCAGGGTATGAAAGAACCTGTAGTGCTGGCGCTGGACACCTCTACCGAGCAATGTTCAGTGGCCGTTGTAGCCGGGGACCGTCGGGCAAGCCGGGCGGTGGTCACCCCACGTGAGCATGCCCAGCGTATTCTGGGATTAATTACCGAGGTGCTTGATGAGTTGCAACTGCAACTTGCCGATGTCACCTCCTTAGTGTGCGGACATGGGCCCGGAAGCTTTACCGGGGTGCGCATTGGGGTGTCGGTGGCACAGGGGCTGGCATTTAGTCAGCAAGTGCCGGTTTACCCGGTCAATACCCTGGCAGCGCTGGCGCAACAGGCTATTCGTAAGCATCAGGCGCAGACCATTATCAGTGCGATTGATGCCCGGATGAGTGAAGTGTACCTGGCGAGTTTTCGTAATGACAATGGACTGGCTGTGGCAGTGCAGCCCCCGCAGATGGCACCGTTGACTCCGCTGGCAGCCAACAGCTGGTGGCCGCAGGGGGAAATCGCCGGCGCCGGCACCGGCTGGCAGGCTTATGCCAATGAACTCGATCCGGACCGCAACGTCGAAATTCTTAATGATGTGACATTGCCGCTGGCAGAGGATATGTTGACGCTGGCACTGGCGATGGAACAGCAGGGGGCTAAGCCGGTGGCCGCCGCCGCACTGGAGCCCTTATATGTACGTAATGAAGTCGCGTGGAAAAAGCTGCCGGGCCGGTAACTGCCGTTGCAGAAGGAACTTTCCTGGATTTCAGGGTATCAAAGATAATGAACCTAGGTGACAGGAGTACACTATGAAGTTTTGGGTTTTGAGTTTGGCTATTTTAGCGTTAAGCGCCTGCTCGGTAGTTCCCGAGGAGCTGGCTGTCGCTGAAAATACCACCTTAGTCGGTTATGCGACGGCTTTGCAGCAACCAGAGCAAGCGGTAGGTAAAACCGCGCGCTGGGGTGGCCTGATCGCGTCAGTGCGTAATACTGACGACGGTACCATTATCGAAGTGGTTAATTTTGAACTGGCGAACTGGGGCCGCCCGATCGTTACCGGCGAAAGCAATGGCCGCTTCCGGGCCAGGCTGGACGGTTTCGTTGACCCTATGGTCTACAAAGAAGGCCGCAGCGTGACTTTTACTGGTACGGTACAGCAACCGGAAGAAGGTAAAATCGACGAGTATCGCTATTTGTTCCCGGTTCTGGATGTAACCGGCAAATACCTCTGGAAAGAACGCAAAGAGATGGATACCCAGGTTGATTACAGCTCACTCTGGTATCGCCACCATTATTTCGCCCCACCTTACCGGATTTACTATCCGGTGCCGGTACGGCCCGCGCCGCCCCACTCAGGTGGTTCAGACAAGCAAGGGAAAGAGAATTAATTGATCATGGATGAAACCCTGAACTGGCAACAGGCCCGGCATTTGGCCGGGCCTGTTGCTTTTGAATTGAACTGGGGCACAGTGCGCGGACTCAGTTGGGGCCCGGCTGCAGGTAAACCTGTACTGGCACTGCATGGCTGGCTGGATAACGCGCATAGCTTTGTACCCGTGGCCGATGCCTTCCTGCAGTCGCCGTTAAGTCAATCTCATCGTCTGATCGCGCTGGACTGGGCGGGGCACGGTTGGTCTGATCACCGGCCTCCGGGCAATTATTATCCGTTCGTCGATTATGTTTATGATATCTGGCAGTTATGTGAGTTACAGGGCTGGCAGCAGATCGACATTATTGCGCATTCTATGGGTGCCTTTGCCGCCAATATGCTGGCCGGTATTGACCCTGACCGGGTTGCCAGCTTACTAAGCATTGAAGCTTTTGGCTTGCTGGCTACGCCAAGCTCAGAAACCGCGCAGGATATCCGAAAGGGCTTTAAAAGCCGTTGGCTACAACAGCAAAAAGACCGCCCGCATTACCGCGACCTGGATCAGGCCGTATCGGCCCGGCAAGCCGCTGGCGACTTCTCTGAGGAAATCGCCGCCTTACTGGTTGACCGGGGTATTGAAAAGCTGGGGCCGGATGACTACCGGTTTCGCGCCGACGGCCAGCTACGGGTAGCCTCAGCGATTCGGATGACGGCGGGTCAAATTGGTGATGTACTGGCAAAAATCAGTTGTCCGTTTGAGCTGGTGATTGGCAACGAAGGCCATGACCGGGTGCGGCAAGCGCTGGATTTATGGCGGCCGCTGGTGCCCCAACTGCAGGTTCATACCCTGGCCGGCGGCCATCATGTGCACATGCAGAATCCCGCTGCGATTATCGACTTATTCGGTCAGATGATTGACCGTCAGAACGGCTAGGATTCACTGGTCGGATATGCGATGATTGCCGGATAACTATAAACAGACTTCAGTTCAGGAGCACGACGAGCGTGGAAAAAATCTGGCTAAAAAGCTATCCGGCAGGGGTTTCAGAAACCATAGATCCGGATCATTTTGATTCACTGGTAGATATTTTTGAACAAAGTATCGAAGCCTATGGCGACCGTATTGCCTACGTCAATATGGATCATGAAATGTCATTCAGGGAACTGGATAAAGCCAGTCGCGACTTTGCTGCGTACCTGCAACAAAATGGCCTGAAAAAGGGTGATGCGGTAGCCATCATGATGCCAAACCTGCTGCAGTATCCGGTTGCGTTGTTCGGTATTTTGCGCGCCGGTATGACAGTAGTTAACGTCAACCCGTTGTATACAGCCCGCGAGTTAAAGCATCAGTTGAGTGACTCCGGCGCGAAAATGATCGTGATTCTGGATAATTTTGCCCATACCCTGGAAAAGGTTGTCGGCGACCTGTCACTGACGAAAGTGATTCTGACCAGTATCGGTGACTTATTGCCGACGCCGAAGCGCTTGCTGGTGAATGCGGTGGTGAAGTACGTTAAACGTATGGTGCCGTCCTATTCACTGAAAAACACGGTCAACTTCCGTCAGGTGCTAAGTAGCGGTGCTAAAGCCGACTACCAGCGGCCGTCGGTAAACGGCGATGATCTGGCGTTCTTGCAGTATACCGGTGGCACCACCGGCCTGGCCAAAGGCGCTATGTTGTCGCACCGGAATATGGTGGCAAACCTGGAGCAGGTTTCTGCCTTTATCGCGCCACTGGTGAACGACGGTGAAGAAACCATCATTACCGCGCTACCGCTGTATCATATTTTTGCGCTGACCTCGAACTGCCTGACGTTCATGAAACATGGCGGCCGCAACGTGCTCATTACCAATCCACGCGATATGCCAGCCTTTATTAAAGAACTGGGTAAGTATCCGTTCTCGATGATCTCCGGGGTGAATACGCTGTTTAACGGCTTGCTGAACACCGAAGGCTTTAAGGACCTGGATTTTTCCAGTCTGAAAATAGCTTTGGGCGGCGGTATGGCGGTACAGCGCTCGGTCGCAGAGCAGTGGGAGCGGGTGACCAAGTCCCGGTTACTGGAAGGCTACGGCCTTACCGAGTGCTCTCCGGTGGTGACGGTTAACCCGACGGATATTGAGCATTATAACGGTACCATTGGCGTGCCATTACCTTCCACTGAGGTGCGGGTGGTCGATGTCGACACCGGTGAACTGGTCGCTCAGGGTGAGACGGGCGAGCTGCAGGTGCGCGGCCCACAGGTTATGGTGGGTTACCTGAACCGGCCGGATGAAACCGACAAAGTCATGACTGATGGCTGGTTTATGACCGGCGATATCGGCCTGATGAACGAAGATGGCTTCTTTAAAATCGTCGATCGCAAGAAAGATATGATCCTGGTATCGGGTTTCAATGTCTATCCGAACGAAATTGAAGATGTTATTTCTGATCATCCGAAGGTACTGGAAATTGCCGCAATTGGCGTTCCGCATGATTCTTCAGGCGAAGCGGTTAAAGTATTTGTGGTGCGCAAAGATAAGTCACTGACTGAACGCGAAGTGATTGAATTCGCTAAAGAAGGTCTGACTGGCTATAAAGTGCCGAAGTTTGTTGAATTCCGCGACGAATTACCAAAAACCAATGTTGGCAAAATATTGCGCCGTACCCTGCGCGATGAAGAAGAGGCTAAGTCGAAATAACGCATGCCATCCTACTCCCTAATTACCACGCCTGCTGAACTGCAGGCGTTTTGCCAGCGCGCCCGTCAGGCTCCTTACCTTGCTGTTGATACCGAGTTTGTTCGTACCCGCACTTACTATGCACGGCTGGGTCTGGTTCAGTTGCGTGCGGCTGCCGAAGTAGTGCTGGTTGATCCGGTCGCACTGAGTGCAGAGCGTTTCCCTGATGCCTTGCAACCCATGTGGGACTTGCTGAAAGATCCGGATATTACCCTGGTTATTCACGCCGGTGGTGAGGATTATGAAATCCTCACTCAGCATATGGGGCAGATCCCGGAACACATCTTTGATACACAGATTGGCGCCGCTTTTGCGGGCTACGGCGACTCACTTGGCTATGCCGCCCTGGTCAATGAATTTACCGGGGTGGTGATAGACAAGTCGCAGTCACGCACGGACTGGATGCAGCGGCCGCTGGCAGCTGAACAGCTGGATTATGCGGCGGCCGACGTGCTGTACCTGTACGACATCTATCCGAAGCTGCTGGCTGAGCTGGATGCCGCTGGTAAGACGCATCTGGTTATGGCTGAAAGTGCTGAGCAGGTACGTAAACGGGCAGTGACTATTCCGGATGATTATCTGTATCTTTATTTTGGCAACGCCTGGCAATGCAACGCCGCCCAGCTGGCCGTACTGCGGGAATTACTGATTTGGCGTCAGCAGCGGGCGCGTGCTGCGGATATTCCGCTGGGGTTTGTGGCAAAAGACCATACTATGCTGGAACTTGCCCGCCGGACGCCAGCCAGTGCCCAGGAGTTACGCGGCATTACCGATTTATCGCCGGTGACGGTGCGTTACGCCGGTGAGGAATTGCTGGCAGCTATTACGCGGGGCCAGCAGGCAACAGCCTTACCCGAGCCGCTAACCCGACTGACGGATCTGCCGGATTACAAGATTACTTTTAATGCTATTAAGCAGCGGGTGCAGGAACTGGCGGCGGAACTGGATGTGCCAGCCAGCCTGATCGCTTCACGCCGGCAAATTAACGATGTGATCCACTGGTGTGAACAAGTGCCGGCCGCGGCGAAGGCCTATTTACCGCCACCCGACTTGTTTGTGAGTTGGCGGGGGGATAAGCTTAGAACGGAACTTGAAGCACTGATTAAGCGAGAAACCTGATCATGTTGTGTGCAATTTATCGCAGTCCGAAGCGGGCTGACACATATCTGTATTTATCTCACCCCGCAGACTTTTCTTTAGTACCGGACGCATTGCGGAAAAGTTTTGGCGAACCGGTGCACGTAATGACTATCGCACTCACTGCTGAGCGAAAACTAGCCCGGTTGAGTGTCGAAGAACTCAGGCAGCATCTGGATGAATCGGGATTCTACCTGCAATTACCGCCTAAAAATGAAAGCCTACTGAAACGGGAGTCCGCGTTATGAAGAAGTTATTGAGTGGAGCTATAGTCGCTGCGGTGATCCTGGCTGTTTCACCCGCGCAGGCCGAAGATGGCGAGAATTTTGCTGCCTATGTGCAGGCGATTAAAGCCGAAGCACGCGCTGCTGGTTATACCGATGAAACCTTAGAGAAGGCCTTTGCCGGCGTAAAATTTTACAAGCAATCAGTTACCGCCGATAAGAACCAGCCGGAGTTTAAACTGACGCTGGATACCTATCTGCCCCGCGCGGTGCCGGAATGGAAGGCTGATAAAGCAGTCGAACAGCATGCCAAACACCGTGAGCTGCTGGAGAAAATTGGTGCCGAGTATGGTGTGCAGCCGCGTTTCATTGTCGCGTTGTGGGGAATTGAAACCAATTTTGGTTCGTTCACCGGCGGCTTTGACGTGATTTCAGCGCTGACCACTATGTCTTATGAGGGTCGTCGGGAAGCATTCTTTAAAAAAGAATTATGGCACGCCCTGACGATTGTGCAGGAAGGTCACATTGATATCGAACAGATGAAAGGATCATGGGCGGGCGCTATGGGACAGACCCAGTTTATGCCAAGCTCGTTCATGGAATATGCTGTTGATTATGATGGTGATGGTCGCAAAGATATCTGGAACTCTATGGGCGACGTATTTGCTTCTGCGGCTAATTACCTGAAGTCGGTCGGCTGGCAGGATGATGTCACCTGGGGCCGGCAGGTGACTTTGCCGGATGATTTCGACGTCGAGTTGGCCTCGTTGAAGATCAAAAAACCATTATCTGAATGGCAGGAACTGGGTGTGCGCCGCATGGACGGCAGTGCCTTGCCACAGCGCGCTGATCTGGTTGCGTCCGTGGTGATTCCGGATGACCGTGAAGGTCGAGTCTACCTGGCTTATTCTAACTATGACGCGCTGATGCGCTGGAACCGCTCGCATTACTTTGTGGCTGCGGTCGGTTACCTGTCTGATCGGATCCGGTTTCCGCGCTGATGTCTGAAGGAAGGCTACCGGCACTGCCGGGTAAAATCGTTTGTGTGGGTCGCAATTATGCTGCCCACGCAGCCGAGCTGAATAATCCGCTGCCAGCGCAGCCGTTGCTGTTTATGAAACCCGCCACTGCGGTAACCTGGTTGCCGGAAGTACGCATCCCACACGGGCAGGGCGCCTGCCATCACGAGCTTGAACTGGCTGTCCGTATTGGTAGCCGGCTGCGGCGCGCCGGGCAGGACGATGCGGTACAATGTATTTCTCACTATGGCCTGGCGTTGGATCTCACTTTGCGGGATGTACAGGATCACCTGAAAGCAGCTGGTCAGCCGTGGGAGCGGGCCAAAGCCTTCGATGGGTCCTGTGCGCTGTCAGACTGGCTGCCTGCGGCCGAAATTGATTCGCAGCAACCGCTGGAATTGCAACTGAGCATTAATGGCAAGGTGCAGCAACAGGGCAACACCAGCGACATGCTTTATAGTGTGGCCGCGTTACTGGCGGATATCAGTCAGCAGTTTACCCTGTTGCCTGGTGACGTGGTGCTGACCGGAACGCCGGCTGGGGTCGGGCCGCTTAAACCTGCTGATCAGCTGCAATTGAAGTTAGCACAGGGCGCGAACAGCTGGCACTGGACCGCTGAGGTCACAGCCGATGACTGAACGGCCATTCTGGGAACGCAAGAAGCTGACAGAAATGACCACGCAAGAATGGGAATCGCTCTGTGACGGCTGCGGTAAGTGCTGCCTGCATAAGCTGATTGATGAGGATGACAGCACCGACGAAGTCCACTTTACCCATGTATCCTGCCACTTACTAGATACCCGGACGGCGCGCTGCCGGCATTATGCTGATCGTAAAAGCTATGTCCCCGATTGTGTGGTGATCACGCCGGAAAATCTGGTAGTGTTGGACTATATGCCACCGTCATGTGCTTATCGGCGGTTGGCTGACGGGCGGGGGCTGGCAAGCTGGCACCCGCTACTGAATAACGGCGATCAAAGCGCGATGATCGCCGCCGGCATCAGTGCTGCTGGCCGGGTCACCAGTGAAGACCAGCTGCGCACTGACCTCGAAGACTGTATTGTCAGCTGGCCGTTGTACGACTGCTAAGGTTTGCGAACGTAAAACAAGCGGCAGACCAGCACCAGTACCCCGGCGATAAAGTAACTGGCGAAAATAATCTGCATCCACGCAGGCATACTCAGGCCGGCAAACTCCCAGTTGATGTCACCGCATAATCCGCGGGCAGCGAATAATCCCGGAAACCATTCGTGCAGCGGCATAAAGCCAGGAAAGGCCGGTACCGAATCACAGACTGAGAAAAAAGCATTGGCGGCTTGCTGCATGTCGTAGTGCTCGGCAGCAATCAGATAGCCCCAGCCAGCAGCGACCAGCCAGCCGGCAAAACCGAACAGCCGTGCCATCACCGACGCCGGCGCTACCAGGGGTACCAGCGCGACCAGCCCGATAGCCAACACCGCTACGCGCTGGTAAATACACTTAATACAAGGTTCCAGCTCCATCTGGTACTGGAAATACAGGGCAACGGCCACCAGTATAAATGAGCTGGCAGCCAGCACAGCCCAGGCACTCCGACGGTGGGGAAGAGCGGCGATTCGGGAAAGCATCGGGTATAGTCTCAGTGATTATTGTTAGTTGATGCGCAAAACCTTACCTGAGCCCGGCAAACTTGTCGATAGCCGCGTGGAAGGGCGATTAACAAAACTTGTCCGACCATTATAAACACTGGTAAAATCAGTTTTAATTAGCCCTGAATATAACCTCAACAGGTACAGATTATCCAAAACACAGACCATTTTATGATCATCAAGGCCCAGAGTCCGGCAGGCTTTGCCGAAGAATATATTGTTAAGTCAATCTGGACCGGCCACTTCGCCCCTGGCACTATTTTGCCCGCGGAGCGCGAATTGTCTGAACTTATCGGGGTTACGCGTACCACCTTGCGCGAGGTATTGCAGCGCCTCGCCCGGGACGGCTGGCTGACTATTCAGCATGGTAAGCCAACCCGGGTCAATAATTTCTGGGAAACCTCCGGGCTGAATATTCTTGAAACGCTGGCGCGCCTGGATGAAGAAGGTATGCCGCAACTGGTCGATCAGTTGTTGTCGGCGCGGACTAATATTAGTGCGATCTATATCAGAGCAGCGGTACGTTACAACGCCGAACGGGTAGTGGAGTTACTGGCCGAAGCGGAACAGCTGGAAGATACTGCCGAAGCCTATACTAAATACGATTACCATCTGAACCACGATTTGGCTTTTGCCTCGCAGAATCCGATCTATGTATTGGTTCTGAATGGCTTTAAGGGGCTGTATTCGCGGATTGGTAACTTCTATTTCTCGAACCCGGATGCCCGCGCACTGGCCCGTAAATACTACGCTGATTTGCGCAGTATGGCAGCTGAAGGTCGCAAAGACGACGCCGCTTTACTGGTTCGTGAATATGGTTATCGCTCGGGCAAAATCTGGTCTGATATGCGACCGGACATCCCGGCCAACCTGATTGAATAAACGAGCTTGAAGGTTAAATACAAATAAAAAGGTCGGCGTTTAAGCCGACCTTTTTTTATGGAGCTATTGTTGTTTAAGCCAGGTTTTTCGCAACGAAATCCCAGTTTACAACGTTCCAGAATGCGTCCAGATATTTTGGACGGGCATTGCGGTAGTCAATGTAGTAGGCATGTTCCCATACATCTACAGTCATTAACGGCGTCAGGTTATCGTTAGTCAGCGGGGTTTCGGCATTGCTGGTATTCACGATATCGACCGAGCCGTCTGATTTTTTCACCAGCCAGGTCCAGCCTGAGCCAAAGTTAGCTACGGCCTGGTTGCTGAACTCTTCTTTGAATTTATCAAATGAGCCAAACTTCGCATTAATCGCATCAGCGACCGCGCCAGAAGGTTTACCACCACCATTCGGGCTCATGCAGTGCCAGAAGAAGGTGTGGTTCCACACTTGTGCTGCGTTGTTGAAAACGCCACCTTTAGAATTCTTGATGATCTCTTCCAGTGAATTGCTTTCCTGGTCAGTTCCTTTGACGGCATCATTTAATTTATTCACATAGGCCTGATGGTGCTTACCATAATGATACTCGAGCGTTTCTGCTGAAATATGCGGCTCAAGGGCATTTTTTGCATAGGGTAAATCCGGTAGTTCGAATGCCATGTGATTTTCTCCTTTTTTTAGTACGTCATTCAGATAAAAGTCACGGATACGTATTCAGTTTCTGTTGAATTCGTAAGGTGCTGTCCCTATATACCTAAGTTGAGGCATATAAAAATATTTCAAGGGTAGTATAACTGATTTTGTCGGTTTCTGCCGTGCTGCCAATGGGGGATCTCTGTGGTAAACTAGGGCTCGATCGTTGGCGATATCAACATGAGGTGATCATGGAAACTGTGGAAAAAATTAAACAGCAAATCGAAGAGAATCCGATTCTGCTTTATATGAAAGGCTCGCCTAAACTGCCAAGTTGCGGCTTTTCATCACAAGCCTCGCAGGCACTGATGAGCTGTGGGCAGCCATTTGCTTACGTCGACATTCTGCAAAATCCTGATATTCGGGCCGAGTTACCGAACTACGCGGATTGGCCGACTTTTCCTCAGCTTTGGGTTGAGGGCGAATTAATTGGCGGCTGCGACATTATTATTGAGATGTTCCAGAAAGGCGAATTGCAACAGCTGATCAGCGAAACCGCAGCACGTCATCCGGCACCGGAAGCAGAGTAAGTTTTTTTATTTCATTGAACCAACAAAAAAATGGAGACCGATCATGGGTGTATTAGTTGGCCGTAAGGCGCCTAACTTCACAGCGGCAGCCGTACTGGGCAGCGGAGAAATCGTTGATGATTTCAACCTGCATAACGAAATCAAAGGTGGCAAGGCCGTGGTATTCTTTTACCCGCTTGATTTTACCTTTGTATGTCCGTCGGAGTTGATTGCATTTGATCACCGTCTGGAAGAATTTAAAAAGCGCGGCGTAAAAGTTATCGGCGTTTCAATTGACTCGCAGTTCAGCCATAACGCATGGCGTAATACCGCTACTGAAAACGGCGGTATCGGCGAAGTGAAATACCCACTGGTAGCAGACGTGAAGCATAACATCTGTAAAGCCTATGACGTTGAGCATCCTGAAGCAGGCGTTGCGTTCCGTGCGTCCTTCCTGATTGACGAAGAAGGTATGGTGCGCCACCAGATCGTAAACGATCTGCCGTTAGGCCGTAACATTGACGAAATGCTGCGCCTGGTTGACGCACTGAACTTCCACCAGGAACACGGCGAAGTATGTCCGGCTGGCTGGAAAGAAGGCGAAGAAGGCATGAAGGCTGACAGCAAAGGTGTTGCAGAATACCTGTCTAAGCACTCAGGTAAGCTGTAATCTAACTGCCTTAAAGCATACGAAACAAAAGCCACCGCAGATTTCTGTGGTGGCTTTTTTGATGCTGAAGCAAAAAGTCTTAGTCCGTGGCAGCGGGCAGTGGCCAGCCACCGAGTTGCTGGTAATGATTAACGATATAGCAGAACAATTCAGCGGTGCGCTCGGTATCATAGAGCGCACCGTGCGCCTGCTGGGTATCGAATGGGATGCCGGCCGCCTGGCAGGCCTTTATCAGCACGGTTTGCCCGAGAGCCAGCGCCGCCAGGGCGGTGGTATCAAAGGTCACAAATGGATGAAAAGGGTTTCGCTTTAAGTTGACGCGCTCTGCTGCCGCCATCAGAAAGTTATGATCGAAGGTAGCGTTATGGCCAACCAGCACACAGCGCTGACAGCCCGCTTCCTTCTGCGCCTTACGGATCGGTTTGAAGAGTTCTTTGAGGGCGTGTTCTTCAGATACCGCGCCGCGCAGAGCGGAATGCGGGTTGATGCCGTTAAAATCAATCGCCGCCTGCTCAATATTGGCGCCTTCGAACGGCTCAACATGAAAGTGCACCGTCTGATCAGGATGCAGCTGCCCCTGCTCGTCAAATTTCAGCGTCACCGCGGCAATTTCCAGCAGGGCATCGGTGCGGGGATTGAAACCACCGGTTTCAACGTCTATCACCACCGGCAGGTAGCCGCGGAAACGCTGTTTCATCTGTACGAACGGGTCGGTAGAAACGGGCTCAGTAGACATAAATTCTCAGTTTGAGTGGGTTCAGTTACGTTCAATCAGCTCAATCGCATAGCCATCGGGATCGCGGACGAAGGCGATGACCGTGCTGCCGCCTTTAACCGGGCCAGGCTCGCGGTACACATCGCCGCCAGCTTCTTTGATCTGCTTACAGGTATGCCGGATATCTTCAACGCCAATCGCAATATGACCAAAAGCTTCGCCATGCTCATACGAGTCGACGTCCCAGTTATAGGTCAGCTCCAGTACCGTATGATCAGTCTCCGGACCATAGCCGACAAAAGCCAGTGAGTATTTATATTCTTCATTGTCAGCCTGGCGTAACAGTTTCATGCCCATAACGTCGGTGTAGAATTTTATTGAACGCTCTAAATTACCTACCCGTAACATGGTGTGCAATAAACGCATATCAGGTCCTCAGTCGTCAGATGTTTTGTGCGGATATTCGCAGAGATCTTCGATCAGGCAACTACCACAGCGCGGCTTACGCGCAATACAAGTATAGCGGCCGTGCAGAATGAACCAATGGTGCGCGTCGGTTTTAAATTCTTTGGGAATGACTTTTTCCAGCTTATCCTCAACGGCACGTACGTTCTTGCCGGGAGCGAATTTAGTGCGGTTAGCGACCCGGAAAATATGGGTATCAACGGCAATCGTCGGCCAGCCAAACGCGGTATTGAGCACCACATTAGCCGTTTTGCGGCCCACCCCTGGCAGGGACTCAAGCGCCTCGCGATCTTCCGGTACTTCACCGTGATAATCACGCACTAAGATAGCGCAGGTTTTGATAATGTTTTCGGCTTTGCTGTTATAGAGGCCGATACTGTTGATGTAGTCTTTCAGGCCGTCGACACCCAGCGCCAGGATCGCGCCCGGCGTATTGGCAGCGGGAAACAGCTTGCTGGTTGCTTTATTGACGCCCTTATCAGTAGCCTGCGCAGAGAGTATGACCGCGATCAGCAGTTCAAAGGTCGAACTGTATTCCAGTTCGGTATCCGGATTGGGATTATTGTCGCGGAAGCGTTTAAGAATTTCGATTCGTTTCTGTTTATTCATTGGGCCGTCACCCGGGCTCGGGTTACTTGCTTAGCGGGCTGTTTAGCACGCTGTTCACGATAATGGTCGATCAGGTTTTTCAGGGCAATGATAAAGCCCATGGCGATAAATGCGCCCGGCGGCAGAATCGCCAGTAATAACGGATAATCGACGGCAAAAAGCTCCATGCGCAGGCCAGCGGCCCACTCGCCAAGTAAAAGTTCAGCGCCATCAAAGAGGCTGCCGTTACCGAGGATTTCGCGCACCCCGCCCAGTACCACTAATACTACGCTAAAGCCGATGCCCATCATTAGCCCGTCAAAAGCTGAGCGGCGCCATGGATTTTTTGAGGCGTAGGCTTCAGCGCGGCCAATAATGGCACAGTTGGTCACGATCAGCGGGATAAAAATTCCCAGTGACTGATACAGGCCGTACACGTACGCATTCATCAGCAGCTGGATGACAGTTACAAAGGTCGCGATGACCATCACGAAAACCGGAATACGAATTTCTTTTGGTACCCAGTCGCGGACCAGCGAAACCGTAATGTTTGAGCCAACTAATACTAATAAGGTGGCAAGTCCCAGCCCCAGCGCGTTGGTGACGGTGGAGGTTACCGCCAGCAGCGGGCACAGGCCCAGTAATTGCACCAGCGCGGGGTTATTGGCCCACAGACCTTGCCATGTCAGTTCTTTGTATTCGTTCATGGTTCTGCCTTTTCCGGAACAGTTGAAGGCACCGGTTCGCTACAATTAGCCGGCTGCCGGAACCAGTCCTGCTGGTGCTGCTTAAACACCCTGACAGCGCGTTCTACTGCCTGCACCACAGCGCGTGGGGTGATAGTGGCACCGGTAAACTGATCAAACTGACCGCCATCGCGTTTTACCGCCCAGCGCGGATCGTCGTCACCGCGTACTTCACGCCCTTCGAAACTGGTTATCCAGTCATTTTTACGGATCTCGATCTTGTCGCCAAGGCCCGGGGTTTCCTGGTGTTGCAGGGTTCTTACGCCGGCTACACTGCCATCGGTATATACCGCGACCAGCAGCTTAATAGCCCCACTATAACCATTCGGTGCCGTTACTTCCATGGCGGCCGCCACCGGCTCGCCGTTCATGGTAGCCCGATACACGGCCTGAGGCGGCGGGCCAAGCTGCTCGTGGCGCACCCGGATGCAACTCTGATAGAGGTCGTTATCGTGCTCGTGCGGGGCAATAACCTGGTTAAGTACCTGCAGCAGTTCCTGCTGTTGCTGACGGGCAATTGGTTCGGCAGTCAGGCGGGCGGTGATTACCACCAACAGGGTCGCCGCGCAGGCGAACGCCGCCAGGATCAGACCGTTCCGCTGCATACTTCTGGCGATCATGAGTGACCTCGATGGCCGTAAACCACCGGCCGCGTATATTTATCAATTACGGGAACCATCATGTTGCCGAGTAATACGGCAAAGGCGACCCCGTCGGGGTATCCGCCCCAGGTACGAATAATATATACCAAGGCACCAATCAGCAGGCCGAACCACAGCCGGCCGCGATTGGAGGTGGCGGCGGTAACCGGGTCGGTGGCGATGAAAAAGGCGCCGAGCATGGTCGCGCCGCTGAACAGATGCAGCATCGGGCCAATTTGCTGATCGGGGGCAAAGGCGGCACCAAGCAATGCCGGCAGGCCAAGACCGAGCAGAAAGCCAGCGGGGATATGCCAGCTGATCACGCGCAACTTAATAAGCGCCAGCCCACCAAGCAGATAGGCCAGGTTTATCCATTGCCAGCCCACGCCGGCAAAATCGGTAAAGATAGGTTTCGCTGTGGCTTCAGACA
>CAYWXF010000036.1:2815-18062 GCA_964462025.1 uncultured Pseudomonas sp. | reverse complement strand
CAGTGGGTTGAGTTTATCGGTATCGATATCGAAGTCTTTGATCGCTTTAGCGACCACTTTCTTATCGATATCCCCGGCTTTAGCGAGTTCGCTCAGCGCTGCCACCACGATGTACTGCGGGTTCACCTCAAAGTGACGACGCAGGTTTTCGCGGCTGTCCGAGCGGCCAAAGCCATCTGTACCCAACACACGGTAAGGCGTTGGTACCCAGGCGCGGATTTGATCCGCATACAGCTTCATGTAATCCGTAGCAGCAATGGTTGGCCCTTTGGCCTTCTTGAGTACCTCGGTTACATAAGCAGTTTTGGCTTTCTTATCCGGGTGTAGCATGTTGTAGCGATCCACATCCAGACCATCACGCGCCAGCTCGTTGAACGAGGTCGCGCTATAGACGGTGGCGGATACACCGAAGTCATCCGCGAGCATTTTCGCGGCTTCACGCACCTGCTGCAGAATTGTGCCTGAGCCTAACAGCTGCACTTCGCCTTTGGCCTTTTTCGCCTTATGCTGCTCAAGCTCATACATGCCCTTCAGGATGCCCTCTTCGACCCCTTCCGGCATTTCCGGCTGCAGGTAGTTTTCGTTCATAACCGTCAGGTAATAGAAGACATTTTCCTGGTCTTCGTACATGCGGCGCATACCGTCCTGCACAATCACCGCCACTTCGTAACCGAAGGTTGGATCGTAGGTAATACAGTTCGGTACGGTATTAAACAGGATATGGCTGCTGCCGTCCTGATGCTGGAGGCCTTCACCGTTCAGGGTGGTGCGGCCGGCGGTGCCGCCAACCAGGAAGCCACGGGCCTGCATGTCGCCGGCAGCCCAGACCAGGTCACCAACGCGCTGGAAACCGAACATCGAATAGTAGATGTAGAACGGAATCATCGGCTCGTCGTTGTTGGCATAACTGGTTGCCGCAGCAACCCAGGATGCCATGGCACCCAGCTCGTTAATGCCTTCCTGCAGTACCTGGCCTTGCTTGTCTTCACGGTAATAGGCTACCTGATCAGCATCCTGCGGTTCATATTTCTGACCCTGGCTGGAGTAAATACCTACCTGGCGGAACAGGCCTTCCATACCAAAGGTACGGGCCTCATCCGGGATAATAGGGACAATGCGCTCGCCGATTTTCTTGTCTTTCAGCAAGGCGTTCAGTACCCGTACAAAGGCCATGGTGGTGGAGATCTGACGCTCACCTGAGCCCTTGGTCACCACCTCAAAGGCTTTCAGTGACGGCACTTCGAGTTCAACTTTAGTTTTTGGCTTACGCACCGGCATGTAACCGCCTAATGCTTCGCGGCGCTCGCGCAGGTATTTCATCTCTTCGCTGTCATCAGGGAATTTGTACAGCGGGATGTCTTCGAGTTCACTGTCTTTAATCGGAATGTTAAAGCGGTCACGGAAATGTTTGATCGCGTCCATGTCCATCTTTTTGACCTGGTGGGCAATGTTCTTGCCTTCACCGGCCGAGCCCATACCATAGCCTTTAACGGTTTTTGCCAGGATGACCTGCGGCCGGCCTTTGGTATTTACCGCTTTATGATAAGCCGCGTAGACCTTCACCGGATCGTGACCGCCACGGTTCAGACGCCAGATGTCTTCATCTGACAGATTGGCAACCATAGCTTCAGTTTCTTTGGTTTTGCCAAAGAAATTTTCGCGGGTGTAGGCACCGCCTTTCGCTTTGTAGTTCTGGTATTCGCCGTCAACGCTGTCCTGCATGATCTGCGCCAGCTTGCCTTCGGTATCCCGGTACAGCAACGGATCCCAGTAGCGGCCCCAGATGACTTTGATGACTTCCCAGCCAGCGCCGCGGAAGGTGCCTTCGAGTTCCTGAATGATTTTGCCGTTACCACGCACCGGGCCATCCAGGCGCTGCAGGTTACAGTTCACAATAAAGGTCAGGTTATCCAGCCCTTCACGGGTGGCCAGGCCAATCGCGCCCAGGCTTTCCGGCTCGTCCACTTCGCCGTCGCCTAAGAAGCAGTAAACGCGCTGGTTTGAGCAATCTTTAATGCCACGGTCGGTCAGGTATTTCAGGTAACGCGCCTGATAAATCGCCTGAATCGGGCCCAGGCCCATAGAAACCGTAGGGAACTGCCAGAAGTCCGGCATCAGTTTAGGGTGCGGGTATGATGACAGCCCTTTGCCGTCCACTTCCTGACGGAAATTATTCATCTGCTCTTCGGTGATGCGGCCTTCCAGGAAGGCTCGGGCATAGATGCCCGGCGACGCATGGCCCTGAATAAACAGGAAGTCGCCGCCGTCTTCATCAGTCGGGGCGCGGAAGAAATGGTTAAAGCCGACATCATAGAGCATCGCTGACGAAGCAAAACTGGAAATATGGCCACCCAGCTCCAGCTCTTTCTTGGAGGCACGTAGCACCATCGCCAGCGCGTTCCAGCGAATGGCTGCGCGGATGCGCGATTCCATACTCTGGTTGCCGGGAACCGTTGGCTCCTGGCTGGCCGGAATGGTATTCAGATACGCGGTAGTTGCTGCATAAGGTAAAAAAGCACCGCTGCGGCGGGCTTTCTCAATCAGCGACTCCAGCAGAAAATGACCACGCTCAGGGCCGTCTTCTTCCAGTACGACCTCAAGCGCGTCAATCCACTCGCGCGTTTCCTGTGGGTCGATGTCATCTTTCAAATGATCAGTCATACTTAATCCTTACCCTGTCTGAGTTCGGCGTAGCGACCGCTGAATGCGTGACTGTTCACGATTCGAGGTAAGCAACGCATGTTCAATATAGGCCAGCAGCTGGTGACAGGCTTCACGCGCCTGTTCCGGCTCGCCGGCAGTAATCGCAGCGACAATTTGCCGCCGATGTTCATGAAGCTGCTGCATGATGCCCGGCTTGTGCGCCAGGTCCTGCAGGTTTTGCTCAATATTTTTAACCAGTAGTGGTTGCATACTGCGAACCAGATGCAGCAGGATCACATTGTGTGAGGCCTCGCAGATCCGCAGGTTAAAATCGACTAACGCCTGAGCCTGTGCCTTGAGCTCAGCGCCCGGGTCTTCAGCGATATTCCGGAAACTCTGTTCAATGTGCTCCAGATCCTGAGCGGTGCCGCGCAGCGCGGCATAGTAGGATGAAATGCCTTCCAGCGCGTGGCGGAATTCCAGCAAATCAAATTGTGATTCGGGATGCTTGGCCAGCAGTTCTAACAGAGGTTCGGCAACCCGTTGCTGCATGTTATCGCATACGTAGGTACCGCCACCTTGACGACGCTCAAGCAAACCCCGGGCTTCGAGCTTTTGAATCGCTTCCCGTAAACTGGGACGGGAAACTGAAAATTTATTGGCAAGATCACGCTCAGACGGCAGCCGGGCGCCGGCTGCCAGGGTGCCGTCAACGATCATGGCTTCAATGCGCTCCATGATCACATCCGACAGTTTTGTCTGTTGTATACGTTCAAAAGCCATGTGTCGTGACCGTGTTGGTAAGACCAATTACCCACACATTGTAGATCAAGTTCGGGCAAAGCCCAAACTTTTCTCGATCAGAACCAGCCGCCTATGGTCAGAACAGCCAGTAAAACTATAAATAACAGCATGTTGCGTTTAACCAGCGCAACCGTGGTCAGAGCAGTACTGGTAATATCATCCTCATGCTTAGGCGTCAGATCCTCCGCCGCTGCCGCTATTTTGGTCGCTGCCGCATAATTGCCCTGGGGCACGTTACCGATTGAACTCAGCCATACGGGAGCCGCGCGGGAGAAATTACCCACCAGCAGAAAGCCTAAGGTCATGATGCGGGTTGGCAGCCAGTCGATCACCTGTTGCGCGGTCGACCAGCGTTCGTTGTGCGGGTGGCGCATGTCACGCAGGGTGGCGTACACCAGCGCGCCAACGATGCCAAACAACAGGAAATAGAGAAATACCGCAAAATAGTGGCGCAGGTGGATCCATAACAGGACATTTTCGATAGGTGCTTGTTCATGGCGATCCGCCATTTTCTGTAACTTACGCAGGCAGCCGCGGGCGGTTTCGTCGTCGCCGCTGGTAGCCGCGTCAAGATAGTTGCGGTAGGCCGCGCGGGCCGCCGGCACCCGGATAGCCAGAAACAGCGCGCCTACACTAACCAGAAAGGTCAGCAGAGTGTTGTGGAACAAAGCCAGCACAAACCAGATAATCAGCGCCGGCAGAATCGCCCACAGCACTTTCCCAAGGCTATGCTGACGCCACTCTTCAACCTTGCCCTGCGCAATCTGCAGATGCTGCCAGCGCAGCACCAGCCGGCGCCACTCCCAGTTACGGCCGAGCTGCACCGTACGTTCTAACGAATAAGCCAGTAAAATCGCCAGCAAGTACATAGTTTTATCCTGTCAGTTGCTCAGCAGTGCTAATTGCTGCGTAAAGTAGGCCCAGTCAAAAGCCGGGCCCGGATCCGTCTTGCGTACCGGGGCAATGTGCTGATGGCCCACAATACGCTGTCGGTTCAGTTGTGGATAGGTCGCAATAAGCTCAGCTGCAACCTGTGCAAGTTGTTGATACTGCTCTTTAGTGTAGGGTGCCGTATCGGTTCCCTCAAGTTCAATACCAATCGAGAAGTCATTACAGCGTCGCCGGCCGGCGTAACTTGAGCGGCCGGCGTGCCAGGCGCGTTGATCAAAAGGCACATACTGCACAAGCTCACCATCGCGGCGGATGAGGCAGTGGGCCGATACCCGCAGCCCTTTCAGCGGCGCAAATTCCGGGTGCGCCTGATGATCCAGCTGGCCCATAAATAGCTCATCAATATAAGGACCACCAAATTCACCCGCCGGCAAACTGATACCGTGCACCACCAGCAGGCTGATGTCGTCAGGGTCCGGCCGCGCATCAACATGGGGCGATTGACGTTGGGTAGCCCGGCGCAGCCTGCCTTCTGCTATCATGCTTTCTGTTACCACTATGATTTATTACACCTGCTTAGCCTGAACAGGCTACATCCTAGCGCGGCGCGGCCATCGCGGTAAAGTAGCAGCGCGTGCTTGTTGAAACCTGATGCACTTAGCACCGATAATAGTTCACTCACTCTTTAGTAGCGCCTGATGGATCTGGAGACCAATAATGGATACCCGAGTAGAAACTGAATTGCTTACGATTGACCGCCAGCACATGGTGCAGCGGGCGCTGACCGAAGATCTGAACGGCGTACAGCCGGACAACGACATTACCGCACAACTGATTCCTGCTGACCAGCAGGCCCGCGCCACTATTATTACCCGCGAAGACGCCGTGCTGTGCGGGCGGGCCTGGGTTGAGCAGGTATTCCTGCAACTTGGCGGGCAGGTACATATCGACTGGCAGGCTGAAGACGGCGACCTGATTACCGCCGGCAGCACCATCTGCAAACTGCAGGGTCCGGCCCGTGCCATTCTCACCGGCGAGCGTACCGCGCTAAACTTTTTGCAGACGTTGTCGGGTATTGCCACCACTACTGCCAGTTATGTGGCTGAGTTAACAGGTTCGACCACTCGCCTGCTGGATACCCGTAAAACCATTCCCGGCCTGCGCACGGCGCTCAAATATGCCGTGGTTTGCGGTGGCGGCCATAACCATCGGGTTGGCCTGTACGATGCCTATCTGATCAAAGAAAACCATATTATGGCCTGTGGTGGTATTGCCGCAGCGGTTACCAAAGCCCGCAAACTAAACCCGGGAAAGCCGGTTGAAGTTGAAGTGGAGAACCTGACGGAATACCAACTGGCGCTTGACGCCGGGGCTGACATCATCATGCTGGACAATTTTTCGATCGACGACATTCGCACCGCGGTCGGTGCCCGTACTAAAGGTACCCAACTGGAAGTGTCCGGCAATATTACCCATGAGCGCTTACGGGAGCTTGCCGCTACCGGCGTGGACTTCATTTCGTCGGGTGCTCTGACCAAACATGTGCAGGCGATTGACCTGTCGTTGCGGTTTGATGTTGCCTGACTGATCTCGGATAAGTGTTGACGGCGGCTTGCAATCTGCTATGTTTGAAGTGCAGTGCGCAATCACGAAAAGGATTCGTGGTTTGCCAGGCGTGCTTTAAAAGGCAAAGTTGTCGAGAGACAATGACGCAAAACCTCCGGTCCAAACTCACCCGGGATAACACCTGAAGTGAACGGATAGCGGGGCTGCAGGCTAGAGTCTGGTGGATGGAGTAGCTTCTCGGCAGTTTACAGTCGTAAAGCAAAACCACTTGTCTTTCGGCTAGTGCAGGTAACATTGCTGTATAGGTGCCCGGCTTACACTAGGTGATGCCACAGCTATACAACAATAAATACAATTGGGATTTTCGGGAGATATTTCATGAACGCTAAAACACAACGTGGTTTTACTTTAATCGAGCTGATGATTGTAGTTGCCATCATCGGCATCCTGGCCGCCGTAGCCATTCCTATGTACAGCGATTACACCCAGCGGGCGAAAGCCAGCACCGGGTTAGCCGCACTGGCATCATACAAAACGCATGTTGCTCTGTGCTATCAGAACGTTGGTGTACTGGCTAACTGTGATGCGGGTACTAACCGTATTCCTGCCGATCAGACGGCTATCAGCACCATCTCTGGCCTTAACTCAGTAACTGTTGCTGACGGCATCATTACAGCGCAACTTGAAGCAGTTGATACTGCCGGTAGCAACATCACCGTGCAGCTTACTCCTGATGTCACCAGCGGCACCAACGTTGGCTGGGCTATCAGCTGTAGTGACTACGGTACTGACGGTAGCGATAGCCGGGTTGATGGTTGTACTTCGGCATACACAGCTCCGGCTGCTTAATAGAGTAAACGACCTATGCAGCAGGCTGATTCTGGCCTGCTGCATTATTCTTTATCTAAAGGTACTTCATGCTGCATCACTCCCTCGCGGCGCTGCTGCTGCGTGATAAAAAAGTCCCGGAATCGCAGCTCACTGCCACTAGTGAATATGCCTGGGAAGCTAAACTACCTTTTACCAGCGTCCTGCTGGATCGCAAATTACTAAACCCCGAAGAACTTGCCGAATTTTGTTATAAAGAGTCCAACTGTCCCTGGCTGGATCTTGATGCCTTTAATCCTGATCTTGTTCCCACTGAATTCATTAATGAACGCCTGATCCGAAAGAATCATGCGGTGCCGCTGTATCAGCGCGGCAATATTCTTTACATCGCGGTATCCGACCCCACGCGCATTGAGACCCTGGATGAGTTCCAGTTCCGTACCCGCATGCAAACCGAAGCGGTACTGGTTGAAGAACATAAGCTACAAAAGCTAATCGACAAATTGCTTGAGAGCGAAAACTCGATGCTGGGCGTAACCGCCGAAGACGAGCAGGAGCTGCGCGACATTGACGCACTGGATCAGGGCTCTGACGATGCCGGTTCAGTTGCCGCTGAAGTTAAAAACGACGCGCCCATCGTTATTTACATTAATAAGCTGCTGCTGGATGCCATTAAGCGCGGCGCCTCTGACCTGCACTTTGAGCCTTATGAAACCGAATACCGGGTGCGGTTTCGGATCGATGGCGTGCTGCATGAAATAGCCCGGCCGCCGGTTACGCTCTCCGGCCGTATCGCCGCCCGCCTGAAAGTCATGGCGCAGCTGGATATCGCCGAGCGCCGTCTGCCCCAGGATGGCCGGATTAAACTGAAATTATCCAAGCATAAAGCCATTGATTTCCGGGTCAGTTCGCTGCCCACCCTGTATGGTGAGAAGCTGGTGCTACGGATCCTCGATTCGGCCGCCGCCATGATGGGGATTGAATCCCTGGGTTATGAAGCCGAGCAGCAAGCACGGTTTGAGGAAGCACTGACCAAACCCCAGGGCATGATTCTGGTTACCGGGCCCACGGGTTCAGGTAAAACCGTGTCGCTGTATACCGGCCTGAATATTCTGAACACCCCCGAGCGCAACATTTCCACCGCTGAAGATCCGGTGGAGATCAACCTGCAGGGTATTAACCAGGTACAGATTAACGTAAAGGCCGGGCTTGGCTTCGCCGATGCCCTGCGCTCGTTTTTGCGACAGGATCCTGATGTGGTCATGGTCGGTGAGATCCGCGACCTGGAAACTGCCGAAATTGCCATCAAGGCTGCCCAGACTGGTCACTTAGTGCTGTCGACCCTGCACACCAACTCAGCTTCCGAAACCCTGACCCGGCTAATGAACATGGGCGTACCCGCCTATAACATCGCCGGATCAGTGACCCTGATTATTGCTCAGCGCCTGGCCCGGCGGCTGTGCAATATATGCAAGGAGCCGGAACAATTACCCGAGGAAGAACTGCTGCGCCAGGGTTTTACCAAAGAGCAGATCCCGGAACTTAATATTCACAAAGCAGTGGGTTGCGACCAGTGCACCGGTGGCTATAAAGGTCGTACAGGTATTTACGAAGTTATGCCTATTACCTCAGCGATCCAGGAGCTTATAATGACCAGCGCCGGTGCCCAGAAAATTGCTAAACAGGCGCGAAGTGAGGGCATTCACTCACTGCGGCAATCCGCATTACGGAAAGTGGCCTCCGGTTTAATAAGCTTAATTGAGGCTAACCGGGTCACCAGCTCTTAAGGGCAATTCATGGCAAAGAAACCAGATAAGAAAATAGCGGAAATTACTGAATATACCTGGTCAGGTATTAATCGTCGTGGCGCCAAAGTCAAAGGCGTGATGCGTGGCAACAACGAAAAACAAATCCGCACAAAACTACGCGACCAGGGTGTTACCCCGAAAAAGGTTAAGAAAAAGGCCAGCCCGCTGTTCGGCGGCAAAAAGATTAAGGGTGGCGATATCGCCCTCTTCACCCGGCAAATCGCTACCATGCTCGAAGCAGGTGTGCCCTTGCTGCAAGGCCTGGAGATGGTCGCTAAGGGAACGGATAACCCCAAGATACGCGATTTGATGCTGAATATTGCCAATGATGTCGGCGCAGGCTCGCCGCTGGCAGACGCGCTACGTAAACATCCGCGCATTTTTGATGACCTTTATTGCGACCTGGTCGAATCAGGCGAGCAGTCTGGTTCACTGGAGTCGATTTTTGACCGAATCGCCACCTACCGGGAAAAATCCGAAGCGCTCAAGGCCAAGATTAAAAAGGCATTGGTATACCCGGCCTCGGTTATTGTGGTGGCACTGGCTGTGACCATCATCTTGCTGGTGTATGTGGTTCCCCAGTTTGAAGCCGTATTTGCCGATTTTGGTGCCGAGCTTCCAGCAATTACCCAGTTTGTTGTCACCCTGTCTGAAGTGGTGCAGGAATATTTCCTCTATGTATTGGCCGGTCTCGTTGTAGCCGGCTGGCTGTTTAAGCGCGCCCACCAGAAGAGCCTTAAGTTACGTGATCGGGTTGATAAAATTATGCTCAAAATCCCGGTTATCGGTAATATTTTGCATAAAGCAGCCGTCGCCCGCTTCACCCGTACCCTGTCGACCACGTTTGCCGCTGGCGTACCGCTGATCAATGCGCTGGAGTCGGCGTCGGGTGCAGCCGGCAACGCACTGTACCGCGACGCTATTCTGCAGATCCGTGAAGAAGTCACCTCGGGCATGCAAATGAATACCGCCATGCAGAATACCGATATCTTTCCGACTATGGCCACGCAGATGGTGTATATCGGGGAAGAGTCCGGCTCGCTGGATGATATGCTGGCCAAGGTCGCCAGCATCTATGAACGTGAGGTGGACGATCTGGTCGACAACCTGACCGCGCTGCTCGAGCCGATGATCATGGTGGTCATCGGGGTGCTGGTAGGTGGTCTGATTGTGGCCATGTACCTGCCGATATTCAGCCTTGGTCAGGTGGTGGGCTAACAACTATGGAATTAGCCAGTTTATATCCGGCGTTCAATCCCTGGGTGACCCTGTTCGGCGTGCTGCTGGGCCTGGTGGTGGGCAGTTTTCTCAATGTGGTTATCGGCCGCTATCCGCTCATGCTACAACGCCAGTGGCAGCGCGAATGCGCCGAAATGGCCGGGCAGCCGTCCGCTGAGGCTGACACCGCCCTGTTTAATCTGGCAACGCCCGGCTCACACTGCCCCAAATGCCGCCATGCCATTGCCTGGTACGATAATATTCCGCTGGTCAGCTGGGCCTGGCTGCGCGCGCGGTGCCGCCACTGTAAAACCCGTATTTCAGCCCGTTATCCCTTCATCGAACTCATTACCGGCCTGACCTTTGGTGTCCTGACCTGGTACTTCGGCGCGTCCGCAGAGCTGCTCTGGTATCTGATTCTGGCGAGCATCCTTATCAGCCTGTTCGTTATTGATCTCGACCATATGTTGCTGCCGGATCAGCTGACGCTCTCCATGTTGTGGCTGGGGCTGCTGGTAGCGGTGATTGGCGGGCCGGTGCCGATGGAAGACGCTGTGATTGGTGCTATGGGCGGTTATTTGTTTTTATGGTCGGTGTACTGGCTGTTTAAACTGATTACCGGCAAAGAAGGCATGGGCTACGGCGATTTTAAGCTGCTGGCCGCTTTTGGTGCCTGGGCCGGCTACCAGATGCTGCCCGTTATTATCATAGCTGCCGCTGGCAGCGGCGCGATTCTCGGCTTACTGATTCAGGCCATCAATCGCAAGCGGCGTGGCCAGCCCATTCCGTTCGGTCCGTTTCTTATTAGTGGCGGCGTGATTGCGCTGATCTGGGGCGAACAGCTGCTGTATGGCTACTGGGCCTGGTTGTTACGCTAATGTGGGTGCTTGGCGTAACCGGCGGCATTGGCAGCGGTAAAACCACAGTCACTGATTTGTTTGCTGAGCAGGGTATCGTCGTGGTCGATGCCGACGTTATTGCCCGCACCGTCATGGAACCAGGCACACCAGCACTTAATGCCGTAGGGGAGCGCTACGGGCCCCAGGCGCTGTCAGCTGACGGCAGTCTGAACCGCCGCTGGCTTCGCGAGCGGGTTTTCGCCGACCCGGCGGAAAAAACCTGGCTCAATCAGCTTACCCATCCGTTAATCCGCCAGCAGTTGCTGGATCAACTGGAACAGGCCCGTTCACCTTACGTGATTTTGTCTGCACCACTGTTGATTGAAAACCAGCTAACCGCGTTATGTGATCGGGTACTGGTAGTTGATGTCAGCCCTGCAGTGCAGCGTGAACGTACCATCGCCCGCGACCAGGTCAGCGGCGACCAGGTCGACGCCATTATGCAGGCACAGGTCAGCCGGCAGCAACGCCTGGCAGCCGCTGACGATATTATCCATAACGACGGCTCGCTGGCGGAACTGGCCCCTCAGGTAGCACACTTACATGAGCTTTACCTGAAGCTGGCATCGCAGGCATTGCAACCTGGCGGTAAGCCGCTATGATAGAGCCTATGACAGGCCAACTTACCTCAACAATTACCTATGAGTACCCGCTGCATGAGCGGGTGCGTACCTATTTGCGCCTGGAACATCTGCTCGCCTCACTGCAACCCGAAGTGCCCGTAGACAGTAGCAATTATACCCGCTACTTCAGCGCCCTGTTCTCGATTCTGGATTTATGTGAGCGCAGCGATGTGCGTACTGATGTTCAGAAAGATCTGGATAAGCGTCGCGCACAACTGCAAATCTGGTCTCAGCATCCCGATGTCAATCAGCAGCAACTGGCACTGACCAGTGAACGCGTTGCCCGCGCATTACAGGCGATCCAGCCGATCAGCCGGGTCGGTAGTGCGCTCAAGCAGGATCGCCTGCTGGGCCCAATCCGACAGCGCTTTGCTATGCCCGGCGGTACCTGCAATTTCGACCTGCCACAACTGCATTTCTGGCTGCATCAGGATCAGGACATGCGCAACGCGGATTGCCAGCGCTGGTGGCAGGAAATAGCAGTATTATTGTCAGGATTAGTACTGGAACTGGAATTATTGCGTGGTCAGTCGCGTTTCCGCACCGTCACTGCCGAAGCTGGCATGCTGCAGGAAAGCACCGAGCCCTTATCGCTGTTGCGACTGCAGGTAAGTAAGGATATTCCGGCGTATCCGGTAATGAGTGGTCATAAGCAGCGCTTCAGTATCCGTTTTCTGCGCTATGAGCCTGTAGAGGGACGGGCTTCTTATGAACAGAATATCGAGGTAGCGCTGGCACTTTGTCCGTAACCTCAAGCACTTATAGCCCCGGAAAGTTCAAGTCCTGTATTTTATCAATGATGTCCTGATTGGCTTCAGGAAAGCGGTAGGCCCCCAGTTCAGGTACCGATACCCAGCGCCATTCCTGTCCTTCACGCTGCTGAACCTGACCGTTGAAGCGCGTTACCCGCCACACATCCAGCAGTACCCGCTTATCGGCATAATCATGATGAATCACCGTCAGCGGCGTGGCATCCTGCACATCAATATTGCATTCTTCACGAAGCTCGCGGCATAGCGCCCGGTAGACTTCTTCACCACGCTCGACCTTACCGCCCGGGAACTCCCATTTGTCGCCCTGATGCAGGTGCTGATGACGACGGCTGATAAAAATCTGGCCTTCGGCGTTTTCGATTACGCCGACGGCCACATGGATTCGATCAGAGCTTGCCATGACAATGCTTAAACTTTTTCCCTGAACCGCACGGGCATGGGTCGTTGCGGCCAACCTTGCCGAAGTCGTTAGCCTGAGCTTGCTGCGGACTATCGGTACCGCTGGTGCTGCTGCCTTCGTGCTTAAACTCTTTCGGTTGCGCGGCCGCTTTCTGGCGGCGTTGTTCTTCAACCTTTTCCACATCATCTTCGGCCCGCACCCGTACTTTGCTCAGTACGGTAATGACGTCCAGTTTCAGGGCTTCGAGCATCTCGGCGAAGAGTTCAAAAGCTTCACGTTTATATTCTTGTTTCGGGTTCTTCTGGGCGTAGCCGCGCAGGTGGATACCCTGGCGCAAGTGATCCATCGCTGC
This sequence comes from uncultured Pseudomonas sp., assembly GCA_964462025.1. Taxonomy (GTDB): domain Bacteria; phylum Pseudomonadota; class Gammaproteobacteria; order Enterobacterales; family Alteromonadaceae; genus Pseudidiomarina. The sequence continues at coordinate 5,257 of CAYWXF010000036.1, read as the reverse complement.
CAGATGTTCTTTCCAGTGCGAATCCAGGCTCTGCAGCATAATCGCTTTTTCAAACTGACGAATAACCTCAGGGCCAACCTGTTGTTCTTTACGATTAAAGGCTTCTTCCAGCTCGTTCAGAATTCGCTCGCGCAGGGTCTCTTCGTGCAGCTTGTCGTCTTCATCCAGCCACTGCTGAATAGGCAGCGGCGCGTCGAAATCAAGCCGCAGGCGTTCTTCCAGACCTTCGACGTTCCACATTTCTTCCAGTGACTGGGGCGGAATGTATTCGCTGATCACCTGGTCGATTACATCGACGCGGATGACTTTAATGGTTTCGGAGATATCGCCCTCATCGAGGAGCTCATTACGCTGCTCGTAAACCACCTTACGCTGGTCGTTGGCGACATCATCATATTCCAGCAGTTGCTTACGCACATCGAAGTTACGGCCTTCAACTTTACGCTGGGCGTTTTCGATAGCGCGGGTTACCCACGGGTGCTCAATGGCTTCGCCGTGCTTCATGCCCAGCCGCTTCATCATGCTGGCCATACGTTCAGAGGCGAAGATACGCATCAGGCTGTCTTCGAGTGACAGGTAGAAGCGTGATGAACCGGGGTCGCCCTGACGACCAGCACGACCACGCAGCTGGTTATCGATACGACGCGACTCGTGGCGCTCAGTACCAATAATATGCAAACCACCGGCGGCGACCACTGCATCATGGCGCTGCTGCCAGTCGGTTTTCAGCTTCTCGATTTTTTCCGGAGTCGGATCTTCAAGGTTTTCAATTTCAACCTGCAGGTTACCGCCCAGCACAATGTCAGTACCGCGGCCGGCCATGTTGGTGGCAATAGTCACAGCACCCGGCATACCGGCATTAGCGACGATATCCGCTTCTTTAGCATGGAACTTGGCGTTCAGTACGTTATGCGGAATTTTGCGCTTTTTCAGCAGATTGGAGAGCAGCTCCGAGGTCTCAATCGAAATAGTCCCCACCAGCACCGGTCGTTTTTGCTCACGGCAGGTTTCGATATCTTCAACTATGGCATCGAATTTTTCTTCGGTGGTGATGAAAATCAGATCCGCCCGGTCATCACGGATCATCGGCCGGTTGGTTGGAACCACGACAGTTTCCAGACCATAAATTGATTTGAACTCGAAAGCTTCGGTATCAGCGGTACCTGTCATACCAGCCAGCTTGGTATACAAGCGGAAGTAATTCTGGAAAGTAATCGAGGCCAGCGTCTGATTTTCGTTCTGAATCTTGACGCCTTCTTTAGCTTCAATAGCCTGGTGCAGGCCTTCTGACCAGCGACGGCCTTCCATGGTACGACCGGTATGTTCATCAACGATAACGATCTGATCATCTTTGACGATGTAATCAACGTCGCGCTGGAACAGGTGATTGGCCCGCAGTGCGGCGTTCACATGGTGTAGCAGGGTAATGTTGCTGGCCGAATAGAGTGAATCGTCTTCACTTAACATGCCGCGCTCTTTCAGGATTTGCTCTACATGCTCCTGGCCATGCTCGGTCAGATGCAGTTGCTTGGCTTTCTCATCAATAGTGAAATCGCCTTCGCCACGCTCTTCTTCCGTGTCTTCTTTGTCCTGCTGTTGCAGCAACGGCACTATGGCATTCATTTTTTCATAGAGCTCTGAGCTGTCCTCAGCGGCACCTGAGATAACCAGCGGCGTACGCGCCTCATCAATCAGGATGGAGTCAACTTCATCGACAATCGCATAGTAGAGCGAGCTCTGGACGCGATCTTTAGGGCTGAACGCCATATTGTCGCGCAGATAATCAAAGCCAAATTCGTTATTGGTACCGTAAGTGATATCAGCCTGGTAGGCGGCTTTTTTATCCTGCGCCGACATCCCGGGGATATTAAAGGCGACTGTCATACCAAGGAATTCAAACAGCGGCCGGTTGGTTTCCGCATCGCGGCGGGCCAGGTAGTCGTTCACCGTAACGATATGCACGCCTTCACCGGTAAGTGCATTGAGGTACGCCGGCAAGGTTGCGGTCAGGGTTTTACCCTCACCGGTGCGCATCTCGGCGATCCGGTTATCATTGAGGATCATGGCGCCCAGTAGCTGCACATCAAAGGGCCGCATATCAAACACCCGACGGCTGGCTTCGCGTACTGTGGCGAAGGCTTCGGGTAACAAATCATCCAGGGTTTCGTCTTGCTCAAGCCGCTGTTTAAATTCAACGGTTTTTTGTTTGAGTTCGCTGTCGCTGAGTGCTTCAAACTCGGGCTCGAGGGCGTTGATACGTTGAACGGTTTTCTGCATCCCTTTGAGGATGCGATCGTTCCGACTTCCAAATGCCTTGCGGAATAAACTACCTAACATGTGAATTATAAGTCCTGTAGTAACAACCGGAACGCCTTAATTGGCATCCCGGTAAACATATTTATAAGGGTCAATCTGCTTATTATTGCGCAGTACTTCGTAATG
>CAYWXF010000036.1:0-2715 GCA_964462025.1 uncultured Pseudomonas sp. | reverse complement strand
GCAACAAAGCTCTCAGCTGATATATGGTGACTCATCATCACAGACTCAAGGATCGCCAGCTGTTTTTGTTTATCCGATAGTTTGCCGAGCATGCCATCGATGTTTTGCAGCAAATCCTCGACCCGCACTTTTGGAGCGTCGGTAATAGCCGCTTCCGGTCCACCAACTGCCATTGGCCCTTCACTGAAATCAAACTCACCATTATCGAGCTCGGCCACCTGGGCAAGGCGCTGCCCTAAGGCATCAAGCCGCCGCATTTGCGACTGCATTTCGCCCAGATAGATGGTCATCGCGGTGAGTTTCTTTTCGGTCTCATCTTTCAGCTCGAGTACGGCCGCTTCCTGCGCTGCCAGCTCAATCTGTTCTTTGGTTATGGTCTGCCGCGCCAGGTCAGGATCGACACCCTGATATTCCCACGGCTTAATGATTGCCAGGGTAGCGAACACACTCAAACCTGCCAGTGATAGCAAGCGCCGCTGACTCAGGCGAAATCCGAATTTAACTTTGGTGCCTCGATAGAAGACTGATAGACTCATGCAATCTCTCGTTGCTTAGTTTCTTTCTTAAGAAAAACAATATGGCACGTAACCGCCCCCGCACAACTCAACAACTAATAGCTGGCCAACAGTTACAGCGTTTTGCTGACTTTACCGACCAACATCGTCGCTGGCAACAGCTATTACAGTCCTGCTTTCAGAAGCTGCAACTAACACCGCTGCTGGAGCACTGTGAGGTGCTTAATATTCGCGCACAAAATTTGATTCTTCAGGTTTCATCCGGGGCTGTTGCCCAGCGGATAAAAACGCATCAAGCGCGCATTATAACGCATTTTCAACCTGAAGCTACGGTAGAACTTGAACGACTGGAAATCCGTGTCCGCCCAGCGCACAAGCCGGCGTCCTTAAAGGCGTCGCAGGCCAGTGAACGTTCGGAACCGGAAACCGTAGAAAAAGAACTGGATGCAGTCAGCAGACTGCGGCAGCAGGCGGCCTTATGTGACGAGCCGCTGCGGTCGCAACTGCTCGCCCTGGCACAAAAGTATGAGGACAGCTAACCCCTGATCAGGCGATAGCGGGCGCGGTAAAGGCAATCGGAGCTGATGCCTTAGGGGCTTCGAAGGTAACGAATTCCCAGGCTTCCTGATTCTGCAGTACCGCACGTAACAGCTGGTTGTTCAGCGCATGCCCTGATTTAAAGGCGCGCAAATGACCAAGAATGCTGTAACCACCCATATAGAGATCGCCCACCGCATCAAGCATCTTGTGCTTCACGAATTCATCATCGTAACGCAGGCCGTCGCTGTTCAGAATACGGAACTCGTCCAGTACTACGGCATTATCGAAACTGCCACCGAGCGCCAGGTTATTGGCGCGCAATGACTCGATATCTTTCATAAAGCCAAACGTACGGGCACGGCTAATCTGTTTGATAAAATTACGGCTGCTGAAATCCATGCTGGTCACCTGTTTGGTGTCAGCAATCGCCGGGTGGTCGAAATCGATGGCAAAATCGATGCGGAAGCCATTATGGGGTAGTAGTTCCGCCCACTTGTCATCTTCTTCAACCCGTACCGGTTGCTTGATCCGGATAAACTTTTTCGCTGCCTGTTGCTCCTGAATTCCCGCGCTCTGTAGCAGGTAAATAAACGGATGTGAGCTACCGTCCATGATCGGGATTTCGTGGCTGTCGACTTCAATGATCAGGTTATCGATGCCCATTGCCGCCAACGCCGCAAGCAGGTGCTCGACGGTGGAAACACGGACATTGTCTTCGTTGATCAGACAGGTACACATGCGGGTATCCTTAACCAGTTCAGCACTGGCAGGGATATCCACAGCAGGACTCAAATCGACGCGGCGAAACACCAGTCCGGAATTTACCGGAGCCGGGCGCAGGGTCAACTGAACCTTATTGCCTTTATGCAGGCCCACACCAGTGGTTGCAATAGGCTGTTTAATTGTACGCTGTTTAATCATGGTTACTCTTCTTCTAACCTTCTTAATCTGATCTGACCAGTAAAACGCGCAATAGTTTACCGAAATTGAGCAAAAATCGCAATTTTATCCATGGGTTTACCCGATTTTTACACGGCCAGGCCTGTTAATCGACCTGACGGCGTAAAAATGCTGGTATATCAAGGTAGTCCATGTCTTTGCCGCTGCTTGATTTTGGCTTGGCCGCTGGCTTGCTAACTTCTGGCTCGGCATCCAGGCTGGCATCGGCTTCTTCTTCTTCAAAGATTTGCCGGGCCGTCGCGGTGTTCTCATAGCTGCCCGCAGAGCGCGAATAACCTGAGCCGCTGCGCATACCAGAGCTCTGGCTGGCATTGTTCACCAGTGAGATGTCCGGCTTACGCTCAGCACCAATACCGGTGGCCACTACAGTAACCCGCAGTTCTTCTGACATTTCGGTATCAATAACGGTACCGACGATGACAGTGGCATTCTCAGAGGCGAAGGCCTTGACGGTGTTACCGACAATTTCGAACTCTTCGATGCTCAGATCCATACCGGCGGTAATGTTGACCAGCACGCCACGCGCACCCGACAAGTCGATGTCTTCCAGCAGCGGGCTGTTGATCGCCATTTCTGCCGCTTCCTGCGCGCGGTCTTCACCACGGGCCACACCAGTACCCATCATCGCCGTGCCCATTTCACGCATAACCGCGCGCACATCGGCAAAGTCGACGTTGATCAGGCCGGTTTTGGTAATCAG
>CAYWXF010000035.1:0-18806 GCA_964462025.1 uncultured Pseudomonas sp. | reverse complement strand
AGGCTGAGCCGTCAGATTTACAGTCTGATCCCTTTGACCGCTCGGGAACCCCTCCAGACAAATTTTGAGTTGGTGCCGGCACCAAGAGTCGAACTCGGGACCTACTGATTACAAGTCAGTTGCTCTACCAACTGAGCTATGCCGGCACCCCGGTTAGGTGGAGCGCATTGTATTGTACCGATTTTACGGATGCAATAGAAAATGGCATTTTTTTTGGCAATTCGCTGCTGTTTGCTTAAATTGCGAACGGATGGCGCAAAATAATCGTCTCAACCCGATCCGGGCCGGTCGAGATAATATCAACAGGCACGCCGGTTAAAACTTCGATCCGCTTAATATAAGCAAGCGCCGCGGTCGGCAGATCCTGGTGGCGGGTCACGCCAACCGTGCTGTCTTCCCAGCCTGGCATGGTTTCATATACCGGCTCAACGCTATCGTAATCTTCTGCCGCTAATGGCGGATAATCGGTTACGGTACCGTCAGGCTTACGATAGCCAACGCAGATTTTCAGCTCGGACAGGCCGTCCAGTACATCCAGCTTAGTCAGGCAGAAGCCGCTGACCGAGTTGATCTGCACCGCACGACGGGCGGCAACCGCATCAAACCAGCCAGTGCGGCGCTTACGGCCAGTGGTAGCACCAAACTCATGGCCTTTTACACCTAAATGCTCACCCACTTCGCAGTCCAGTTCCGTCGGGAACGGGCCACTGCCAACGCGGGTGGTGTAGGCTTTGACGATACCCAGCACGTAATCAATATAACGAGGGCCAAAACCAGCACCGGTGGATACGCCGCCAGCAGTGGTATTCGATGAGGTTACATAAGGGTAGGTACCATGGTCGATATCCAGTAAGGTTCCCTGGGCGCCTTCAAACATCAGGTTCTGGCCAGACTTGCGGGCGTCATCAAGCATCGAAGGCACATCGGCGATCATATCCTTGAGTTCAGCAGCAATCTTGCGGCAGTAGTCCAGCACTTCGTCAGCATCAACCGCGTCAACTTTATAGTAATTCGTCAGGGTAAAGTTATGGAATTCGACGACTTCGCGCAGTTTCTCTTCGAAACGCGCAAAATTAAATAAGTCACCCACCCGCAGACCGCGCCGAGCTACTTTATCTTCATAGGCCGGCCCAATACCACGACCGGTGGTGCCAATGGCTTTGGCACCGCGGGCTATTTCCCGGGCTTTATCCAGTGCCACATGGTAAGGCAGAATTAACGGGCAGGCTTCACTGATCAGCAGGCGTTCACGCACCGGCACGCCGCGCTTTTCCAGCATGGCAATTTCTTCCATCAGCGCTTCGGGTGATAACACCACGCCGTTGCCGATAATGCACTTCACGTTGTCACGGAGGATGCCGGAAGGAATCAAATGCAAAACGGTCTTTTCGCCGTCGATAACTAAGGTGTGACCAGCGTTGTGTCCGCCCTGATAGCGAACGACCAGTGATGCTTTATCGGTAAGCAAGTCAACGATCTTGCCCTTACCTTCGTCACCCCATTGTGTGCCGAGAATTACGACGTTTTTACCCATGATGCTGATACCAGATGTCTGTGACTGTAGTGAATGACAGGTGCTGCTGAAAAAACAGGCGCGATTCTAGCAGGTATTTGCGCCTGAAGGTAGCCCGATCAAGGGGCTGCCAGGGCTTTTTTCAGCCGCTCGTAGTCCGCAGCTTCGTGATACAACGCAAACCCGAAGCGCAGCCGGTTACCGCGATAATCCGTGTCAATTCCTGCCTGAGCCAGGTCAGCAGCAAGGGCTGACACCGCCTCAGCACTGGCCAGTTCAAAGGTCAGGAAATGACCATGGTGGCTGGCATCAGCCATTAGCAGCGTGTCACGATTTAGCTGCGGATGCTTGCTGGCGTCAATAATGGCCAGAAAATCTTGTTGTAGTTGTTGCACATAACTGTGGATTTGCGCCACCGTGAGGTTATCCTCATGCCACCACTGCAACACCGCCTGCAACCGGTACAGCGCGGAATAATCCATAGTCGCACCGGCGAAGCGGAGGCCATCAGCGGCGTATTCCACGCGGCCGTCCTGCGGTTTGGCCAGGCTGGCGAAGTCGGCAAACCAGCCAGTGTATTCCGGCCGTAGCTTACACTGATGCGGCACCAGCATAAAACAGCAGCCCTCACCGGCCTGCAGGTACTTATAGGATCCAGCCAGATAGAAAATCCGATCGGCCACCGCCGACAAGTCGGTCGGAATCGCACCACAACCATGATAGCCATCAACCACGACCTGAGTCTGCTCCGGTACCAGGTCAATCCAGCTATCCACCGTGGGGGCCACCAGCGCCGAATTGAAAAACACCTGACTGATAAAGATCAGCTGGTAGTTATCCGCCCGCAGCGCTTCGCGCCAGCGTTCTTCAAAGCTGGCGAAGGGCTCGACCGCAATCATACTGACTTTAACCTGGGGCCGTTCAGTTAGCCGTCTGAGTTGCCGTGAAAAACTGTAGAACTCGCTGTCGGTGGTGAGAATATGCAACGGTTTATCGGGGGCAAAACAACTCATCACCCGGTACAGCAATTCATGGGTGTTACCGGCGAAAACGATTTGTTCCGGCCGCGGGTAGTTCAGCAGCTTAGCTAGGTGCTGCTGCACTGCGGGGATCCGGTTACCGAAAATTTCATCCCATTTATGATCCACGCCACGCGCGCTGTCACCCCAGTAGTCCAGTTGTGCCTGACGGGTCACGTCGGGCCAGTAGTGATGGCTGTGCGGGGAACAATGCAGACGATCGGGATGCCTGGCAATAAACTGGCTGTAGTGCTGTTTATAGGACATAAAGGGCCTGGTAATAACTATGGGGAATTCGGAAAAAAGCCCACCGGTTACTACCATCCGGTGGGCTCTGTAGTTGTTATTCCTTGCCGCTGATGTCTTTCAGGTAGCGGAAGAAATCACTGCTTGGGTCAAGTACCAGCACGTCATTGCCGCCGGCAAAACTTGCCTTGTAAGCTTCTAAGCTACGGATAAAGGCATAGAACTCAGTATCCTGGCTATAGGCGTTGGCATAGATACCTGCAGCCTGTGCATCACCTTCACCGCGGATTTCACGCGACTCACGCTCAGCGTCAGCTAACATAACGGTCACCCGGGCATCCACATCAGCGCGGATAAACTCAGCCTGCTCGCGACCTTCTGAACGGTGCTCAGTGGCTACTGCCTGCCGCTCGGCACGCATCCGCTGGAAGATCGACTGGCTGACTTCATTTGGCAGGTTGATTTGCATGACCCGCACATCGATGACTTCAATACCCAGTTCCCGGGCACTGTCCGCGCCCCTAATCAGCGCTTCGCGCATCAGGTCGTCACGTTCGCCGGAAACGATCTCTTTGATGGTCCGGTTACCGAATTCTGCACGCAAACCACTGCTTACCCGGCGGGTTAACAGCGCTTCAGCCTGCTGCTGATTACCGCCGTTAGTCGACAGATAGTAGTTGGCAAAATCCGAGATTCGCCATTTTACATAGGTATCAACGATCAGATCTTTCTTCTCGCTGGTGATAAAGCGATCAGGATCGCCGTCCAGAGTTTTAAACCGGGCATCAAGATGCTTTACCTGCTCAATAAAGGGCAGTTTAAAATGCAGCCCCGGCTTGAACACGATTGGCTCACCGGTTTCAGCATCTCGCTGAACACTACCAAACTGCACAACGATAGCGCGCTCGCCCTCTTTCACTACAAACAGCGAGGATACGCCCAGCGCCAGTACAATAATGACTAAAATCGCGATTAAATTTTTCATGCTTTACCCCCTGCCACTGCTGGTGCGGTCGCTGGTGCGGCCGCTGGCAGAATCTGATGAGTTCCCGCTGCTACCTGAAGAGGTACCGCTGTCTTTTGACATGGGCTCACTGGCAGCGCCGCCAGAAGACTGGATACGCTGACGCTCCATGATTTTATCGAGCGGCAGATACAACATATTGTTGCTGCCTTCAACATCAACCATGACCTTACTGGTATTCTGATAAATGCCTTCCAGCGTTTCCAGATACAGGCGCTCGCGAGTCACACCAGGTGCCGCGCGATACTGTGGTAACAGCTGCTCGAAGCGGGCAACCTCACCCTGCGCCTTAAGGACAGTCTGTTCACGGTAGGCCTGGGCTTCCTGTAATACGCGACGAACCTGGCCACGCGCCAGCGGTTCGACCCGGCGGGCGTAAGCTTCGGCTTCACGAATAAAACGTTGTTCATCTTCCTGCGCCGCGATGGCATCATCAAAAGCGTCTTTCACTGCTTCTGGTGGCCGGGCTGGCAACAAGTTCACGTCAACCACCTGAATACCCAGCTGGTATGGAGCAATTATACTTTCCAGCAACTGCAGCGTATTCGCGCGCACCTGCTCACGACCAACCGTCAAAACTTCATCCATGGTCGTGTGACCGACAACATAGCGAAGCGCGCTGTCAGTGGCCTGAGCCAGACTGCGATCAGCGTTTTCGACGGCATACAGGTAATTACGTGGATTGACCACCCGATACTGTACGTCCAGTTCAACACGTACTACGTTTTCATCCTGGGTCAGCATAAAACCTTCAGACTGGAACTGTTGCACGTTACTGACGTTGACGGTATCAACGGTATCAATGAAGACCGGGCGCCAGTGTAAGCCTGACTCGACCAAATCATGGTATTGGCCAAACCGCAGCACCACCCCACGTTCCGCTTCTTTTACCGTATAAAAACCGGCAATAAACCAGACGGCAACAAGAATTACCGCAATAACACCAAGGCCTTTAGACGGAAAGCCACCGCCACTTTTGCCATCGCCGGATTTCTTACCTTTGCCACCAAAGCCTAATTTACCCAGTAAATTACGCACTGCTTCATCGAGGTCGGGCGGGCCTTGATCGCGGCCACCCTGATTTTTCCATGGATCACGGTCATTATTGTTACCGTTTCCCGGTTGATTCCAGGCCATTTATTACTCCAGTTAAGAGTTGATATAAAACTAAAAAAACTGTCCGGCGATTATTCTACAAAGCCTTGCAGACTATCGCCATACTCGGTGGCAACTTGCTTACATAGCCGTTGCCAGTCTACCGCAGACATTCTCACCTGCAGCGCCAGTTGTCCGTCGTCACAGGTCTGCTCGCCGGTCACGCTGTTCAGTGCATACAGCTTACCACGTAATTTGCCCATTGACGGAGGAATCCGTAACGAAACATTAACCATCCGCGGACGTAGCCGGTCAGTCAGAGCCTTTGCCAGCAGCTCGACGCCGTCGCCGCGCTGGGCTGACAGCCAGACCCGGATGGGCATCCCCTGATCATCCCGATCAATGCGGGCTTCGCCATCATCTAGTGCGTCAATTTTATTGCAGACCAACAGTTGCGGCACTTCATCGGCACCAATTTCAGTAAGCACCTCGGTGACCTGATGCATATTGTCTGCTTGCCGGTCATCGCTGATATCCACTACATGTAGCAGCAGGTCGGCCTCCTGGTTTTCCTGCAAGGTGTCCTTAAAGGCTGCGACCAGTTCATGCGGAAGATGGCGGATAAAACCAACGGTATCGGCAAGGATGATACTACCTACATCTGGCAGTTCAAGTTTCCGCAAGGTGGGATCCAGGGTTGCAAACAACTGGTCCGCCGCAAATACGTTGGATTCAGTAATCCGGTTAAACAGCGTGGATTTACCGGCGTTGGTGTAGCCAACTAGCGATACGGTCGGGATTTCTGCGCGTTGTCTCGCCCGACGCCCTTGTTCGCGCTGCTTCTGGACTTTATCCAGACGCGCCATAATATTACGGATGCGACCACGGATTAACCGACGGTCAGTTTCCAGCTGCGTTTCACCCGGCCCCCGTAAACCAATACCACCTTTCTGGCGCTCCAAATGGGTCCAGCCACGTACCAACCGGGTCGACAAATGCCGCAATTGGGCTAACTCAACCTGCAATTTACCTTCATGGGTACGCGCGCGTTGAGCAAAAATATCCAGGATCAGTCCGGTACGATCGAGCACCCGGCACTGACAAAGCTTTTCGAGGTTACGTTCCTGGGTAGGCGATAAACTGTGGTTAAAAATCACCAGGTTCGCGCCCACGGCTTTAACATGCTCGGCCACTTCTTCGGCCTTACCGCTGCCAACAAAATAGCGCGAACTTGGGGTACTACGGGCGGCTGTCACCACACCAAGGGTATCGACCCCGGCTGATGACACCAGCAACTTCAATTCAGAAAGGTCTTCCCGATCAATTTCGGTCGGGAAATTGACATGTACCAGGACAGCCTGTTCACCACTTTCAAACCTATCAAACAAGCTATCACTACTCCTCTGTAATGAACACGCCGTTAATCAATCGCCTCTTCGCTACCAGCCTCAGCCTGGGGCAGATAATTCTGCGGAATCCGGGCCGGGACCACAGTTGAGATGGCATGCTTGTAAACCATCTGGCTAACGGTGTTCTTTAATAAAATAACGAACTGGTCAAAGGACTCAATTTGCCCCTGCAGCTTGATGCCGTTGACCAGATAAATCGCAACAGGCACACGTTCACGGCGCAGCGCGTTTAAAAAAGGGTCTTGTAATGTTTGTCCCTTGGCCATAAGTGCTTCCTTTTTTTGTTATAGTTCGAGTGCAGTCATGACTTTCATCCGCACAATCTCAGTCGTTGATAACTATAGAACAAGCTGTTCTGTTTAACATCTTTGCTAACAAAATATTTGTTACACAACACCCATATAGGGCTGTTTTCTAACTTTTCAAGTCTGCTAAGTCCGCGAACTGTGTTGGCGGTGTATGACAATACGCCAGTGCCTGCTCCACCAGATCACCTGCTTCGCTGTTCAGCCAGTGCACGCCCGGCCATTTACGCAACCAGGTCAGCTGTCTTTTGGCTAACTGCCGGGTCGCAAAAATGCCCCGGTCGATCATTTCGGCGTAGTCGAACTCACCGTCCAGGTATTGCCATACCTGACGGTAGCCCACGCAACGCAGCGCAGGCAGATCCAGATGCAAATCCGGACGGGCTCGCAATGCTTTGACTTCATCCAGCAGCCCTTGTTCCATCATCTGTTGAAAACGTAAAGCGATACGCTCATGAAGTATCGCCCGATCGGGCGGTGCCACCGCCAGTTGCCACACCGGATAAGGGAGCGCGCCCCGCCGCTGCTGCGACAATTCAGTGAGTGAGTGACCACTGCTGCGCCAGACTTCCAGCGCGCGAATAAGTCGCTGCGGATCGTTAGGGTGAATGCGTGCGGCACTAACCGGATCAACCAGCTGCAACTGGCTATGCAGGTAATCACTGCCCTGCTCTTCAAGTAATGCCTGCAGCTGCTGACGGATAGCCGGGTCCGCTTCCGGCAGCTGTGACATACCTTCCAGCAGCGCCTTGAAATAAAGCATGGTGCCGCCCACAAGCAGCGGAATACGGCCTTTTTCAATAATGCCGTCTATGTGGCTGCGCGCGTCCCGGGCAAACTGAGCCGCGGAATAGCTCTCTGCGGGATCGCAGATATCGATCAGCCGGTGCGGAGCTTGCGCCAGCTCGGCTGCGGTCGGTTTTGCGGTGCCAATATCCATGCCGCGGTAGATTAACGCTGAGTCGACCGAAATAATATCGCAGGGCAGCTGCCGGCACAGCTCAATGGCCAGGCCGGTTTTACCCGCCGCCGTAGGGCCGTAAAGACAAATTACTCCGGGTTGGTTCATCGTAATGCCTCCGGGAGATCGGGCAGTGGCAGCGGCAACAGCAGATCGCCGGGCTGGCCAAGTTCATCACGCCACACCTGCAACCAGTGTTCAGCGCGCGTGGCGCTGTAATGGCAGGCAACCTGTTGCAAGGCCAGCCAGGACCAGAGTTCGGGCGCGGGCTCGTCCTGCGAGGCGGGCAGAAAACTAATCAGTTTCAGCAGGGTACGGCTGACATCGGTTTGCCGCAGTGGTGCGGGCACCTGTTGCACCATGAGCTGGCGGCCACTGGTGCTAAGCTGCACCCCTAACCGCGCCAGACGCTGAGTATCTGTAGCGCGCAGTCGCCTACAATCATCCGGATCGGTAACCTGGACCGGGATCAGCAACGGCTGGCCGGCCAGGCCAGTCTGCCATTGCGACGCCAGTTGGCGGGCCAATTGCTGTTGCTGAACCCGCTGCAAATCCAGCAACGCCAGCGGCTCGCTTGCGCCCGGGTCACTGAGCAGCGCAAAGCGGTCGGCAACCACCTGCAGCACCTGGTAGCCGCCGCTGCGGGAAGGCACAGCTGGTGCCGGCGCAGGCCTGCCGCCCATGATACCGGGCAAGGGTGTTGCCGCCGCGGGCTTGAGTTCCTGTAGTTGCTGCCGCAGGCCAGCCGCGGCCGGCTGATACCGGTGCGCAGCGGGCGTCGGTGCGGGGCGCGTTGCATCAGCAAGCGCCGGACGCAGACTCTGTAACACAAAATCATGAATTTGCCGCGCCTGATGGAAGCGCACTTCGTGTTTGGCCGGATGCACATTAACGTCAACATCGGTTGGCGGCAATTCAAGGTACAGCACAAAGGTCGGACTCCGTTCCTCACTGAGTCCGTCGGCATACGCCTGGCGAATCGCATGCGCGAGTAATCGATCCCGCATCATGCGGCCATTCACGTAAAAATATTGCACATCGCCCTGATGGCGACAATGCGCGGCTGGCGCAATCCAGCCATGCAGACGCACCGGTCCGGCTTGTTGCTCAAGATAAATCGCATGATCAGTAAAAGCGGGACCACAGACTTTGGTTAACCGGCTCAGCGACTGCTCTTTACTGGACGCCGCCGGATAGCTGCGGATGAGTTTCTGGTTATGACTGAGATTCAGCCGGATATCAAAGCGACCCAGGGCGATACGCCGGATCACCTCATCAATATGACCAAATTCGGTTTTATCCGTGCGCAAGAACTTGCGCCGCGCCGGCGTGTTAAAGAATAAATCCTGCACATCTACAGTGGTGCCATCGGGGTGGCTGGCCGGCGCCAGTTGCGCCTGCATATCGCGGCCTTCAACCCAGGCCTCCCAGGCTTCGGGCTGGCTGGCGGGCTTTGAGATCAGCCGTAACCGCGAGACCGAAGCAATACTGGCCAGTGCCTCGCCGCGAAAACCCATACTCATAATCGCCTCAAGATCAGCCAGGCAACTTATCTTGCTGGTGGCGTGGCGGCTGAGTGCCAGCGGCAGTTCGGCTTTGTCTATGCCGGCCCCATTGTCACGAATGCGAATGCGTCGCCGACCGCCCTGTTCAACCTCAACGGAAATCTGATCAGCACCGGCGTCCAGACTGTTTTCAACCAGCTCTTTTACGACCGATGCGGGCCGCTCGATCACCTCACCGGCGGCTATCTGATTCGCCAGGGCGACGGGCAGAAGGTGTATTGGCATCGCTTAACCTATCCGGGTGACGGAATATCGAGTACCTGACCGACTTTCAGCATGGAACTCTTCAGTTTATTGCGTTCTTTAATGGCCTGCACTGAGGTGTTATAGCGCTCAGCCAGTACCGACAGCGACTCACCGGATTTCACCACATGCTTGCTGGCGCGGTTGGTGGCAAAATAGGTTCCGTCCGGTGGCTTGCGGGTAAAGTAACTGCGAACGCCATGATAGACGGCACGGGCGATCTGTTGCTGGTGTTTATTGCTAAGTAACAGCCGCTCTTCTTCCGGATTCGAAATAAAACCGGTTTCAACCAGCATCGATGGCACACTACCTGAAGTAAGCACCGCCAGGCTGGCATGTTGCGGTTTACTCTTGTGCATGCGGGTTATCTTTTTCATCTCGTTGATGATTTCTTCGGCGGCTTCATAACCGCTGGCCATAGCATGGTCCATTGACATAGAAACCAGGGCTTCGTTCAGGTAGCCGTAGGTATCATCGGTCTGGATGCTGATCTCAACCCCACCCAGCACATCCGACAAACGCTCTTTATCTTCCAGCAAACGGCCCATTTCGTTATTAGCCCGCCGGTTTGACAGAACCCACACCGAGGCGCCCCTCGGCTGTGGCGTGGTAAAGGCGTCAGCGTGCACGGATACCAGCAAATCGGCTTTAATTTCTTCCGCTTTACGGGTTCTGGCTTTTAAACCGACATAATAATCATCGGAACGAATCAGATAAGCCTGCATGGCAGGATCTTCATTAATCATATCGGCCAGCGCCCGGGAAATTTTCAGTACCACATGCTTTTCGTAGGTACCGCCCGGACCAATCGAGCCAGGGTCATCGCCGCCGTGCCCCGGATCAATTGCCACAGTCACTTTGCGCTCTTTCAGATCGCTGGCCCTCAGCACTGGTGCGCTGCGGGCAATCGAACGGCCAGGCAGATCCACCACCAGCCGTTCTCCGTAGCGATCATTCGCGGCCAGCGGGAATACCGAAGGATCCACTTTTTCTGTTAATTCAAAAACAATACGGGTGCTTTGCTTATTTTTGGGGGTACTCAGGCGAATCTTGCTAATCAGCAGCGAGTCTGTCGGCACTTTACTGACGTCTACTTTGCGGCTGGTGTTCTCAAAATCAATGACCAGGCGGTAAGGCTTGCTGTCGTACAAGGTGAAGTAACTGAAAGCTGGGGTTTCGGACAGATCAAAAACCACGCGGGTATTATCCGGCGCGGGCCAGACCCGAATGTTTTCAATAGTGTTGGCATAAGCCGGCGCCAGCGTAAGCGCGGCGAAGCATGCCAGTATCCCCACAAGCCAGCGATGCATCAGAATGTATCGAGAAGTTCCCGACCCCGTTGTGTTAGCGCAGTTAATGTCATTGATCGTGCGGTGTCCGCATAATCAATATTTATCGTTATATCCGGGTCCGGCAAGTAGCCCTTTCCACGTTGCGGCCACTCAGCCAGAATAATCCTGTTGTTGCCAAGGTAATCACGAATGCCCATAAATTCAAGTTCTTCCGGATCGGCCAGGCGATACAGGTCAAAGTGATGGACCTGCCAGTTGGGCAAATCATAACTTTCCACCAGGGTGTATGTAGGACTTTTGACCTTGCCCTGATGGCCGAGTTCCTGAATAAAGCCGCGACTGAACGTGGTTTTTCCGGCACCCAGCTCACCATATAGAAAAAGTGTCAGGCCAACGCCGTCGGCTTTGCCTGGCAGCCGTTCAGTGGCTTTGGCCAGGCGCGAGGCCACCGCCAGCAGTGCCGCTTCATCAGCCAGAAATAAAGTTACTGCAGTCATGCGTTATCCGTAAGCGAGGTCAGTTGCTGGTGCGGGTTAACCAGCCGTCGTAAAAAATACAGCAAATCGGTCGGTAGTGTACCACGTTCCCCTTGTTGTGCAGCAAGCTCGCCGGCGCTGCCATGCAGCCAGGCAGCTATCCCCAGCACCTCCTCCACAGGCAGCTGTTGCGCCAGCAAGGCACCAATAATACCGCTCAGTACGTCGCCGGATCCGCCGGTCGCTAACGCCGGCGACCCCTGCCGGCAAACCTGAATCAGACTGTCGCCGGGTGCGGCAATAAGGCTGCCAGCCCCTTTGAGTAATACCTGTGCGTTAAATTTGTCTGCCAGCTTACGGACTGCGGCATAACGGTCCTGTTCAATTTCAGTTGCCGGACATTCCAGCAGGCGCCCAGCCTCGCCCGGATGCGGTGTCAGCAACCAGCTGGCGGCCCCCGTCGGCTTTTGTTTACTGATCGCCAGTAAGTTCAGCGCATCAGCATCCATCACCAGACAGCCGTCCCAGTTGCTGATTTGATCAAACAAGGACTGGCCCCATCCATCCTGACCCAGCCCCGGGCCAAGGACCACCACATCAGCCTGGCTGAGCAAGCGTTCGAGGTTACTGTCGTCGGCAGTAGCAGCATCAAGCGGATGTACCATCAGCTCGGGCTGAGCACCGGCAACAATGGCATGGCTCTGCGGATGGGTCAGCACACTGACCTTGCCAGCGCCACAGCGCAACGCCGCCTGGCCAGCCATAATGGCCGCGCCGGACATGCCCTTATAACCGCCAACAATGAGCACATGACCATGCTGCCCCTTATGGGAAGACGCCTCCCTCGGTTGTAAGCGCCCACTAACCTGACCGGCATTGATGCTGGTCGCAACGGGACGCTGACGCCGCTGAAAGGCTTCACCAATACCCAGTTCCGCCAGTTCCAGTGCACCACAGTAAGTCGCTGCCTGGCCGGTAACCAGGCCTGCCTTCAGCGCTACCATAGTGACCGTGGCATCAGCCTTGACGGCAACTGGCATAGGCTGACCGGTGTCACTATTGAGTCCGGTAGGACAATCCACACTCAGCACGTAAACCCGGTTACCGGCAGAAAAATCGTTGAGTTGTTCCGTGAGCTGCAGGTAGTCATCGCTGAGCTCACGGCTTAGCCCGGTACCAAGCAAAGCATCGACAATAACATCTGTCCCGGCCAATACGCTGTCACTGACGTCAGCCAGGGCCGTTACCTTACCGCCCTGTTCGCGCCAGACCTCGCAGGCCTGCTTTGCCAGCGCGCTGGACGGGTCCGCTGCGGCGAGCTGCACCTCATAGCCAGCGTCCCGTGCCAGCCTTGCCAGCACCCAGCCGTCGCCACCGTTATTGCCCGGCCCACAGAGGATCAGCAGCCGCGCAGGTAACTGCTGAATTTGGCGGATATGCTCCAGACAGGCCTGTGCCGCCCGCTGCATAAGTTGTTTTTCGCTGATATCAAGACTGGCTGCGGCATCCTGTTCGCCCTCGCGAACCTGTTCAGTGCGGTAAATAAGCTGCGACCTGCTTAGTGCCATCAGTGAATTCCTCGTCGTTTTTTGGTATTTTAGGCGTATCACTCAAGCATAAGACGTAATCCATGGATTTTCATCAACTCGCTGCCGATATTAAGCGCTGGGGCGCTGAGCTAGGCTTTCAGAAGGTCGGTATTGCCGATCTTGATCTGAGTGCCGAGCAGGAGCATTTACAGCGCTGGCTGGACGCGGGCATGCACGGCGAGATGGATTATATGGAACGCCACGGCGACCTGCGCGCCCACCCCGAACAGTTGCACCCTGGAAGTGTGCGGGCAATCTCAGTACGCATGAACTACCTGCCGGCCGAAGCCGGTTTTGCCAAAACCCTTAAAAACCCGCGGCTGGGATATATCAGCCGCTACGCCCTGGGACGCGATTATCATAAGTTAATGCGCAAACGGCTGAAGCAACTGGGTGACCGGATTAAAGAAGCCTGCGCTGAGCTGGATTTTCGTCCTTTCGTGGACTCAGCGCCGATAATGGAGCGGCCGCTGGCGGTTAAGGCCGGACTCGGCTGGACCGGCAAGCACAGCCTGGTACTTGATGAAAAAGGCGGCTCGTGGTTCTTCCTCGGTGAGCTGCTGGTTAATTTGCCGTTACCTGTCGATAAGCCCGTGGCTGAAAAATGTGGCACCTGCAAAGCCTGCATCACGATTTGCCCAACCCAGGCGATCGTCGAACCCTATATTCTGGACGCCCGGCGCTGTATTTCCTATCTGACGATTGAACTAAAAACAGCCATTCCTGAATCGCTACGCCCGTTAATTGGTAACCGTATTTACGGGTGCGATGACTGTCAGTTAATCTGCCCGTGGAACCGTTATGCCCAGCTAACCGATGAAGCGGACTTCTCTCCGCGCCAGCACCTGCATGCGCCCGAACTGCTCGAATTGTGGGAATGGGACGAAGAAACCTTTCTGTCCCGCACTGAGGGTTCGCCGATCCGCCGGATTGGCTTTGAACGCTGGACCCGGAATCTCGCTGTCGGTCTCGGCAATGCTCCCACTGATCCGGCTATTATTGCTGCGCTGGAGGCGCGCCGCGATCAGGTGTCTGCCATGGTTCAGGAACATATTGACTGGGCGCTGGAGCGTCAGCGCAGTGCCGCTGTGCAACCCGCGAAGCAGGTTTTGCGGCTGGTGCGTGCGGTGGAACGGGGCCTGCCGCGCGATGCCTAATCCTGAATCTGGATCCGATCACGCCCCTCGTGCTTGGCTTGATACAGCAAGTAATCAACCTTTGATAACAGGCTGTCGGCAGAAGCAAAACGCTCCGGATGAAATTGCGCCAGCCCCACGCTGATGGTGAATGTAATCGGGGTATCTTTAACGGTAATATCCAGCTTCTCTATTTCTTCCCGCAGTCGCTTCAGGGCGTTCTCAGCATCAGTGACCGGTGACTCAGGGAACAGCACAGTAAATTCATCCCCGCCCACCCGCGCGGCGACATCGATATCCCGCAACGAACTGAGTAATAACTGCGAGAATTCCTGCAGGATCTGATCGCCTGCCATGTGGCCGTATTTGTCGTTTATTTCTTTAAAGTGGTCAATATCGATCAATGCCAGCGAGAATGGCCTATCCATACGTTCGGCCCGCTTCATCTCATTTTCCAGCAACGGCATAAATAACAGCCGGTTGCCAAGTCCGGTTAGCGGGTCGTGGTTGGCTTTATGCCGCCAGCTATCTTTGGCCGAGGTGGTGCTCATCAGTTCACGGTGATGCAGCTCTGAACTCAACACCAGAATCGCGAGGGTATACATAAAAGTCAGCAACAGCAGACGTGTTTCCGCCATATCCCCGGTCGCAAAAGGCCCGGGATCTTGCGAAGCCATCGCAACAATCAGACAAATGGTTAGGGTAAGGGTTATATAAGCCGTTCCCCGTCGCCCCTGAACCGCCAGAAACAGCAGCGCGGGAAACAACAGAAAAATAAATCCCCGGAACAGAGTGAATGCCAGATACACCAGGCCGAGACATATAATAAACAGACTGAAGCAGCGTGCCATCTGCCCGATGTCCACGGGCTCGATTCGGCTAAATGCTGTGAACAACGGATAAACAATAAGAATTCCCAGGCTGTTAGTCAGCACCAGCATCATCCATAGCCACTTTGCATCTGCCAACTGAATATAACCGCCCCATAAAAGATTAGGGACAAGAACTGAAGCATTCAGGGCGGTGGGAATCAGACAAACAACAAGCAGAAACGGAAAGACATCTGCAAAACGCCGCATGCCATCGGGCAGCACCCGGCATAGTAAGTAATAAGCCAGAGCACTTTCAATGGTATTGGCTGCAGCGGAAATGCCGGTATGGGTATAGTTGATTACCGCACCAAATAAGGACATACCCGGGATGTTGGCGGTAAAACTAGCGATAAAAATAAAAGGCAGTGCCCGCCAGCCAAAAAACTTTACCATCATCAGGCCGATACCGGAAGGCAACCATACCAAGGCTAAATTTTCAGGTCCCAGTGAAAAGGTCGCCATCGACAGGCGCGCGCCGAGGAAATAGATAACGGCTCCGGCAAGCAGCCAGACTAGTCTATATTGGCGTACCCAGCCGTCATCGCTCATGTCTCCCTTCTTGTCAGTAGAAAGTTATAATATTGAGCTTAGACTGCCATAGCCCTTGTGACAAGCGGTCTTTCATATTCAGCGTTCAGACTTTGCCTTACCCTGACCGGCGATATCGGCCAACAGCTGAGCGAAAAATTGCCGCCCTTTACGCCGGGAAAATGCAATATTGCGATCGGGAATTGATTCAGGTTCACTGTATGCTGCGAGCGCGCGTTCCAGGCTGGCTTCCCTCAGAATATGTAAAACCGGATGGGGTGACCGATTGGTATAATTGGCAGGATCATCCTCAGGCTCGCCGTCAAAGCAGTAATCGGGATGAAAGCTGGCTAACTGATAAACGCCTTCATAGCCTTGCTGACAGATTAGCTCGTTGGCTACATCCACCAGATCCAGGTAGCCCCAGAACCCTTCAAATCCGGCCGGGATAATTAACATGGTGGTTTCAGTATCCGGATGCTGATCCAGATAGTCGCATTCGGCAATTAAATCTTCTAAAACGCCGGGCAAGCGTGACGAACCACTAACAACGTAGCGGATGCTGTCACGGTCAACCTCGCGGCGGGCAAACGGACAGATCGAATATTTCACGATCAGCTGCTCAACCCAGGCTTTGGTCTGGTCAATTACATCCTGAGGCTGGGTTTGGATAGTAGTCATTTTAACTACTTTTTCGCATCACTGGATTGCTGCAGCAGGTCACGGATTTCTGTCAGGAGTACTTCCTGACCAGATGGCTTAGGTGCAGCTTTTGGTGCTTCTTCCTGCTTTTTCTTCAGTGAGTTCATCACTTTAATCGCAATAAAAATAGCAAAGGCTACAATAATGAAATCGACCGTAGTCTGAATGAACTTACCGTAAAAAATAGCAACTTCCGGTTGGGTTTCAGTGGCTTCCTGGAGCACCACCGCAAGTTGGGAAAAATGGACGCCACCGATCATGACCCCTAATGGCGGCATGACGATGTCTGCGACGAAAGATTGCACAACGCGACCGAAAGCAGCGCCGATAATAATACCCACTGCCATGTCCACAACATTGCCGCGCAGCGCAAACTTTTTAAATTCCTGCAGTACAGACATCCAGATTCCTCCAACGATTAAGCGATTGACAACAATAAGGATAGTCGATGTTTCTGCAGAGTAGAAACGAAAAAAGGCAAGCCGGTAAGGGCTTGCCTTTTTAAAGGTTTTCGCAGGCGATTTAGATCGCTACGATGTTTTCTGCCTGTGGGCCTTTAGGACCCTGAGTTACAGAAAACTCAACGCGTTGGCCTTCAGCCAGCGTTTTGAAGCCAGTGCTGGCGATTGCGCTGAAATGAGCGAATACGTCAGCGCCGTTTTCGCGCTCGATGAAACCGAAACCTTTAGCTTCGTTGAACCATTTTACTGAACCAGTAATTGTATTAGACATAATGATAAATCCTGTGTAGTTAATAAGCCCTTTCAGAGGCGATAATGCGGGGAAAAAAATAACTGAAACTTAAAACTACAGGACGATGTGATTACGAATAATGTGCAACGAAGTGGAGTATCTAAATAAATATTTTTCTATCCGACGCCGAGGAGTGTACGCCTATTGGAGTTAATGTCAATGAATCATTTCACCGCCATCCCTATTAACCTGCCAGCCCGGTAATTAGCAGCCCCACCCCCAGCAAGTACAACACCATGATGGTAAAGCTCTCCAGTCCGATACCGCCAATACCGCGGCGCTCGCGACGCAGCAGCCCCATCATCAGTATGCCCGACATCAGTAAGGTCAACGCCATCCAGAACTTGGTGCCATCACTAATCGCGTGATAAACCGAGCCTTCCCGGTAAGCGATATCCGAGGCCGCGGTAAACAACGTATCGAATGCATTTCCACCGATAATCCCGCCCACCGCCAGGGTCAAAGCGCCCCGGCGCACTGCCGCAATGGAGGTTACCAGTTCGGGAATCGAGGTGCTGACGGCCGTCAGTAATACGCCGACTATGGTATTGGTGAGTGTGGTTTGCTGAACAATGACGGTCGCAGAGGGCTCCAGAATCCAGCCGGCAAAGCCGAGTATCAGCATCAGAATAATAAACTCACCCCATAAACCACTCAGACTGGACTGAAAACTACTTTCGTCGGGTTTGTCTTCACGGGTATCCCGGGTGCTTACCGGATGCCACATCGGTGTATCGCGCGCCTGGTGAACCAGCCGGATGCTATAACCATAGAAGCCCAGTAATACCGGTGTGACGGGGTGAATGCCCCAAACCGTGACATCGGGTAAAAACGGCGCCAGCAAAATCAGTGACAACAGCGAAATCAGCAGCGCATTTTGCATCATATTGGGGGCCGAAGCCGCCGCATGCTCAAGGTTCGCCTTGCGATAGCTCATATCGGCCACCGCCAGGAAAAAGGTCTGCACGGCAATACCGCCCAGTGCGTTGCTTACCGCCAGCTCCGCATTACCGCCCCAGGCTGCTGTCACCGACAATACCGAGCCTCCCAGCGAAGTCGACGCCCCAAGCAGGATGGCACCGGCGGCAGCTTCACCGATGCCGGTCTGATCAGCCAGTTGATCGACCGCCCGGGTAATGCGGATGCCGGCGATTGCAATCGCCACGGCAGCCGCGATAAAAATGGCAATCGCCTGCCATAAAGTCCAGTTGTCAGGGCTCAGTATCGGCAACCAGAAACCTCCCCGCTTTGGTACAAAACACTAAGGATAGTACAGCCGCTGAAAGTTCTCCTGGTTTGCCATTTTGGCCTATTATAAATAGTATGAGTAAACGGATGTGCATGACTATCTGCACCTTAACGCCAAAAACGGAGAGGAAAATAGCATGACTGATCAACCATTTCTGACTGACATTAAGACCATTCGTGAGCGGGCCCGCAAGCACATCGATAAGGGTGCGGTTACCGAGGGTTACTCCGCCAACCGTGAGAATGTGATTCAGATTCTGAACGAAGCGCTTGCTACCGAAATTGTCTGCACCTTACGTTATAAAAGCCATTATTTCCGTGCCGACGGCATTCATGCCGAAGTCGCCGCCGAAGAGTTCCTGGAGCATGCGGAAGAAGAGCAGGAACACGCCGATCGCATCGCGGAACGCATTGTGCAACTGGGCGGTAAACCAAACTTCTCCCCCGAGGGCCTGTCAAGCCGCGCCCATGCTGAGTTTATCGAGGGCGATAATTTACGTGAAATGATTGAAGAAGATCTGGTGGCTGAACGCATCGCCATTGATACCTACCGTGAGATTGTCCGTTACCTGGGTGATCAGGATCCGACCTCGCGCCGTATTATGGAAGATATTCTGGCGCAGGAAGAAGAGCACGCCGATGATATGGCCGGCCTGCTGGCAGGACTACCAGGGAACTAAACATTGCTTAACGATTATCAACGGGTACGTCAACAGACGCTGGCACTGACGGAATGGCTCAGTGCCGAAGATATGATCCTGCAGTCGATGCCAGATGCCAGCCCGACCAAGTGGCATCTGGCCCACACCACCTGGTTTTTTGAAACCTTT